>JAHFJR010000003.1 GCA_023245775.1 Candidatus Peribacteria bacterium | reverse complement strand
AAATCCCGCGGAATTCGCTCACGGTGATCACCGGACTCTCGGGGTCGGGCAAGTCGTCGCTCGCCTTCGACACGATCTTCGCCGAAGGTCAGCGCAGGTACGCGGAGTCGCTCTCTGCCTACGCGAGACAGTTCATCTCGCAGATGGAGAAACCGGAAGTCGACAGCATCGAGGGCCTGAGTCCCGCGATCTCCATCGACCAGAAAACGGCACCCAGAAATCCGCGTTCCACCGTCGGCACCGTCACGGAAATTTACGATTACATGAGACTGCTGTGGGCCAAAGTCGGACAGGTGCACTGTCCGATCACCGGAAAACTCCTCACGAAGCAGTCTCCGAGCCAAGTCGTGGACATCATCACGAAGATGCCCGAGGGACGGAAGATCATGCTTCTCTCCCCACAAGTCATCGGACGAAAAGGCGCGCATCAGAAAATCCTAGATACGATCAAACGTGAAGGATTCGTGCGTATGCGTATCGATGGCGTGATCGTGACGACGGACGAGGAACCGAATCTTGACCCGAAGAAGGCACACGACATCGAGATCGTCGTGGACCGCATGATCATCCGCGATTTCGAACCCGTGAAGGAGAAACTGAGTGATGGCAC
Source organism: Candidatus Peribacteria bacterium (assembly GCA_023245775.1). Classification (GTDB taxonomy): domain Bacteria; phylum Patescibacteriota; class Gracilibacteria; order Peribacterales; family Peribacteraceae; genus SICN01. The sequence goes on along the minus strand of JAHFJR010000003.1, from coordinate 67,466 downwards.
GGAGGTCGAGTCTCCGAATCCGAACCGAACGCGATTAAGTGACAGCGTGGAATTGGCTCTGAGGAAAGGCGAAGGACTGCTGTACGTCCTCGATAACGATACGAATGAACTGCTGAAATTTTCGAACAAATTTGTGAACCCCGACTACCCCGAGATGAGCATCCCCGAGATCGAACCGAGGAGTTTCAGCTTCAATTCGCCACATGGAGCCTGCGATCACTGTCATGGTCTCGGCAATATTCTGCAGATCGACGTCTCTGGGATCGTCCCGAACCCCGACCTCACCATCAGCGAAGGGGCGATCCACCCATGGGCCACGTCTGCCGGCCGTATGAGCTTCATGGTCCAGACACTCGAGGCCGTCGCGAAGAAAGCGAAATTCTCGTTGGAAGTGCCATGGCGACTCCTCTCTCCCGAGATCCAGAAGATCGTGCTCTACGGGTACCCCGAAAAAGTCGATGTGGACTTCAGTTCCGAGAAATTCGACGGTCACTACCAGACGACGTACGAAGGTGTGATCCCGAACCTTGAGCGGCGTCACCGTGAGACGGATAGCGCCTACACCAGAAGCCAGATCGAAGCGTACATGTTCGAGCTTCCGTGTCCGAAGTGTGAAGGGAAGAGACTCAAGAAGGAGATCCTCGGCGTCACCGTCGGCGGCAAGAATATCGTGGATGGGACAGAGATGAGCATTTCGGGAGCGAAGAAGTTTTTCGAGGGACTGATTCCACGATCAAAAGAAGCAAAAGAAACAAGGGAAACAAAAGAAACAAAGGATGCCCACTCCTTTGTTTCCTCTGACTCCTCTGTTTCCTTTGATTCCTCCCTCTCCACTTACGAGTACGCCATCGTCCGCAAAGTCATTAGCGAAATCATCTCGCGCCTCAACTTCCTCGAGAACGTAGGACTCAAGTACCTGACACTGAATCGTTCCGCAGCGACGCTCTCTGGGGGTGAAGCGCAACGCATTCGCCTCGCCTCGCAGATAGGCTCTGCTTTGCAGGGCGTCCTCTATGTCCTCGATGAGCCGAGCATCGGACTGCATCAGCGAGACAATACGAAGCTCATCGGTACGATGAATCACCTCCGCGACATCGGCAACACCGTCATCGTCGTGGAGCATGATCAGGAGACGATCGAAGCAGCGGACTACCTCCTCGAGATCGGACCCGGTGCCGGCAAGCATGGCGGCGAGGTCGTCGCACAGGGCACACCAAAGGAACTGATTGTGAATCCGAACTCGGTGACGGGGCAGTACCTGAGCGGAAAGAAGAAGATCCCCGTACCGAAGACACGCAGGAGAGGCAATGGCAAGTTCGTCGAAATTCTCGGCGCCACTCATCACAATCTGAAGAACGTCGATGTGAAACTTCCCCTCGGCTGTCTGATTGGGATCACCGGCGTCTCGGGCTCGGGGAAATCGAGCCTCATCCACGGTATTCTCGCTCCGGAACTGCAGCGGATCCTGAACAAGGCACACTCCAAAGGCCAGAACTTCAAGGAGATCAAAGGTCTCGGGCACCTCGACAAAGCCATCGTCATCGACCAATCCCCGATTGGCCGAACTCCGCGAAGCAACCCCGCCACCTACACGGGCATCTTCACGGAAGTCCGTGACGTCTTCGCGATGACGCCCGAAGCGAAGACACGCGGCTACAAACCCGGACGATTCAGTTTCAATGTGTCTGGTGGCCGCTGCGAGGAGTGTGAAGGTGACGGACTGAAGCGCATCGAGATGCACTTCCTGCCCGATGTGTACGTGATCTGCGAGACGTGCAAAGGGAAACGTTACAACCGCGAGACGCTCGAGGTGACATACAAAGGGAGGAATATCGCCGAAGCGCTGGACATGACTATCACCGAAGCACTCGAGTTCTTCGCGGCCTTCCCGACGATCAAGAATAAACTGCAGACCCTCAGCGACGTTGGCCTCGGCTACATCCATCTCGGACAGAGTGCAACGACGTTATCCGGAGGCGAAGCGCAGCGCATCAAGCTGGCGACCGAACTCACGAAACGCGCAACGGGCAAAACGTTCTACATTCTCGATGAACCCACGACAGGCCTGCACTTCGAGGACATCAAACGCCTCCTCGATGTACTCCAGCGCCTCGTGGAGAAGGGTAACACCGTGCTCGTGATCGAACATAACCTCGACGTCGTGAAGTCCGTTGACTATGTGGTCGACATCGGACCCGACGGTGGCGACGAGGGTGGCCGTATCATCGCCACCGGAACGCCGGAAGAGGTCGCGACGTCAAAAGAGAGCTACACTGGCGAGTACCTACAGAAGATGGTACAGTAATCCCCTTCTTTCTTTTCTCATTCCCCCACCCCCATGCGTCCCTCTGTTCTCACCCTCGCATTCGTTCTCGCTAGCATGACTCCCCTTGCCTCGGCCGAAGCTCCCGTAGGCATGGCCGCATCGATGCAGAGAGTGATTAGTGTGGGCATTCGCCTCTCGCACACCAGAAGCCCGATGACGCCTTCGTGGATCGGCGACTACAGCACACGCTGGTTCCGCATGCAGATGACGGTACCTGCTACAAGCAACAGCACCCCAACCTGCAGCGAAGCCGAAGGCAACCCGATGAAGCTGCTCAGTCTCCAGAGAGTCGGTGCCTGTCCGACCGTCAAGACGCCGACGCGCATTGGATGGTAAACTTTGTCGGTGATTCGCCACTTCACCGCTACGGCCTTCATCATCGATTCAAAGAAACGCACGTTGCTCCTGTGGCACAAGCGTCTGAAGCGATGGATGCCTCCGGGAGGACACGTCGACGAGAACGAAACACCCGAAGACGCAGCGAAGCGCGAGTGCAAAGAGGAAACGAATCTGGACGTCGAGATCATCGGCGATGCTCAAGTGGATCTGTTCGAGGAGAACCGCTTCGAGGGACGCATGCTGAGCAAGCCCATTGCGATGCTGCTCGAAGAGATTCCAGCGTCGCCGGAACGCAATGAACCCGCGCATCAGCACATGGACTTCCTCTTCCTTGCAAAACCGCTAGATGAAAGGCAAGCGGTGACGATCGAGAAGACCGAGAGTGATCGGATGAAGTGGTTCACGAAAGCAGAAGTCGCAGCCCTCGATGAAGAGACGGAAATCTTTTCGAATGTGAAGACATACATTCTTCAGATGATTACACAGTAGCAGAAGATAGCGTTTCTCTATGATTCGAAACTGTACTCGAACCTACTGTATCCTTACCATTTTGAAAGACTGTCACTGCCTGACACTCATGTCCATGTTCTTGGAAATCAAGAATCGGAGCCGATGCATCCTGATCATCATAGGGCTTATAGAGATCATTCCAATACCACACCTGTGATGTTTCAACGAGCTCCTTACCGCTGGCATGGAAAGCCTCTTTCAGTCCCTGCGGACCATCGATATTCAACTGAGGCATTTCGCCCCATTTTGGACGCTTCCAGAGCGTGCTCTTGTCCGTCAGAATATGAACACGGGTCCTGCCCTGGTTATCATCGATGATTTGCGTCACATTGTTCTTCGTCGAATGTGTACTAGCCACCGCAAAGAATCGATAGATGCGTTCGAGCGTACGCTTCCGAATAACCTGAGCAGCATCGCTCGACTTCACACCACTTCTTTGAACCTCTTCTTGGAAACGCTCCAGAACCATCTCTTTCGTAGGCACGAAGGCCGCAGCATTCACCATCTGATACGACACTCCATCGACAGGGTAGTCGCGTCCATCAATATTGAGTTGTAACTTGCGGTCCGTATTCTCTCCTCCGGATAAAAAGTCATTCCCTGCATGCATCGCTCCTCCGAGAGAAGCTACTCTTTTTGCTTCAAAACGGTGCTCCAATTCTTCGATGATCAATCCCTGACTCATACGGCTTTCAAGTTTCTCAAAGAAACAGTGGAATTCATCCTCTCCCTCACCACACAGAGCAAGCTGCTCTCTCATCCACTCATCCAGCGTCACACTCAGACCGTCGGTAATATCAAATTGCATGTAATGGATCTTCTGACCGGGAACTCCTGCTTGCATCAAAGATTCGGCAGCACGACGAAGAATCCTTGTAGAAAAATCGATCAAGAGGATCGAACGCATTCTCTCTAATCTCGATAGAATGCTTTGATCCAGCTCATTTCCGGCATCCATCAAACCGACGAACGCAAAATTGGTTCTTTCGGGTCTAGGCAAATCTCCATCCATGACACTCTCCTCAAGCCAACGGGCAAGACGATCTTTCATACAATCGTAGTGTTTGGTGTACGCATCCTGTCTGTCCTCAATATTCGGCTCGTAGACGCTGTGCATGTAATCGTCATATCGAGCGACCATCGGTTGATAGAGGTGCCGTAGAGGGTCCTGTGTTCGGTCCGATGGTTGCATCCTTGTGTGCATACTTGCTGGAATAAAATTTGAGGTCTGGAACTCTACAATAAAATCATAGCTTACGCAAGACTGTTTTTACACTCGGAATCTGCAGCAGTGCATCGAACAAATCGCTGAATTCCTCAAATTTCTGTACTTCGACAGTGATCTTGTAGAGTGAATCGCTTGGAGGAACTGCGTACACACCGAACTGCGAGATGTTTAGATCGCGCTCGGAGATGCATTTCGTGATGTCATAGATGAGGCCTTTGCGGTCCAGAGCAGAGATCTCAAAACTGATGATCGTTGCCTGTGTACTCAGCACACGCGTTCGAGGGAGCAGATGCAAAAATTTCAGAACCCTCTGGGAAAGGGTCGGAGACAGAACGAGGATCTCCTTGTAGATATCCATCACTTTGGACGCGGAGAGGCGACCTGTGCCAATGGCGATGAGCACATCGGAGAACGACGACTGGCCGAGCGCCATACTAAGCTGGTTCTGAAGAGAGGTGAGATAGAAGATCCACCACGACGGAAGCGCCCGCTTGCGACACTCGGCTTGGAGGATGGATCTGCCTTCCATCTCCTGCTGCTGCAGAGGATTCATACTCAAGTTCTCCTTGATCGCCTCCTTCGCATCCACTGTACGTACCTTCTCCATCCAGTGAGCACGAAGCGCCGGGTTCGCCGTATCGAGCAGGATGAGCTCCACGGTATCGCCTTCGCGAAGCTCAGCAGTCGCCTCACGCATCTCGCCATTGATACGAATGCCAGCAAGGTACGGAATGTGGTCCGGACTGAGTGCAAAGGCGAAATCAATACCCGTCGCACGCTGCGGCAGGCTGAAGATTTCTCCCGACGTCGTGAAGATATTGATGCGATCAGCTAGGAGATCGGACTTCAGATCATCGAGAAACTGCTCATGGTGAGAGGGCAAACGACTGAGTGAAGCAAGGACCGACGTCAGTCGAGTATCCTTTCGGATCCAGCTAGAGATCTTACGTCGATGGACGAACTCGTACATCGATCGAGTCTGAATGCGGAGGAGCAATTGATGATCTTTCGAAAGGAAAATCGTCGTATGGAGCGCGCGATAGCCGTTGGGCTGCGGCATGTTGATGAGATCCTTAAAAGACAACATGCGGAAGGGATAGAGCATGTGCACTTTGCCGAGCACGTCGTAACACGAGAGTGGATCGTCATGATCGACCACGAGCACGACCGAGTCGATATTCTGCGTGTCCTTCAGACGACGTACATTGCCCTGTAATTTCTTGAAGAGTTCGTACTCACTGATCCTGGTGAGATGCGGTGTGACATGTGCTGCAGTCTCGCTGTCGATGCGTTTGATGAAGGCCTGACGCTTCGCATCGAGCGATGCACGCATCTGCGTCACCTCCCGATGCCATAGCTCATGTTCGATGGGGAAGGCTAAGGGAAAACAGATCTGCTCGAAGCGAATCTTCAGGTCATAGAGTCCCACGAGACGTGCGAACGGGACATAAATATCGAGCGTCTCACTCGCGACGCGCGATTTCTTTTCGGGTGACAAGCCGTCAATCGTTTCGATGTTGTGCCAACGGTCTGCCAACTTCAGGAGGATGACACGGAGATCTTCGCTTGCAACGAGGAGCAACTTGCGAAGCGATGCGATCTGCCTCTCGCCCCTGCGCCCCTCGTACTGGAGCTTACTCAGTTTGGTCACAGCATCCACCAGCGTTGTGATCTCCTCTCCAAACTCCTGCAGAAATTCCTCATGGGTACAACGATCGTCTTCAATGACATCGTGCAGAAGCGCAGCACAGAGGGTCACCGCATCAGCCTCAAGATGTGCAAGATAATCAGCAACGGCAATGGGGTGTGTCACGTACGGAAGACCAGAATCCCGGAGTTGCCCCTCATGCAACCTGACGGCAGCTCGAAGTGTCTTCTCCACGGCCGCCTGCTCAGGCAGTGACAAGTACGTGATATGCCTGAGGAAGTCCGCTTCAGGAATGATCATGGGAGGGTAATTGTACGCCTAGAGTGAGCTGAAAGACATCAATTTCGGCCTGTGTTACCATGCCCATGATGCCTTTTGACACTGTCGATCCCCGCCAATCCTTCCCCGATCTCGAAGTCGGACTTTTAAAGTACTGGCGTGAAGAGGACATCTTCAAGAGATCGATGAAGCGAAGAGAGAAAGGCGAGGTCTTCAGTTTCTACGACGGACCGCCGTTCGCAACGGGCCTCCCCCACTACGGACACATTCTCGCAGGCACCATCAAAGACGTCATTCCCCGCTACCAGACGATGCGCGGCAAATTCGTGAAGCGCCGTTTCGGCTGGGATTGTCATGGACTGCCGGTCGAGAATGAGATCGAGAAAGAGCACAAGCTTGGAAGTAAAAAAGACATCGAAGCTCTCGGAGTCGCGAAGTTCAACGACCTCTGCCGAAGCGCCGTACAGCGGTACACGAACGAGTGGCGCACGACCGTCGAGCGCATGGGCCGCTGGGTCGACATGGATCATGACTACCGCACGATGGACCCCGACTACATGGAGTCGATTTGGTGGGTCTTCAAGGAACTTCATACGCAAGGATTGATCTACGAAGGTCACAAGCCGATGCACATCTGTCCACGCTGCCAGACTCCCCTCTCCAATTTCGAAGTCACGCAGGGATACAAGGATATTCAGGATTATTCGGTGACGGCGATGTTTGAGTTGGACGAAGGACCCCAATTCGCTCTAAAAGGAGCTTCGCGGGGCAAGGACAAAAAAGATGTGACAGGGAAAACCTACGTCCTCGCATGGACGACAACAGGATGGACACTGCCGGGAAATTTATTCTTGGCCGTACAACCGGACGTCACGTACGTCACCGTTGCCTACGAAAAAAATCACTTCATCGTCGCGAAAGAATTAGTAGAATCGGTCTTCAAGGGAAAAGAATATGCGATCAAATCCGAGCAACTGGGAAAAGACCTCGTCGGAAAAACATACAAACCGCTCTTCCCTTACTTCGAAGAGCAGTATCAAGACAAAGCCTTCCGCATCGTTTCTGGAGACTTCGTCACGACCACCGACGGAACAGGCATCGTGCACATCGCCACAGGCTACGGTGACGACGACTTCGCCGTGGGTCAACGCGAAGGAACGGGGGTCCTCCAACACGTCGGCATCGACGGCACGTTCAAGAAAGAAGTCACGGATTTTGCAGGAAAATCCGCGAAGCCAAAAGATGACCACCAGAGCGGAGATAAGAGAATTGCGAAGTGGCTCAAGGAACACGGAAAACTCTTTGGAGCGGAGAGCTTCTCCCACAGCTACCCGCACTGCTGGCGGTGCGACTCACCACTGCTCAACTATGCGACGAGTTCGTGGTTCGTCGCAGTCGAGAAGATCAAAGAGAAGATGATTGCGGCAAACGCAAAGACCGAATGGGTGCCTTCGCACCTGCGTGACGGGCGCTTCGGCAAGTGGCTCGAGGGAGCGCGCGACTGGGCCATCAGCCGCAACCGCTACTGGGGAACGCCACTTCCGATCTGGCGGAACGCGATCACGGGAGAGATCGAGGTCATCGGCTCACGCGATGAACTTGTGTCCAAAGATCCTCAGAGGTTCACGAAGATCATCGTCGCACGCCACAGTGAGAGTGAGGGAAATGTGGAGACGATCTATCAGGGAAAAGTCCCAGGTACTCCGCTCACTGAGCGTGGGCAAGGACAAGCGAAAGAGCTTGCAGAAGCCGTGAAGAATCAAGCCGGCCTTCCTCTTAAAACCATCTACTGTTCGCCCCTTCTTCGGACACAACAGACAGCCGGAGCGGTCGCCGCCGCAACGGACGCAACGATTCTGATCGATGAAAGGCTCCGTGAACTCGACTTCGGTGAGTACGAAGGCAAACACATCGACTTCGACGATCTGACCTTCATCAAGGAACGCCGTGCACACAAACTCTCGAAGAATCAAGTGGAGAGCGTGTTCCATTTTCAAGGAATGGAGACATGGGACTCGGCCGAACTCCGGCTCAGTGCGTTCTTCGATGAGATCCTGAAGAAGCACAAAGGTGAGACAATCGTGGTCGTAACGCACGCCGACCTCGTCATGAACGCGATCCATTTCTTCACGGGACAGGAGAAACACAAGATCGTCCATCAGCCCTATCCAGAAACCGCCGGTCATCGCACCTTCTACTGGGATCACGAGAAGAACGCGCAGATGGATCTGCACAAAGAGACCGTGGACGAGATTGTCTGGGCGAGTGAAAAGGGAAAAGTGCCCGCCCGGATGCGGTCGGACGGGGAAAGTGCCCGCCCGGATGCGGTCGGACGGGGAAAGTCCGTGGAGCTGACACTCGTACGGCATGGGGAGACGGATTTGAACAAACAGAAATTGACCCAAGGCGGCAATATCGACATGGTTCTCAATAAGATCGGGAAAGAGCAAGCCAAAGCAGCAGCAGAAAAGCTCAAAGGACAGACCTTCGATGTCATTCTCTCGTCGGATCTGAAGCGTGCCGTGGAAACGGCAACCATCCTCAGTAAAGAATTGAAGATTGAATACGCGGGAAAGTACGACATCTTTCGCGAGCGCCACCTCGGTACATGGTCCAATACGCTGATTGATGACGTGATGACGAAGCACGGACCGAAGAAGAAACCGAAAGGACTGACACCGACTTGGTTACGCGTCACGCCCGATGGAGGAGGAGAATCCTTCGAACAATTTACGGCAAGAATCCGACGCGGTTCCGATCTGCTGCTGAAGGAATTTGCAGGAAAGAAAGTGCTTCTCGTGGGTCATGGCGGTGTGGTACGTGCGATGAAGTACGTCACCGGCATGTCCTATGACGATGCGATGAAAGAGGAGCCGAAGAATGGGCATGCGTACACGTTCACGATCGTTCCTAAAATGCAGAGAATCCCGGAGGTCCTCGACTGCTGGTTCGAGTCAGGCTCGATGCCCTATGCGCAGGGTCACTTCCCCTTCGAAGGACAGAGTGAGAAGAAAGATATTCCTGAAGGTTTCCCCGCCGACTTCATCGCCGAAGGACTGGATCAGACGCGCGGCTGGTTCTATACACTCACCGTTCTGAGTAGCGCACTCTTCAACTGTCCAGCGTTCCGCCACTGCATCGTGAATGGCACGGTGCTCACGGAAGATGGGAAAAAGATGAGTAAGAGACTCAAGAACTATCCCGAACCGACGCTGGTTGCCGATCGACATGGAGCTGATGCGGTGCGATTTGCCCTCATGGCTTCCCCTGCCGTCCGAGGCGAAGATCTCCGCTTCTCCGAGAAGCTCGTGGAGGAAACCGTGCGCTCTACTCTGCTTCCTCTCTGGCATGCGTATCGCCTGTTCGTCACGTACGCAAATGCCGCCAAGTGGAAACCATCACTGGATTTCTCTCTGAAGAATGCGCAGAGCAAGAACCTGCTCGATCGGTGGATCACTCTGAAGACACAGACGCTCGTGAATAACATGACGAAGGAACTGGATGGCTACGATCTCTCGGCCACTTGTGCACACCTCTGTCTATCCATCGATGACCTCACAAACTGGTATGTGAGATTGAGTCGCCGCCGTCTTGCAGGTAAAGAGTTAGGATCCGAAAATGAACAGGAGCCAGACTTCGCCAAGGCTTCGTCCGGCGAGCAGAAAGATGCTCTCGACACACTCTACCGAGTTCTGCTTGCCAATGCGCAGCTTCTCGCTCCATTCTGCCCCTTCATCAGCGAAGCGATCTACCTGAATCTCGTTGCCGAAGACCACGGATCCGTGCACTTCACGGATTGGCCAGTCAGCTGCGAACTCAGCGATGAAGATCAGAGCATCCTCACGCGCATGGATAACACGCGCTCCATCGTGACGCTCGGTCTCAAACTCAGAGCCGATGCCAAGATTGCCGTACGCACGCCACTGCAATCCGTCACCGTCGCACTGCCGCCCTCCGAGGACGGCCAGATCATCAAGGAGCTCATCAAAGAGGAGCTGAATGTGAAACAGGTGATCGCCGTCTCGGATGCCGCTGCAATCGCAACGAAGATCCTGCAGATCGATGCGCGCAAAGTCGGACCGCGTCTCGGCTCGAAAGTACAGGAATTGATCCGTGCCGGCAAAGAAGGAAATTTCGAGGAGAAAGAGGGTGGTTTCATTGTCCTTGGCGAAACGATCACCGGAAGCGAAGCCACGGTCGTCTTCAAAACGAAAGAAGACGGCTGCGTCGCATCTGAGCATGGCATCGTCGTCAGCCTCAATACAGCCCTAACAGATGCTCTAAAACTCGAGGGGCAAGCCCGTGAACTCATCCATGCGATTCAGGTGCTCAGGAAAGATGCAGGGCTTGAGTTCACGGACACGATCACGCTGTCACTCACCGGAGCAGATGCGATTCTCATTCAGCATCAGGAACTGGTCTTGAGTGAGACGAAAGCAACACTCGGCGAGACGAAAGCGAAAGCCCAGACGGTCGAGATCGAAGAGATGCAGATCGAGGTCAAATTTGAGAAGAAGAAGTAAACCACGACAACCGCGGGTAGCAACCCGCTCCCGTGACTGTAGGAAAGCAGACAAGAAGGGAGCAGGATTCTTCCTGCGTCGTCGATGATGTAGAATGTACTTCTCATCTGTGCTCAAACTCTCCCTCCCCCTCCGACTCACTCTCAGCGCGGTTCTGAACTCGGTGCTGGCAGGCCTTCTCGATTCCTACCTCCCGCAGTACTTCACGCTCTTCGGTGGGGTTGGCGCCTTCGTGATCTTCGGCAGTCTGCTCACCCTCATGAACTTCCTCGTTCGGCCGCTTCTGAACCTTTTCACCTTCCCGCTCCACCTCGTCACGAGCCTCCTTGCGGATCTTCTCGTAAACACGCTCTTTCTCACCTTGATCTACAAGATCACGCTGCAGATGGACCCGAACATTCTGGCACTCACCCTTACAGGCGGAATCAGCGGATGGATCACCATCGGATCGGTACTGGGAGTTGCAAATTGGGCGCTGAAGAAAATCTATTGATTTTATAGGTGAAAAATGTATACTATATGTACTTTTTCACCTATAAATTTGCATCTAACGACACGCAAGCATCTTGATGTCCTCCTCCAGGAGTTCCATCAATTGCGAACAGGGAAAGATTCACTGTTAGCGCTTCTTGAAGAAGCAGAATTGCCTGAAGCAATCTATAACTCGAACGCGATTGAGAATTCCACACTTACCTTGGACGAAACTGAGAAGATCCTGCTACATCAGGAGATTCCGCCCTACCATACGCAGCGGGAATTTTTTGAAGCGATCAATCTCGCACGGGTAACAGAGTATTTGAATGAGAAAGTGCGTACAAAGGAATCACTGAACAAGCAGATGATCTTGCTCATACACCAAACACTTCTGAGCCACATCGATGAAAATATTGCTGGGCGTTTCCGTCATGGCGAAGAGTATGTCCGGGTTGGTCGTCACATTGCTCCATCGCCCGCTCATGTGTCTTCACTGATGGCCAATGCCCTGCGAGCATATGATGCGACTCCTTCGGACATTCTCCAGTGCATTGTCGCCTTCCACCTAGAGTTTGAACGCATTCATCCATTTTGTGACGGGAATGGACGCGTGGGACGCGCACTCATGCAATTCCAACTCAAATCGCATCGCTATCCTCCTATCATCATTCGGGATAAAGAAAAGAGGCAATACTATGCATCACTGCAGGCATATGACGATGATCGCTCTACGAAAAATATGGAGCACATTGTTGTTGTTTTGCTCAAAGAGAGTCTTCATAAGCGCATTGCCTACCTCCGCAGTGATGAAATTCTGCTCTTGAGCGAGATGGCAAGAGAGGATTCTCTACACTCAGCTCAAAGCCTTGCCAACGCTGCAAAAAAACAATCTATGCCTGCCTTTCGAGAAAGGGGCAAATGGAAAATTGGTCGACAGATGTTCCATGAATGGAGAAATCGAAAAGTGAAGATGGCTCGTCAATCTGTGGTATACTGATCTCTCTGCTCTCTGGAATCACCGCTTCGCACATTCCCTTGTTTCTTCTGTTTCCTTTGATTCCTCTGTTTCTTTTCTTTTGGGGATGCAAGGCTTTGACCCCACTTCGCTCCTGCGGGAGCTACGAGGGGCAGGCAGCGTGATCTCTTCTAGTTTTTATGGGGATGACAGGCTTTGACAGCGTGATTCTAGTGAGTCTGTGCCACGATCCGGGACGGCAACGGTTCCCGTTATCCACTTGTTGCAACCTATACCTGCCGACAAATTTGCCGACAGTGTCATCGGTCGCGCTATTGCAAAGATGAATGTCTTTGCCCCTGCGATGGCCATGGCCTAAGGTCTGATTCACTTCGGACCACGCTTCCCCTCGATTCTCGCTACTGGGATGAGGCGTCACAGCGGGACCTGACGGTTATCGGATGTTGTAACCGCTCTTGTATACAGACATCGTCTTCACCTTCCTTTCTCTGTTTCTCTCCTACGGAAGGTGAATAACGAGAGGAACATGATCGTACTGGCCTACCCACTACACGTTGGACCCGGGTTCAACTCCCGGCATCTCCACCACACTTCGCTCTCGTTCACTTCGTTCACGAGAGCTACGCGTGGCGAGCCACTTACTTGCACAGGAAGTGTGCCCCGCAGAGCTTTCCAAGGAAAGCGGCGTGGGGCGTTAAAAAATCAAGAAGTGCTTGCCCCTCCGAAACGGAGTGAAGGGGGGTGCCCCGCGTAGCTCTGCCCAAATTCCAGAAAAAAATCTCAATGCTTTATTTCGCTTTATGCAAATCGCAGAGCGAAGTGGGGCTGTTTGGCGTAAAGTGCGTCACTATGCACTACGTCTATATCCTGAAACTCGAGAATGGTCAGCACTACGTCGGCTGCACACAAGACCTAAAAGAGAGATTGGAGAAGCACAAACACCATGCCGTACCGACAACAAGCCGCATTCGCCCAGAAGAACTTGTCTTCTATGCTGCATTCAAGAATAAGGAGAAAGCCTATGATTTTGAAAAATATCTGAAGAGTTCTTCAGGGTTCGCCTTTAGGAACAAAAGATTAACTTGAAACCGATCTCCCCGCCTGCCCGTCCGTAGTTCGCGAAGCCAAGGACGAAGCGAACGAGGCCGGGCATCTTCACCAACTTCACCAACAACTTGACATACTTTTTAATAAAGTTTAAAATATACTCAATGGTAAACAGGACAATTGCAGAAGCAGGCTACGTTCTAGACAGAGTGATTCTTGAAAAAAGAATTGATGATATTGGTGTTTCTGGGGAAGAAACAGGGAAAGAGCTGGCAGTAACGCGTGCTCTCTATGATTTAATGGAGAGAGCCTATCTAAATACAGAAGACCTATTGAGGTTAACGGAAGATGAATGTGTCGAAATCGACTTAGTGATTGATGGGTTGAATGAATTCGATTTTTCGGGTTTGTCTGTGAATGCAAAGAGAGCAATCGCACGATTTCTAGGTTTGGCGGAGTAGTTCAAACGTCTAGGGTATCTTCAAGTGCAATATAATTCATTCGAGAACCATGTGTCAACTGATACCGCATCAACATGCTACGAATCCTTCCATCAAGAAGCACCCCTCCGGTACAAAGACCAGAGGGGGCGAAATCTTTCGAGCACAGATTACTGCAGAGGGTCTCACGTGGTCGCTTCCGCATTAGCCTTGGCTTTGGCTAGGACTTCCGCGACCATGCGATCGTGCGCATCTCGCACCTTGATCATCGCACCGAGGATCGTGTTCCACGTTGCTGGAGTTTCCAGTGTGGAATTCGGAAACATGCAACCGTCCCAACACAGATGGCGCATGCCACGATCTTCGCACCCCTTCAGCCAATACTGGGCTGTCGCCGTGATATCGAGCTTCCCGTTTGGGTCATCGGGCATGCAATGACGTCCTGTCTTGTCATGAGAGCCGGAGCCAAAGACGGTCCCATCATTCTGAGCAACGTGGAAATCGATCGCCCACGGGCGCAGAGCATTGGTCATCTTCGTGTACGCCACATCGAATTCGGCCTGTGTGTAGCCTGCCTTCAACAAAGCGTGCTCTGGAGCATTGAATCCCAACAGATAGAGATACGTGTGGGCTTGGTCAGCCTGGAAGCCAACCGTTCCGGGCATGTCAACTTCTTCGAGAAGATTGACCATGTCCTTCCACGAGTGCATCCCGCCCCAGCAAATCTCGCCTTCGGCGGCAAGCCGTTCACCGTGAGCAGCCGCAACGATCGCCGCTTCGCGGAACGTCGATGCGATCCTTCCTGTATTCCTGGAAGGATCCTCTGCCCAAAACTCGGGCTTGCTGGCGGAATCAACGCGGATGATGCCGTACTTTCGCACGCCATGATCGTTGAAGATCTTGGCAATCCGACAGGCTTTCCTCACAGCGAGAATAAACTTCGCTCGCTGTTCGGGGCCCCCCATGGCGCTGTCTCCGACAGTTCCCGGCCACACAGGAGCCACCACCGACCCGACAACCAATCCCCTCGCAGCGATCTGATCAGCAAATCTTCTGATGACGTCTTCATGCAGATCGATGCCAATGTGCGGATCAAACAGAAACAGATCCACGCCATCGAACTTCTGATCGCCAAAACGGGCGTCCGCCGTCATCTGGAGCATCCGATTCAGACTGATCGGCAACTCCTGCCCCTTGCCTTCTCCCTTGCCCACCAAACCAGGCCACATTGCATTGTGCAAACGAAGTGTCATGTCATCTCCTTCCCCCATATTTTATTACCCGGGGCGGGTATCGAGGAATGCCTTTCGCAGAGCGGTTCTTCACGAGAAGAACCAGCGATTGGCAAGAATAGCAGCACCTCGAGCACAGAATGCCCATGATGCTGCTATCCCTCTCTCTGCAGACCTGTGCTTGTGAAAGATCGGGTGAAAACTACAGAAGAAAAAGTGGGAATCACTGTTCCCTCTGCTTCAAGACTGCAGCCTCCAATATGTTTATAATCCTTACATAGATTTCTGTCAAATCTAAGCCTATACTAGGATGAGTGTTTCTAATCCTTCCCACCACACTCGTCTCTCTTAGCGTGCTCAGCGAAGTGTGCCTTGCAGAGCTCCGAGCAAGAGCGACGTATGATCCTCTCTCCATGTACATCCTCAAAACGGTCATGGCAATTGCCATGACCGTTTCGGCCTTTGAAACTTGGTGACGGATTAGGAGCCACGAATTCTCTTCATCACAGCTTTCTGCTCGCGAGCGTAATGACCACCGGGAGTCAGGATGAACTCCAGGCCAACGTGACCTTGGTAATTCATCTCACGAATGGCCGCAAACGTTAGATCCCAATCCACAAGCTGAGTCGGCACGTTCAGTTCTCCACGAACTGACGTGCTCCCGTTGTCACCGGCCACATGGATGTGACCGATGTGGTCCTTGTTTTTGGTCATCCACCGGACGATATTTTCCTGTGGCAGTTGTCTCTGGAAGTGATAGATGTCGAATAAGAGTTTGCAACGCGGAGAATTGACCCGCTTCACGACTTCCAAAACGTAGTTCGGGTGCGTGGCATCGTAGTCGGGATGATGTCTCCATCCTCGGCCGTATAGCGACTCGCTCACTGGAGCAACATCGTTGAGATGTTCAAGCATGAATACCACACTCGAGCCTCTTGTCTCCTCGATGAGCTGATTCAACCCATCAACACAGTTCTGGATAGCTGTGTCTCCGGTTTGCGAATGGTCATGCTTTCCGGAGAAAGCGATGACGGCGTTACAAACCCCGTTGGACGCTTCGCACAGTGCGACTTGCCGTTTCGCTTCGTCGAGCACTCTCGGCCGGTCCTGGACTCGGTTGAAACCGATGTCGAAAGGAGCACAGCCTTCGTACCCGACGAGTGACAGCGGACACGTCAGCCCCTCACTCCTGAGCGCCTTCCAATGCTCGGGAGGGGTGAGTTCAACACCAACGGCACCTGCCGCTTTGGCGTTTTGAATGACCTTGGCCAAATTCCAATTCGGGCCAAACTCATTGTTTGTAAGACACCACCACGTCCAATCGATCTTGATCATGATTCGTCTCGAGCTCCAAAAAAGTAGTTCACCACCGATCTGCGATGTGCGGACCGGCTGGTGTTGCCATTGCGGCAGACTGGATAGGTCTCCCTATGCACTCTGCCGCAATGGTTTTCATCGTCACCGTTGCTATCAAAGACCATTCCTCTGCGCAGAACGCAGAGCAATGTATTCTAATAAAAAATAAGGATATGTCAATGTTCAGTGAAGGTCATCTTGCTATACTCCATTTCGTTTTCTCCTTCCTCCATCCTCTGTATGAAACTCCGTTTCTCTTCCGTTCTGAGCGGCGTCTCCGTGTTCCTCGTCGCGGCCTTCAATCTCTTCGCAGGTGTCATGAAATTCATGCCCGTCGCCCCCGGTTCTCCGCCAGAAGCGATGATGAGCAAGCTCGGCATCACTGTAACACTCGACCACGCACTCGGCGTGCTGGAACTCTCCATCGTCCTCCTCTTCCTCATCCCTCGCACTTCGACGATCGGATTCATCCTGCTCGTCGGGTACATGGGTGGCGCACTCGCGACGAACCTGACGCACGGATTTTCGAACATGGAGGCTCTGCCCATTTACATCACGTTCGCCTTCCTCCTCATCATCGGATGGATCAGACATCCGGAACTCACGAGCAGGCTCCTGAAGCGACCTGTCTCATGACATGGTCTGAGCGTTGGCGCAGAAGATTCGTTGAGGACGTGCCTTGTTCATACCACTTCGCGTTTGAAACATGACAAATGGAACGAAGGTTGCTTTTGCTATTCTTGGAGAGAGCAAACGCTTCGCGGTACGAGAGGATGTCGCTAACGGAAAGCGAATAGTAACGTTTTTATTGCAGATTGGTATCATACGCTACAGAAGCGTAGAATCGCGCGTATGGATAGCAAATCCGCTCTGTTCCTGAGTGTCTGCTTCGTGTTCAGTCTCACGACTGCCATGCCCGCATTGGCGATGACAGCAACGCAGATCGGACCCTACCCGAACAAGATCGCCTGTGATTTCTATCAGACGACGGCGAAGAAAGTAACAAACTGCACACCGAAGAAGGACGCACATTCGTTCTGCAGAGTCGCGATGAAGTCGCGATTATCGAGAGCCATTGAATGCAACCAGAATGGACGCATCGTCTGCACGAGGCCCTGCTCGAGCGTCACGAAGACCAAACCACTGGATCACTGTGCCTATGATCCTGAGAGGCGGAGTGGGTATGAGATCACACCGTACAGTTTCTGCGCTTCGCGCCCCTCCCCCTAACCCCTCCCCTCAACTTGTTTGCATGCGCCGTCTCATCATCAACGCTGACGATCTGGGTGCCAATCCACAACGCTCGCATGGGATCTTTCAGTGCTTCGAGTTTGGCGTCGTCACCAGTGCAACACTTCTCGCAAATACATCAGACTCAGATCGCGCTGGCAAACAGGCACGCGAGAAAGGGCTTACAATAGGGCTCCACCTGAATCTCACGGAAGAGTATCCGCTCTCGAGAAAGGACAGTATCGAATCCCTCCTCGCAGGAAACGGCATGTTCCACGATCGAGAAAGGCTCGCAATCCTCCTCGAAGAGGGTGTGATTGCACCAGAGCACCTCGAGCGCGAGATCCGCGCACAGATCGAGTGGTTCTTCGATACCGTTGGTTCACCGACGCATCTCGATAGTCATCATCATCTCCACACGCACCCGGCCGTCGCTTCTGCACTGATTCCGGTAATGGAACGCTACGGGCTGCGATGGATCAGAATGCCACTCGAGGAACCGCTGCCACCCTTCGGGTACATTGTTCCAGACGACCAACTCGAACGTACTCGCAAGATCAATGAAGTATCCAGGTCTGCCAGAGACATGTACCGCGCGTACGGCATCGACTCAACGGACCATTTCCGCGGTCTCACCCTCGCTGGTCATGCGTCGCTCAAAAACCTCCGCCACATCATCGGAAGGCTCCTGCCTGGGACGACGGAACTCATGGTGCATCCTGGCAGCGCCATCACGATCGGCACGTCGTTCGACCTAGACCCGCAACGACAAACGGAACTGCGCATGCTCCTCGATGAGTCGATCCGCGAGGAGCTCGTAGAGCGGGAAATCCAACTGTGTTCCTACGGTGATCTCTCGGAGGAGAGTTCATAGACCAACAAGAGTATGTGCAACTTCCTCTAGACTAAAAAGATATCGATGGTCTACACTACTCCCCTTATGACTACACTTGTGCCCTTCCTCCGGCGTTCTGCTGTGTTCTTCTCGCTTCTACTTGCTCTCCAACTCGTATTCAAGGTGTTCCCGGTCTTCGCTGAGATGAATGACATCGAATGCCTTCGGCAAGCCGGCCGCGAGCGCAGAGACCAACTGAAAGATGCCCAAAACAGACTGCGGGATGAGATGAATGGAGTCATCGATACACAGGAACATCAGGAGTTCGATGCTCTCGGATACAGCGACCTGTCCGTACGGCAGAATGAACTCTCCAGAGCACAGTCGAACTTCTCGTACGAGAGTAGTCAGAAGTGGCGCAATTTCTCGATGCGAACGTCCGATGTCTGGAACGTCTACCAGCGCAAGCGCAGCGAGTGTTATGCCTCGGCCATCCCCGAATCGATCCCGCCCGCGTACACCCCAACGACGTTCGGCCCTCCATCGTACTACCCACTGAACTACGGCTCCTCCTACTACGGTGCTCCCTATGGGGGATATCGTGATGAGTACCATGGTGCCGGCAGTTGCACGCAGCGCCCGCTCTCACAGCCACCTCCCGGATGCAGCTACCAGTTCGGAACCGATAGCAACGGCTGCCCAAGCGTCACACCCATCTGCAATAACGCCTTCAGTAACACCTCACCGTGTACCTGCCCGAGCCAGTACGCGCCGGTCTGCACGAAGGAAGGACAGGTCTATTTCAACGCATGTTATGCAGCCTGTCTCGGCGCCACGGTGAATACGAGGAACTGTTATCAGTACTGATACCACTTCGCGTTTGAAACATGAATGCATCCATTGTTCTGTGGCCTGTTGATGTGGCACACCTATCAATTTTCTGGTATACTTTCATGAAATCTCCACATGCACACCCACTCCAAAATCTACCGACGTGTTCCGAGCGTGCTGCCTGCGATCATGATCCCTATCAGCATTCTGCTCATCCTGTTGTTTGCGGGCAGTTTCTTCTACTACCGAGGACAGTCCATGATGGAATCACAGCTCAAAGATACACTGCGTAGCACAGCTGCTGCTGCAGTGATGCAGTTCGACGGTGACCAGATCCTGAAGATCCGAGACAAAGACACGATGAACAATTCCGCTGCTCTCCGTGACACCGTCTTGAAACTGCAAGCCATTCGCGAAGCGATCACCCATATCCGTTTCGCCTACATCATGAAGCGCACAGAGCATCCGACGTTCCTGAAATTCGTAGCAGATGCCGACCTCGCCCTCACGGATCAAGAGCTCGATCGCAATCAGAATGGGAAGGTCGATCCAGAGGAAGAGACATCACACCCAGGAGACCTGTACGACACGACCGATATTCCAGAGATTGCTCATGAGGCTTTCCTTCATGCTGCCGTCGACAGGAGTGTGACGAAGGATCAGTGGGGGGGAACCGTCTCGGGATACGCTCCCATCCGCACGAAGCAGGGAAAGATCGTTGGAATCCTAGGACTCGACATGGCAGCAGATGAATACATTCAACTTACGCAGAGCATCTTCTCCCCTGTTGCATTCCTCCTCATCACTCTCGCCGCACTCTGCCTCGCAAGCAGCATGATCCTCTTCCTATCGAAACGCAGAGTCGAGAATCTCGAACGCCTCGATACCGAACGATCTGGGTTGATGCGTCTCGCCTTCCACCAACTTGGCGGTCCACTCACCATCATCAGTTGGTCTCTGCAGGAACTGGAAGAAGATGGTCCACAGTCCATCCAACGATCCATCGCCAATATCCAAGAAGGTGTCAAGCGACTGACGAGCATCCTGAAAACATTGAAGGAGGCAGATCTCGTGCACGCCGGAAAGATCGACTACAAACCAGAGTTCGCCTCCCTGACATCGGTCCTGAAAGAGATGGCCAACGAAGCAGGAGCACGACTGGCCAGTCGCGGACAACGTGTACGTCTTGATCTGATGGAGAACATCACCATGCGTCTCGATCCGAAACTCATTGCTGGCGTTGCGTTGGAACTCCTCAATAATGCGATCGACTTCTCTCCAGAGAATGCAGAGATCGTTCTCCGCTCACGTACAGAAGGACGTACGGCAATCTTCGAGATCGAAGACGTTGGCTGCGGAATCCCGAAGCAAGACATGCACAGAATCTTCGATGAATTTACACGTGGATCCAATGCGACGAAGTTCAAAGCTGACGGCAACGGACTGGGTCTGTACATCGTGAATGGCATCATCGAACGCTCGGGAGGAAGCATCGGTATCAAGAGTACCGAAGGCAGAGGCACGACTGTGACGGTGAGGCTGCCGATGGTCTAGGTACTGTTCACATACTTTTAGACTCCAATTCTTCGTCAACGCAGGTCGAACACCTGCTCCGTTTGATTCTAGAAATACTTCCACCACAGGAGCACCCGTTCGGGGTGCGGAGACGCATGGAATTGAATCTGAGAGCCAAGGTATATGTGAACAGTACCTAGGGCATTTGCTCATTGCGTCCGCAACATTCCTCTCCTATGATTTCCTATGGTACCGGCGGACACATTCAGCTCCGCACTTCCCTACCCTGCTCTATGTTTTCTGCAACATTGATCTCACTGCGAGAAACGCTCGAGACCTCGTTGATTGTCGGCATTCTCCTGACACTCCTCACAAGACTCGGCCGCAAGCGTGAGCAGAGGTACGTCTGGATGGGGGTTGGGTGCGGCGGCGCCGTCAGTATTGCCGTTGCAGTGATCTTCCAGTCATTCTCCACACACCTGACGGATGAGGCGAAAGAGATCTACGAGGGCTGCATGATGCTCTCCGCTGCAGTACTCCTCACGTGGATGATCCTCTGGATGATGCGGATGGGAAGGTCGATGCGTGCATCTCTCGAACGAGACCTCACAGCCTACGCGAGTAACGATCAGTACCTCGGCATCTTTCTGCTGAGCTTCACCTCGATGGCGCGTGAAGGGACCGAGATGGTGCTCTTTCTACATGCAGCTTTTCTGAGCGCGAAATCCAATATTCATCACCTCACCGGAGTCCTTGCAGGGATCACGGGGGCGCTGCTCCTTGCCGTCCTCCTCTTCCGCGGTAGCCGACAACTGCCACTGAGAACATTCTTCACCTCGACAGCACTCCTCTTGCTATTTGTAGGTGCCGGACTCGTGTCACACGGCATCGGCGCCTTGCAAGAGGCACACCTCGTGACGGTCTTACAATCGCACGCGTGGAATATGTCGACGATCCTGCCAGAGGAAGGAGCCATCGGAGGCATGCTCGAATCGCTCTTCGGATACAGTGACCATCCTACGGTCCTCCAACTTGTGTCGTACCTCGGCTATCTCATAGGTGCGATGGTCGCTTGGAGACGAACGAAGCAAGGCTAACGGTTCTCTGCAACGGTCACGACGGAAGCGATGTCCGGAAGTCCGCGCACGTGCAGCGTTGTCGCCGGAGAACGGCCGGCGAGCGAGCGCGGGATGGCCTGGTACCGTGCAACGAAGAGCTCTTGTTTCTGCTCCCCCGTCGGCATCACCACGGTCCGTTGCCATGCGATCTCATTCCTTGCAATCGCGTGTCCATTGTCCTTCCGTAGATCCTTCGGCGCTGTCGAAGCAAAGTAGGGACCAGTCATCGTCACAGCACGATGATCATCGATGCCATAAATCTGGACGTACGCATCATCCCCACGATTGTAGGATTGGAGGAGCAGAGGCCCAGACGAATCGTTGACGAAGGTCATGTCCTGCTGACCTGGGAACACCGTGGCATCGAGGCCAACGCCATACTTCTCGTAATACACGACGTAGAGACTATGACTCTTATGTGCGAGGATCGGAAACCCTGCTTGAAGTGCTGCGCGGTAGAGTGTCGTAGAAGCCTGGCAGATACCACCCCCTGGGGCTGGCTTCAGGTCCACACCATTGAAGATCGTCAATGCCATATGCCAACCACGCGAAACACTCACCTTGTCTCCAAGCACGCTGTTGAAGGAGAAGGTCGCTCCCTTTGGAACGATCACATTATTCACATGTTCATTGAGCGCTTTTCTGACATTGGCCTTGCGCCCTTCACCCGACCCCTTGAAGTTCGACCGGCCGGTGGCAAGGAGTTGTAATGTCGTGACAATCTCGGCGCCACTCTGACCACTCGCCAGAATGCTTGGTGCGACTGGCTCGACGGGGAAAGAGACATTCGCAGTCCCCGACTCCAGTGCGTCCTTCGTCAGCACTGCAAGCGACACCACATCGTAACGATACCCCTCGCTCGCGATGCAATCGGTCTGAGCACGCACGACACCCTGTGCATCTTTGGCTTCACGAATGATCCTGCACGACGTCGCCCCAGGGAGATCGGCAACCGGATGGAGGAGGAGATCACTGCGAATACGTTCGGCACTGATCATGGCATGGATGTGATCTGGGCCCTCTGGCTCGAAGATGATCCACGATGGGTGCTCAGCGAGAGAGACTGTCCATCGAGCAACCGTTCCCCCTGTGCCTGCGGTGAAAGAAATTGTGGTCGATCGCTTCAGGAATTGCCTACGCTTCAAGGTGGCATCGCTGATATTCAAAGCGGTCAGCTGCTCCGCATTTCTCATGCGCGCCGCATCAGCAGAGAGAGGAGCAACCGACACTCCGAGAGACGACCACGAACCGAAGCCAAGAGCAACGAGCATACCGATCACAAGAACACCAGACACTCCTGCTTTCTCCAGATGTGCACGACGCGAACCCATGCTTTCTTGTGTGTTCATGAAACATATTATAACATATTTATATTATTTTGCAAATCTACCGCGAAAAAGTTCTCAGCTACAACTCACTTCCTCCTTCTTCTACACTGTACGCATGGCACTCCGTTTCAGCAGCGACTGGTTCACTGGCAACATTCCCATCTGGACAGAGCACCTCGCGCGATTTCGTGGCAAACCTTCGCTGCAGTTTCTGGAGATCGGTAGTTTCGAAGGAAGATCTGCATGTTGGCTCCTTCAGAACATTCTCACCAATCCGAGTTCCAAGCTTACGTGTATCGACCTCTTTCCGTCGAAGGGGCAGGTGTCCGAAGAGCATCGAGACATTTTCATCCACTCTCCTACCTTGCGCGATGCCATTCCCAAGAACGTCTCCTCTGAAGAAAATTTCGATCATAACATCAAGGCTCTGCATGCCGAGCACCGTGTGATCAAATGCAAGGGAGATTCGAAGTATGTTCTTCGCACGTTGCCTTCGAGAACCTATCATTGCATCTACATCGACGGATCACATCGGGCTCCGAACGTTCTGAGGGATATGATCCTCTGCTGGGATCTACTGACAGACGACGGTGTGATGGTCCTCGATGACTACTTGTGGCAGATGTTTCTCGACCAGCCGCTCAAAAATCCGAGAATGGGCATCGACGCATTTCTGAACGTCTTTCAAGGACAGTATACGATCCTGCATCAGGAGTATCAGATTCTCCTTCAGAAGAAATAATTTCTCCTGCTCTCCATGAAGATCGTCAGTATCAGTTGGGTCCGGAACGAGTGTGACATCCTCGAATCTTTCGTGCGCCACCACTGTGCGCTGGTGGACCGGATGATCATCATCAATCATCGGAGCGAAGATAACTCAGGCGATATTTTGAAATCATTACAGGACGAGGACCTGTCGATTGATGTCCGTGAAGACAGGTCTCTGCTGCATCGGCAATCGGAAGCGTTGACCGAGATTTTGCATGAACTGATGACCGGCGAGAATCCGCCAGACTGGATTCTGCCGATCGATGCGGACGAGTGTCTTGTTCTTGAGAAAGGGACCGATCTGCATTCGGTTTTGCAGGAGTATGATCGGAATGTTGTGCATCTTCTGCCTTGGCGAACGTATGTGCCGTTGCCCGAGGACGACGGTTCATTGCCTCCATATCGCCGCATCAGGCATCGTCGGAGGATCGAAGATCCTCAGTGGTACAAAATCCTGATTCCCTCCGAACTGGCAACCGACCAGCGTTGCGGCATCGGGTTCGGGAATCACGGGCTCCTGCAAAGAGGGACGTCAGAGAGTCCGATATATCCAGCACAGAATCTTCATCTGGCACATTTTCCGGTCAGGAGCGCTTTCCAGATCATGAATAAAACCATTGCCGGCTGGCTCAGTTACAGTGCAGATCCGACGAGAGTGAAGGGCGGTTGTTACCAATGGAAGGTCATGTACGACGCATTGAAGAATCATCAGGAACTTTCTGTTCTCGATCTGAAGCGCATGGCGCTTGAATATGCAACGGTATCCCAATGGGAACGGCTGATCGACGTCGAGCGTCAAGGTTGTACGTTGGAAAAATTCGGCGTGTCTGGAGAAATGTCGAGGGCAACCGACGTAGATGATGTCACCATCGAAGATCCTGTATCCGACACCATGACGTTGCGCTTGTTGCCGAAACCGACGGACCCATGGTCGCTCCTACTTTCGGTTGCGGAAGAACTTGCAGCGGCGCATGCGGAGCAAGCCTGATGCTTCAGGCGTTGCGGTGTACTTGGCGCATATCCATTCCCAGCAGTGTTCCGTAGAGCTTTCTTCTCTTTTCAAAAAATCCATCCTCTCTCCAGACGGCAATGTGTCTGGTTCCCTGCGTCGGGCAATCGAGGTAGCAACCGATGTGATGACTCCGCGGCCTTCCTGTGCCAGAAAAACTGAGGATGATGTCATCCCATGTATTGTCGTTCTCCGGCACGGATATACCGGAAGATCGCAGTGATTTTACGAGTGCAGCGAACGCCGAAACATGTGTTTGGGAGAAGCCATAGATACGATTCAGGATGTCCACATCACGGTCTCCCGTTCGAATGGTCAGAAAGCTTCCATCCGATGTGCAATCGGTACCGAACATGCCATGCACGCGTGTAGGATCGGAACGCAGTGCAGTGCAGACGATCTCATACTGATCCGGCCGCAGGAAGAGATCATCATCGACCGTCAGAAAGAGTTCCCCCGGACATCGTGAGGCGATGTGCATCCGTTCGGGCGTACAGCGATGCTCTTTCTGGTTGAGGATCCGAAGACGCGAGTCTTGGATCATGATCCACTTTTCAATGGAAATCTCCGGATTGTTGTTCGAAACGATGACGGTTCCGACGGACGGTGTTGCAAGAAGTGAACGGACAATCGCATCCATATTTTGCGGACGCTTGTAACTGAGGACAATTGCGGTCATTTCTCCTTTACCCACTGGGCTCGGCGTGTCGAGGCTGCGCATCAATTTCTCGAAACGCATCACGGCGAACATGACCTTCAGATGATCGTGCCATGATGAAAGATCCGATCTTGAACCGAGACGCCGGAGGAGGATGCGAAAGGAGAGAGGCAGCATCAGAAAGAACGGAGAACGATGAGTCCATTCCACCACGTCGGATGATTATTGCGGGCAGTTCGAATATCAAGAATGCGTTCATATCGGCGTAGCGAGGTCCGTAGGAATTCCTCCATTGCATTTCGTGGAGCCTCCCAATTCGTATCGTCGATGAGGACGAGGGTACCTGCGACGAAGAACGGTTCGGCAGCCTGCAAACCTTCCAGTTGGTCCTCATACGTATGGGAACCATCGTAGAAATAGCATCCGATAGGGCCGCGGTGTACGGAAGAAAAATAGTCTCGGTAATCCATCTCGTAGAAAGAATGATGCGGGGAGGCACGACATTTGAAACGTGCAAGGAACGCATCTCTCGGACCACCAAACTCCGAGAAATTATCAACACCAATGCACCTGCGATCAGCATTCCCCGCCATTCCTGCAAGTATACTAAAACCATGCCACACACCGATGTTTACGTAAGCAGAACCTGCTGGCATCTGAGCGACACATTCACGCAGAAGTGTACCCATCGCAAGCGTCGACATGCGTGGAATACAGAGAAGTGAGCGAAGAGCAGGATGCAGAGGTACAGGAAGCCTGGTGTTCCATCGCTCCATCCATCCCATGAGAGCAGGAGAGCGATACAGCCAGTAGAGCCATAACTGCGGTACAGCGAACGAGGGCCCGAAGAAACGAAAACTCGTGCTAGCAACGAAGACCTCGGGTGTCATAGGCAGAGAGTGTATCTCAAAAAAACACCCCGCGGCGACAGGGTGCTTTCTAGAATGCATGGAGGGTACTTACAAACCTCCCCCGATGAGGAACCTCGTCGCAGTCGCTGATCCAGCGGCGAAGAGTGTCAGGAGCGTGAGGTAGAAGATCGATGAGAAGGCGCTCTGACTGGCTGCATCTGAGACAGCGGCAGCGACGCGCGCTGGCGACAGTTTCGATCGATCGTAGGCATTCGCATAGAATCCTGCACCGATCGTCCCTGTCTGCGGGATGACGACGGGGGGATAATAGATAGGCGGAGGAGTCACGGGAGGTGCTGGCACAGAGAACACCGTGGGAGCCACCGGCGTGTATGAAGGCTGATAGGGCTGCTGGTAGTAGGGGGGCTGGTAGGCAACTTGGTACGGAGGATAGTACGTGGGGGGGTTATTGCTGTAGGTCGGATTGTTGATCGTCGTGTCGTCCGACGAAGATTGGCCATTCACAGACACAGTATTATGCAGAACTGTACGATCACTCACATCCGTACGTACCCTCGCATTCACTCGGATGGTCCGACTGGCATTGGCACCCACCGTGATATTGTTCCACGTCACATTCTGGCCACTGATACTGCCGCCATCCGACACATCGAGAATCGTGAGACCGTAGGGAACTGCATCCGTCACGGTGAGGTTGGCCGAGGTCGTATTGGCGCTATTGGTCAGGATGATGTCGTAGTGGAGGACATCATTCACATTCGCGGTCGTGCGATTGTCCGTCTTGTAGACGGTGATACCTCCACCCGTGTCAGGACAGTTCAGCGTCGTTGCAACCTGGCTGGTGTTATTCGTCAGATTCGAATCCGTGAGCTGGCTGGTGACGGTTGCCGTATTGAAGATCGATGCGACGGAGCAGTTCTGGATCGTCGGCACGGTGAATGCAACGACGAAGTTGGTCGATGTATTCGGTGCAAGCGTACCAAGACAGACGATCGTCGTCCCGCTCTGGCTGCAACCCGCACTGCTGGCTCCCTGATTGAAGGTGAGGCTCTGCCCCTGCGGAATGGCATCCACGACACGAACGTTGGCAGGGACGATGGACGGCCCCGCATTCGTTACGGCAAGGTTGTAGCTCAGGACATTCCCACGCGTGATGGACGTTGCCCCCGTCTTGATGATTCCGAGATCAGAGATCAGCGGACAGGTGACGATGGTCTGGGCCTTGTCCCAATCAGCATCCGCGATCCGTCCCTGCGTCCAGACATCCACCTGATTGATGACGGTTGTACCACAGAGCTGTGGCGTATTCGGCACAGCGAAGGTGAGCGTGAACGTGACGGTCTGATTGGGCGACAAGCTCGGCAAGGTGCAGTGCACACGAGCCTCGGAGTCCACCGTACAGTGACCGATCGACGACGAGAGGAATGTGAACTGTGCAGGATTCAGGGGATGCGCCTGAGGATCAATATTGAAATCGAAGAGTTCGATCGCCAATGCCGAAGACGTCAGACTCGTATTATGGAGAATGTAGGTATACGTTGCAGTCCCACCAGCATTGACACTGATAGGAGCGCTCTTGGTGACGTCGAGTTTCGGATTATTGCACTGCACATCGGAGTGCGTTTGGTTCGAGTACCGGAATTCGACGCCGTTCTTCTTGAGCTCGGCCTCGTTGAGAATGACCGATCCGCACGCGACAGTTGAGTCTGCAATGAACTTGAGGGTGTAACTGATGATCTGGCCGGGATTGAATGTTTGCGCAGCGCACACAACAGCATCCGTCTGGACACTACAACCTGCCGTTGAACCAATAGGCTGAAAGATGAGGCCGAGAGGAATATCATCGACGAGTTGGATCCCTGTCTGCACGGTCTGACCGGTATTGGTCGCCGTGATGATGTAGGACAGTTCCTCACCAGGACTCACGACCGTCGGACCAAGCTTGCTCAAGCTGAACTGCGGAGCGGAACACTGGAGGAATGTCGAAGCGGTATCGGTATCTAGCGACTGCTGGTCGGTCCCTGCAATAGCTTCCACTTTATTCGTGAACGCATAGTTGCAAGCAGGACCGCTGGAGGGTGTTGCAAACGTCATCGTGAACTGGATCATTTGCTGCGGCGCCAAGTTCACGGGCGCACAGGCAACGCGATTATTGATCATCTCGAACTGACACGTGAGGCCACTCGAGGAGAGGAACGTGAACGGAGGCGCGATCTTCACGAGAGTCGCGTCGATGTAGTAGTCATAGACGTACACATTATTCGCTGTGAACGTACTCGTATTCTGGAGCGTGAACGTGTAGGTCACATTCTGACCACCCACGGTCAGCGCTGGCACCGACTTCGTGACGTAGAGCTTCGGAGAGAGCACGGGACACATCACCGTGGTCTGCACGACAGCGCTCTGATTATTGCCTGGGTTCAGATCGGTCGAACTCGATGAGATGGACGCCATATTCTGGATGGTCGTCTGACTGCAGTTAGCGACGGCCGGAATAGTGAAGGCAATCTGCACCGCATGATTCTGACCACTGGTGAGACTGAAACTATCGCAGAGAATATTGGAACCATTCTGCACACACCCTGCACTGCTCATGCCTGCATTGAACGTCAGGCCTACGGGGATGGGATCGCTGATGACGACATTCGTGGCTGCATCTGGGCCTGCATTCGAACCCGTGAGCGTGTACGTGATCACCGAACCACGAACGATGGACGATGGGCCGGACTTCGTGATGCTCAGGTCAGCCTGCATGGTGGGACACGTGACGGTGGTCTGGACCACAGCGCTCTGGTTATTACTCGGATCCGGATCGGTCATCGACGTCGACACGATGGCAGAATTCTGTATCGTCGTCTGTGAGCAATTCGGAACGAGGGGAACATCGAAAGCAATCTGGACCGTATGTGTGTCGCCACTTGATAGATTGAAGTTATTGCAGAGAACTTCTGTACCGTTGAGCACACAACCTGCACTACTCATGCCTGCATTGAACGTCAGGCCTGCGGGAAACAAATCGGTGATCACGACGTTGGTTGCTGCACTTGGACCGGCGTTGCTCGCGATCACGGTGTACATGATGACAGAGCCACGAACAACGGACGGTGACGAAGCGGATTTGGTGATACTCAGGTCCGCAGTGATAGGAGGGCAGGTGACATTCGTCTGGACGGTGTTACTCTGGTTGTTACTGGAGTCTGGGTCGGTGATGGAAGAGGAAACAGAGGCAGTATTCGAGACGGTACTCGGTGTGCAGTTCGAGATCGTTGGAACATCGAAGACGATGCTCACCGGATGAGAGTCGCCGGCATTCAAGCTGAAACTATCACAGAGAATATTGGAACCAATCTGCACACAACCAGGACTACTGAGACCGGAGTTGAAGAGAAAATCTGCAGGAATCGGATCTGCAATGACGACGTTCGTCGCCGTATCTGGTCCAGCATTGGAGGCAGTGACGGTGTAGGTGATGGTCGTGCCACGCAGAACAGAGGATGCAGAAGCAGATTTGGTGATACTGAGGTCAGCTGCACCCGCAGCGCTCGACACTGGAATCAAGGGCTGGAATACGGAGAGGGCTCCCATCTGCACCTCGGTCAGGAGGAGAGCCGTGAGTACCAATGAGGCGATCGTCTTGCGAAACTCCATAGGAGCAGGGGGGAATGGACGTGCGTCAGATGAAGGAAAAGGGACGAACTTTACCTTATTCATAAAATATTGTCAAATCTAAAAAGGTCATGAAAATCATTCATAGCAAAAACTATGAATGTAGCCCTTCCCTCTGAGAAAAACCTGCCCTAAAAATGAAAGCCAAAAGGATAATGCTACCAAACAATAACCAGAAGATAGAAGCAAGTCCTGTCTCCGAAACGAGAGTATTCTTTGGGATCAGAATGTACCCTAGATCGGTCTTCGGTGCATAGTAGGATTGTTCAATGCCGGTCACTGGCATCGTAGCATTTTCCTGTGATCCATATGACTTTTTGGCTTCCTCTAGGGCTCTCTCATTGATCCAGAGACCCTGTTCGCTCTCTGCAAAACCAGTATGGCCCACAGCACGACCCTTCATACGAGCAAGGGAAGAAACCATTGCTGCTGCATTCGTTCCACTGCCGAATGCAGAGGAAGTCGTTCTTCCACCCATCTTCCCAAGCAGAGCTCCA
This sequence comes from Candidatus Peribacteria bacterium, assembly GCA_023245775.1. GTDB lineage: Bacteria > Patescibacteriota > Gracilibacteria > Peribacterales > Peribacteraceae > SICN01. The sequence goes on along the minus strand of JAHFJR010000003.1, from coordinate 36,761 downwards.
CTTCCCTGAGACAGCCCTTCGCGCGACGAAGAAGCATTTCCTGCCACCGCAGAAGGGCCGGAAGTCGTGCTCGTTTGGGAGCCCTTCTGAATGAGAGACTGATCGAGAGCATCTCCATTCTTCACAGTACAACGCACCGATGCCCTCACGGGCTGAGCGGAATTTTGCATGAGCTTGTCAATGGCGATCTTCACGCTCTGCAATACGGGTGAAAGTCTGCAGAAAGTGGCATTTGTGACCTTGTAGGCAATCGGAAATGATCGTGTCTCCCCCGCCCCAAGACTCATCTGACATTGGACCGTTTTTGCCACAACGCTACATGTCTGGTCCGACCGCAGCGGATCGAAGCTTGCACCGAACGGTGTTGGCCCATGATGAGCAAGAACATCAGAGAGAGCACTGGAGCTTAGGTTCCTCAGTGAAATATCGTAGATCGCGGTGAGATCAGGACGCGCTCCAAAGAGAGAACCGAATGGACGAGAGGAGCGAATGAAAGAAGGGAGAGACACCGAGGGAAGGGAAACCGAAGGCAAGGAGACTGAAGGGAGCTTCACCGAAGGCAATGAAACGGATGGCAGGCGAACCGTGGGTAGCGAAACGGATGGCAGGCGAACAGATGGAAGCGAAGGGATAGATCCATTCGTGGGACGCGGAGGTACGTCAAACCTGCCTCGACTGGAGCTCTGGCCCTGACTTGGGATCGTTCTCTGCTGCCCACTCAAGCTACCAATAGGAGTACCCAAAGTCGTCGATGGGCGGTCTCTCGTGGGAATGACGAAAGAAGCATGTTCCGAACTATCCGAGCCCACAAAGGTGGAGTCCGAACAACCAACGAGACCGCGAATGCAGGGGGGATCTGGAAGCATGAGGAAGGATAATGTAAATGAATCTTGGCATTCGTCAATCATCTCGACGAAAAATCCGTCCTTCAGTACTCTCGTAATACCGTTTTTTCTATGCCTCGCACCACTGCAGAGATCCGGCAAGCGTACCTCGACTTCTTCAAGTCCAAAGGTCACGCGGTGATCGCCGGCGCATCGCTCGTTCCGGAGAATGATCCCACCGTGCTCTTCACGACGGCGGGCATGCACCCGCTCGTCCCTTATCTCATGGGAGAGAAGCATCCACTCGGGAGAAGGCTCTGCGACGTGCAGCTCTGCGTGCGAACGCAAGACATCGACGAAGTCGGCGATATGTCACACCTCACATGTTTCGAGATGCTCGGCAACTGGTCACTTGGGGATTACTTCAAGAAGGGAGCGATCGAGATGAGCTTCGAATTTTTGACATCACAACAATGGCTCGGAATCGATGAGAAGATGCTCGCAGTCACCTGCTTCGAAGGTGACAAGGATGCGCCAAAAGATGAGGAATCAGCAACAATTTGGGAATCTGTCGGCATTCCGCGTGAACGCATCGGCTTTCTTCCAAAAGCGAAGAACTGGTGGGGACCAGCAGGGAAAACCGGCCCGTGCGGACCGGATACCGAGATGTTCTATTGGGTCGGGCCTTCTGTATTCCCACCATCCAGATCGAATCCGGAGAATGACGATGCCAATTGGCTTGAAATCTGGAATGACGTCTTCATGCAGTACAACAAACAGGAAGACGGTTCGTTCGTGCCGCTCGCCCAGCAGAACGTCGATACGGGCATGGGGCTTGAGCGTGTCGCCGCAGTGATGCAGGGAGTGAAGAGTGTCTATGAGACGGATGCGTTCAGTTCACTCGTGGAACTCGCACGGGGTGTACACATCCTCGATGACACCGAACTTGGACGCTACGTGACACGCCATGTCCGCATCATCGTCGATCATCTGAAGGCATCAACGTTCATGATCGCCGATGGCGTACGACCGAGCAACGTCGATCAGGGCTATGTTCTAAGAAAAATTATCCGTCGTGCTCTTCGATCCATCCGCAGACTGAACATCGAAGTGCATGCAGATTTTGAAACGAGAATGTACTGCTCTGTCATCGCACAAGAAATCATTCACCAGTATGGAGATTGTTATTCGCACCTCCAAGAGAAATCTCGTGAGATCTACCAGACTCTGAACCATGAAGAGGGGCAGTTCAAACACACACTCTCGGAAGGACTGAGGCACTACGACAAGACCGTGCTGAAGACAGGGATGACGATCATCGACGGCGCAACAGCCTTCCGTCTGTATGACACGTATGGATTCCCGATCGAAATGACGAGAGACCTCGCGGCGGAAGGACATCTGAAGGTGGACGAAGAGGGCTTCAAGAAGGCCTTCGAGCAGCATCAGAAACTCAGCCGTGCGGGAGCAGAAAAGAAATTTGCAGGAGGTCTTGCGGATCACTCGGCAGAGACGACGAAGTTGCACACCGCGACACATCTTCTCAACGCAGCTCTCAGAAAAATTCTCGGAGACGGTATCTGGCAGAAGGGATCCAATATCACCGCCGAAAGACTTCGTTTCGATTTCTCGTATCCCGATAAGATGACACCGGAGCAGATCAAACAGGCGGAAGATTTCGTAAATGAAGCGATCAAAGCTGACGTGCCCGTCAGTTACTCGGTCATGACCGTTGATGAAGCGAAAGCCGCGGGTGCAATAGGCGTCTTCGAGAGCAAGTACGGCGAGAAGGTGAAGGTCTATACGATGGGAGGTGATACGGAGCTAGGAAAAAACTCGGAGCTGGGACAAAAATCGGAGCTGGGACGCAACGTCCCAGTATTTTCAAAAGAAATCTGTGGTGGGCCACACGTCGCGAAAACAGGCATGCTCGGACACTTCAAGATCCAGAAAGAGGAGAGTTCTTCTGCGGGAGTACGGAGAATCAAAGCCGTTGTGAGCGGAGGGCCACAGGAAATAGAAGTTGCAACTGAGGCCAAGTAAAGAAGCATTGACATTCTCCCTAAAAATGACACACTACTTGTCCGGCTTTTCCATGTGGGGAAGCTGGAAGTGGTCTTTGACTTCATCGTTGCTTAACACTCTTCCGTCGCTCGTAGCGCCTTGCACGTTCTTCATGTGTAAAGCGCTACGTGTAAGACGGGAAAGTGTTTTTCTCGTTCGCCATTTTATTACGCGCCATTAGAAAGGATAGAAGCGCATCGCAGATGGACATGTGAAATACACTCGAGAATTTTCACATTTTCGGCAGAACACACGCAGTATCACTTGGTACCAAACTGTTTTTCCCTTTTGTTTGGGCAATGCCCTTAGATTGTGAGAACGAATCATGGCCCGTCCCGTTACGTTATTTACTGGTCAGTTTGCAGATCTGAAACTCGAAGACCTTTGCAAAAAGGCAAAAGAGTGGGGCTACGATGGCCTTGAGCTTGCCTGCTGGGGCGACCACTTCGAGGTCGATAAGGCCCTCGCGGACAACACGTATTGTGCTCAGAAGCGAGATTTGCTGGCGAAGCACGACCTGAAGCTCTTCGCGATTTCGAGCCATCTCGTCGGCCAAGCGGTGCTGGACGTCATCGACTCGCGGCACAAGGCGATCCTTCCGCCGCATGTTTGGGGCGATGGCAACCTTGAGAAGGTTCAAGAGCGGGCCATCGCCGAGATGAAGAACACCGCGCGAGCCGCTCAGAAATTGGGTGTCAGCATCGTCAACGGTTTCACTGGGTCAAGCATTTGGTCGTACATCTACGACTTTCCGCCGACGCCACGCGAAACCATCGAAGCCGGTTTCAAACTGCTGGCTGAACGTTGGAATCCGATCCTCGATGTCTTCGATGAATGTGGCGTGAAGTTCGCGCTGGAAGTCCATCCGACGGAGATTGCGTTCGACATCTATTCGGCCGAGTGGGCGCTCAAGGCGCTCGACCGCCGCGAGGCGTTCGGGTTCAACTTCGATCCAAGCCACTTGATTTGGCAAGGAGTCGATCCGGCGGAGTTCATCCGCTACTTCCCAGACCGGATCTACCACGTCCACATGAAGGACGCGAGCGTGACGCTCAATGGTCGTACCGGCATCAACTGCAGCCACCTGGAATTCGGCGATCCACGCCGCGGCTGGGACTTCCGTTCTGTTGGCCGCGGTTCGATCAAGTTCGGAGAAATCATCCGAGCCCTCAATGTGGCTGGCTACAAGGGCCCACTCTCGGTTGAGTGGGAAGACAAGGGAATGGAACGCGAACAAGGCGCACGCGAAGCCGCTCAGTTCTGCAAGAACATTGATTTCGCACCATCGAGCATGCGCTTCGATGCGGCGTTCGAGAGATAAGAAGCAACCATCGTCAAAAAACCCGAGCCTCGGCCGACTTCACCGTCGGCCGGGCTTTTCTTTGTTCCATGCATTTCGCGGGCAGAAAGCCCGCTCCCATTTGAATAACCATTCTCTTTTTTCAAAAGCAGAGATTTACAGGAGCAGGATTTCTTCCTGCGGATCCGTTCATCTCTTCCTATACACCTCACTCCGGTGTCCAATACGCAAGATGCGTATCCTACTCTTCTTAAAATCCACGTCATAGACGATGCGATAGTCGCCGGAGCGCCACGATCTGCAACCTTTTAAAACTCCTGTGAGGCGTTTCCCATCCATAAATCTTGTAGAGAGAGCATAGATTTCCTCCGCAATGCTTGCTCTCAGGGGCGCGTCAAAAGAACGCAAAGCCTTATCCGCACGCGATTCAATGACAATTTCAAACATACTTCTGCAAATCGAAGGTCTGAAATGAACCTGATTTCTTGGCTTCAAGAACACTCTGGATAAACTCCTGCGAGAAAACACCATCGTCATCCCCAAGGCACCTTCTATCAATCTTCTTCCTGCCTGCATCTGCTCGGATGCGCTCGAAGAACCTCCGGATCCACGAACTGGCATCCTCACCGGAATGATGCGCAATCGCCATGATGTCGCTCTTCAGATCAGCATTGATCCTAATCGTGAGCGTGGACATCTTCGCTGCCTTCTTGTTCGCTACGAATCGCATAGACACTCATTGTACATACAATGTTAGTGCAATGCAAGCATGTAAGGCAAGCAGAAGTGGGGAAGTAGATTGATTCTACGCTAGAATGCAGCCAGTGAAGCATCTGCTGCCTAGTATCATCTTCGGCCTCCTGCTCGTTCCGACAAGTGCGTTCGCCATGCGATCGCAGACGTTCGATTTCGCGGCCGGCGAGGTGAACGCAACGTGGTCGGGCAAAGGCGCGATCCAGATGCAGCAACTCCCGGGGGGCATTCTGCTCTCGACCACGGGAACGGGGCTCTTCATCACAGAATCGGCGCTGACCCTCTCACCACAGATGGGAGAAATCACCGTGAGTAGCGAGACGCCGGCTCATCTCTACCTCTCCTGGATCTACGATAAAGATCCGGATCAGCACCAGTACAACACCGCTCTCGATCTGCCTGCCGGCGAGGCACTCACGACGTACGTCTCGCTCTCGGAGGTCCTCAGCTGGTCACATTCGTCGAAGAAGATCGGCCTCATTCTTCTGCCACACACGCAGATTCTGCTCCACCAGATTCGCTTCGACGAATTGAACGTGCTGGAGCGAACGATGGAAGAATGGAGATCCTTCTGGACGTTCGATTGGTACGAGAACTACAGCATCAACTTCCTCTGGGGACCGCAGCTGACCAATAATCCTGCAACGAGACGAGATCTCTTCTTCATCCAACCACCGAGCACATCGACTTCAGCGATGTACGTCATCCTCTGGCTCCTGGCCATCCTGACGGCCGTGCTCTGGTTCGCCGCGCAGAGAATGATCACGAGGAAGCGGGCACTGGTGATCGGTTCTTCGCTCCTGCTCGGCATCTGGATCTTCCTCGACCTACGCATGGGGAGTGAATTTTTGAGTTGGATTCTCGCTGACCAGTCGTCGTACATCGGAGTCGACTCCGAGTCACGAACGTTTCGTGAACGCAACCGGTTCTATGATTTCGCCGACTTCGCAGCCCCTCTGGTGAGAGATCGAACGAGCTACATCTTCTTCGCGGAGCAACAGTGGCCCTACCTCGGCAACATGCGCTACCTCACGTATCCGTCGATTCCAGGGATCGATCTGCAACATGATGATACGTGGGTGATCTACCGGAGATCGGATGTCACGGTGACAAAAGACAATGAACTGAACATCGATGGACTCCCTGTCACGGGACCTGGAAAGATTCTCGGACGATTCGATGAACGCTCTTTCGTCTTCCGGAGCAACGAGCCAGCAACAATGAACATTTCAGCCCCCACCCAACAATGAACCTCCTCACCTTCCTTCTCGCTCTCGCGCTCCCCACACTCCTCGGATGGGTTCTCCTCTTGATCCTCGAGAAGAATCATCCTGTTCTCGGACGAACCGAACGCATGTTCTGGGCACTGATTCTTGGACCAACACTCTTCACGCTGATCGTCTTCCTATCACAGGTACTAGGCCTCACGAAGCTGAATCTCTTCGGCTTTCTCATTCCTCTGCTCCTCGTGCTGAGTCTGCTTCTCTTCGTGGCACAACGCACACATGCCCTTCAGGTCCGACATGCCAAGATTTTCTACGCGCAGTCTGCTCCACTCTCGCGTTTTCTTGTCTGTCTGATTCTCCTACTCTCAGTCTGGGCGGGGATGAAAGTCCTTGCAGGAACGTACGATCTGATTTCGGTTCCAACCTCCTGGGACGACTCATTCAACAACTGGAATATGCGTGGGAAAATGTTCTTCTTCCATCAGAAACTCGTCCTCGAGATCCCGATTGGCAATGGCCTCGTGCAACCATCAGACGGGGTGAGCTCATATCCCCCCTCCGTGCCTCTCCTCAAAACGTGGCTCTCGGTTCTGCGAGGATCATGGCAAGAACCGCTCATCAATGGGCTCCACATCATTTGGCTCGTCGGACTGATCGGCTCATTCTACTTCGCGCTCCGTCGTCGACTCTCGCCGCTGCTCAGCCTCGGTGGTGTCTGTCTCCTCATCTCACTCCCACTCTTTCTGATCCAAGCTATGAACCCATATGCTGATATCTTCCTAGCAGCCCACCTCTTTCTTGCGATGATGTGCGTGTATCGATCAGCCCAAGCACAAGAGCTTCCTGAGCTATCAACCTGGATGAAACTCTCGGGCTTCGCCATTGGGATACTGCTATTCACCAAGAATGAAGCATCCGTTCTGTATGCTCCACTTCTTCTCTTCCTCCTGATCTTCATCATGCTCTCGAAGAAAAAAAACAACAGTATCGATGCAGAATCTGTACGGAAACTTCTTGGAACAAGCTTCTTGATTGTCGCTTGTATTGGGGCTCCGTGGATTCTCTTCAAGTGGTTCCATGGTCTCAGCTTCGGCAATGCAAAGTCTGTGAGTGGTATGCACATCGCCTTCCATCCGGCTGTCCCCGGTGCCATCTGGTATCACCTGAGCCATGAACCAAATTGGCTCCTGCTCCCGTTCGTTCTTCCTCTCACTCTTCTTCTCTCTGGAAAACGCGCCTTCCGATTGCCAGAAGGAGTGCTGACCGTCTTCCTCTTCGCTGCGATCACTGCGCAGTTCCTGATCTTCACGTTCACACCGCTCGCAACGGAAGCCATCATGCAAACCGGGCTGAGTCGAGGGCTCCTCCACATCGCACCGATCGCGATGCTGCTGGTGATGGTTCTCGCTGAGTCATTGCTCAATGGGAAACATCGTGAATGTTACTGCTGAAGACGTCCCCTCACCCAACCCACGACTCCGGGAAGAACGGAGAGGAAAATAATCACGAGAATGACAAGGCTGAAATTCTTCTCGACGAACGGCAACGATCCGAAGAAGTAACCACCCCCGCAGAAGAGGAAGACCCAGAACAACCCTCCGATGATGTTGTATCTGAAGAAATGCGGGTAGGACATCTTTCCGGCACCGGCAACGAACGGAGCAAAGGTTCGGATGATGGGCATGAAGCGCGCGATGACGATGGCCTTGCCGCCGTGAGAATCAAAGAACGCCTGTGTTTTCAGCAGATGCTCACGTTTGATCCAAGGAGAATTCCACGTATACACAGCCTGTCCGATGCGAGAACCAATCGAGAAGTTCAGGAAATCGCCGAAAATGGCCGCGATGCTTAGAGAAAGAAGAAGAATCGCAATCTCTAGGTCTCCTCTTCCTGCAAATGCGCCCGCGGCAAAGAGGAGTGAATCTCCAGGCAGAAACGGTGTGACGACGAGCCCCGTCTCACAGAAGATGATGAGGAAGAGAATGGCATACGTCAGGGCTCCGTACTCCTGTAATACAGAACCGAGATGCGTATCAATATGCAGGAAGAGATCGAGGAGGGAGTGAAGGAAAAGCATGGGCATAGGTTAGAGGGCTTAAGGAATAATCGAAAGACTGCAGACAGCCCTCACTCCTCCCTGCGGGGCACCTCTCTCCATAAAAATGGAGAGAGGAATCTTAGGATTCATCACTGCAGAGCTTCCTTCTCCATTTTTATGGAGAAGGACAAGAGGATGAGGGCTGTTCCTATCCCAATGCTGCAGCTCCAGCAGACAACTCAGCCAATTCACCCGTGATATTCGCCTGACGAGTTTGGTTATAGACGAGGGTAATATCATCGAGGATCTCGGATGCACTGTCAGTGGCATTGTGCATCGCGAGCATACGCGCCGAATGCTCCGAGGCAACCGACTCGAGCACCGCTTGAAACACCTGCACCTCCGTAAGCTGAGGCAGGATGACATCCAACACTTCCTCGGGGGTCGGTTCGAAGAGGTACTCCTGTCCTTTGCGCATCGAAGAATGATAGATCTCCTGCTCTTCCTTGGTCTGCCTTCTGCGCTCGGCAATATGCGAAACCACTTCGCGCACTTCGCTCGGGGAGAACGGCAGAAGCACCTTCACGGAGGCCTGCTGCAGAATGGGCGAAATGAAATCGGTGTAGACGAGCACGACATGGTCGTACGTTCCCTTCTTGAAATCATCGATCGCGAGACGGGCGATCGGGAGCACGTCTTTGATCGTTGGATGATTGCTGAGCGAGGGGAAGGTCGCAACGACCGTCTTGCCTTGACGCGTCAGCATCTGGTGGCCTTTCCTGCCAACCGTAATGAAGTCCATCGACTGAAATGTGCCAAGCACCGACACCGTCTTGATGTACTGCTGGAGCGAACGCAGAAGCTGCGCATTCAAACTGCCGCAGAGGCCTCGATCAGACGTGAAGACAATGCCAAGAACCCTCTTCACTTTGCGTTGCACGATGAAGGGATGATCGCTGGCATGGCTGCGACCGATACTGAGAAGGATTTCCCATGCATGGAGGGCGTAGCGACGCAGCGCCTGCGCATGCTGCACGGCCTTTCTCATCTTCGAGGCGGCGACTAGTTCCATGGCTTTGGTTACCTGCCTTGTGGACTTGATCGCCTTCATCTTGCGCCGGATATCGCGGAGGGAACGTGCCACGAAGGAAGAATTAGGAATTAAGAATTAGGAATTAAGAATGATGCAAAGATACAATTGAAGGTCATGTTGTGATCAGGGGCAGAAGAATGAAGGAAAACTGTGCAGTGATCATTGAGGAAGGATTTCTTAATTCTTAATTCTTACTTCCTAATTCTTAATTCTTTTTCCCTTTCTGAACAACAACTTCTTTCTTCGGCTCTTCGATCTTCGGCGGATAGGCTTTTGTTCTCTCCGCGGTGATGAGGCGTTGCAATTGCTCTTCCGCCTCCTTCGTCAGTTCCAGATCGAGAATTTTCAGAAGGTCGAAGTGTTTCTCGCGAAGATGCTTCAAAAATGTATCTGCAAACGTCTTGATGTCTGCAACCGGCACTTCATCGAGGTGTCCGTTCACAGCGACATAGAGAAGTGAGACCTGTTCACCAACCGACAGGGGTTCACATTGGTTCTGCTTCAGGATTTCCGTGAGTCTGGCGCCTCGGTCCAGCTGCTTCTTCGTCGCAGCATCGAGGTCGGATCCGAACTGCGCGAACACCGCAAGCTCACGGTACTGTGCGAGATCCAGACGCAGTTTTCCCGCCACTTTCTTCATGGATTTTCGCTGCGCTGCGGACCCTACACGCGAGACAGATGTACCAACGTTCACCGCAGGACGAATACCTTTGTAGAAGAGGTCGGCTTCGAGGAAAATCTGGCCATCGGTGATGCTGATGACGTTCGTCGGAATGTACGCGGCGATGTCACCAGCCTGTGTCTCGATGATGGGAAGAGCCGTGAGCGAACCGCCTCCATGCTTCTCATCGAGACACACTGCGCGCTCGAGCAAACGAGAGTGGAGGTAGAAGACATCACCGGGGTAGGCCTCGCGTCCCGGCGGTCTGCGAAGCAAGAGTGAAATCTGACGATACGCCCACGCCTGACGACTGAGGTCATCGTAGACAATGAGCACGTCCTTGCCCTGGTCCACGAAGTACTCGCCCATTGCTGTCCCTGCAAAGGGTGCTATGTAGGAGAGTGCTGCCGGCTCTGAGGCCGAAGCGCTGACGACGATCGTGTAGTCCATCGCTCCGTGCTTCTCGAGCTCAGCGACGATCCGAGCGACCTTCGCCTCCTTCTGACCAATGGCAACATAGATGCAGATCACAGGCCTGTCGGTTCCCTGTGTCTTCTTCTGATTCAGGATGGCATCGATGGCGACAGCCGTCTTTCCGGTCTGACGATCGCCGATGATGAGTTCACGCTGACCACGACCGATGGGGATCATGGAGTCGATGGCGGTGATGCCGGTCTGCAGAGGCACCGTCACCGATTTGCGTTCGATGACACCTGCAGCGACTTTCTCGATCGGGTAGTGCATCTCGAGCTTGAGAGCTGGGCCGTTGTCTTTGGCTTGTCCAAGGGCTGAAACAACTCGCCCAAGGAGCGCATTGCCTACAGGAACCGAGAGCACACGCCCGAGAGCCTTCACCGTGTCGCCTTCACTCACCAACGTGTAATCCCCGTAGATCACGGCACCGACAAGTTCCTCTTCGAGGTTCAGCGCACTGCCGATGACACCATGACCGAAGTCGATCATTTCTCCGGAACCGATGGTCGTCAGTCCTGCGATCTTTGCGATACCGTCCCCGACTTGGACCACGCTACCAACGTGCTCGGCCGCAACGTCAGGCTTGTACTGTGCAATGCGTTCCTCGAGCGTCTTGATGAGATTGGTGGAGAGGGACATGTGGGTGGGTAGGGAATACGAAGGAATTAATCGAGTGGAAGGAGACACGTGCGCAGCAGAGTAGCGAGAGCTCCCTGAATGCTGCAATCGATACGGCGATGATCGATGAGGAGGACGGCTCCTCCGATCAATTCAGGTTCGACGCTTCGCTCCAGATGAACGGTTTTTCCGGTCTTCTCTGCGAGGAGCGGTGCGATCGATTCGGATTTTAGGGAGTGCTCGGTCGGAACCACAAGGAGACCAGATGCGGTCGCTCCTTGTTTTTTAACTTCGTGCTCCACGAGCCTTAGGAACTCGCGGTTGGTGATGCCCGGACACGAGCGCTTCAGGAGGGTGATGGCGCTGAGACATGCGTTATCGACCGAGACATGGGGCGAGACCGCCACCGTATCGACGAGGGAACGCGCGATGTCCTTAGGCTTCAATCTCATACGGTTTCGCGAAAAAGGTAACAAGTATGTTCTCCATACGCATCACAAATATCGGCGTAGCGATATCGCTTCACCGCTATGAGTGGCAGCAAAGATGAAGCATACCCAATGATGGAATCGCAGAGCCGTATCATGACAGCATGGAGGGAAGATTCTGCTTGAGCTCATCCTCAAAACTCGCTTGATCCTCTTTCGAAAATTCACGACGGAGGATCTTCTCGGCAGACAGCACAATCGCATGAGCGAGTTTATTCTGCAGCTCGCGCACCATGCTCGCTCGCTCATGTTCGAGTTGCTCCATTCCTTTGGTCACGAGCTGCGCAGCCTGAGCACGTGCCACCTTCTCCACATCCACTCGGAGCGCTTCGGACTCGAGCTTCGCTCGTTCGAGGAGTGCTGCAGCTTCTTCGTCCGCCTTGCGAAGAATGGCCACGCGCTCAGCATCGATACGTTCTTTATGCTGATCGATTTCCTTCGCTTTCTCCAGTGACGCGGCGATGGTATCGCGACGATCATCGATCACCTTCAGAACAGGCTTATAGACGAATTTTGCGAGAACGAAGATCAGAATGGAAAAGTTGACCATCTGCGCGATCAACGCAGACCACTGGATGCCAAGGGCATGGACGAGATCTCCCATGGGAAGAAAGAGGAAAAAGAATTAGACGAATTTCATGACGAGTGCGACCACCAATCCGTAGATGGCGATGGCTTCTGCGAAGGCAATGGCCAGAACGGCGAACGTCTGAATGCGTGCACCGGCTTCAGGATTTCTGCCGATGGCTTCGACGGCTTTTGCACCGATGAAACCGATGGCGAGTGCGGGGCCGAGGGAACCGAAACCGATGGTGATCGCAACGGGGAAATTTTTATCGCCGAGAAGCGCGGAAGCGGTCTCGGTCACTGCTGCTGGGTCCATAGAGAGAAGGGGGATAGAAATAGAAAGTAATAAACGCTAGAACGAGGGGGCGGCTGTGCCCATATCATGGCCATCATGATCGGCATGCGCTTCGTGTTCCGTAATCGCAATCTTCAAGAACACCGCGGTCAGCAGCGCGAACACAAGACCCTGAATAAGACCGACGAACAGTTCCATGGCGAGAAAAGGAACCGGCGCAAGATACGGTACGAGATACGAAATGACGAGCAGAAGCACTTCTCCGGCAAAAATGTTTCCGAAGAGACGGAAGGTGAAGGAGACGATGCGCGACAGTTCACCGACCATTTCGAGGGATCCCACGAACATCTGAATGGGGTGTTTCCAAGGCGCCGCAACGAATTTGGAACCATACGACCTAAAACCGAGAGCCCACACACCGAAGAATTGGACGCTTGCGATGGCGAAAACGGCGATGGCAAGGGTCATGTTGACATCCGCATTCATGGACCGAAACAGAGGAATCGCCTGCATATACCCCTCATGCATCCCTTGGATCGTGATGCTACCCACCCCCGGGAGAATGCCCATCCAGTTGCCGATGATGATGAAGATAAAAATGCTTGCAGTGAGAGGGAAGAATTTCCGAGCCATACGATCATCCTGCACGATGGAAGCGAAGAGATCATAGAGGCCGCTCACCACCAGTTCGATCAGCGCCTGAAAACGTCCGGGCATGAGCCGGTAGCCCGTGCGACGAATGCAGAACGCAAGAAGGAACAGAACCCCCATCGCAAGCCATGCCATGAGCATGGTATTCCTGATCTCGAAACCTCCAACGGACCCGACGGCTTCGGATGCCAGTGAAATAGCAACAGCATTCATGAGTGTGGTGGACGGAAGAGATCATGAATCTCCTGTTGTTCCTGATGTTCTTTGGGGGTCACCGGCACTTTCCTTGGAAGATCCTTCGGCATTCTCCTCGCAATCATCCTGAGTTTGTCCGCGATGATTGAAAAAGAAATGACACATGCAAGAAGCATGCCGATCAGTAGGAAGAGCGGTGACACATCCAGATACTTGTCAAGATATGCGCCGCCAATACCAAAAAGAACAGCGGGAATGGCAATGGTATACCCAAGCTCCCAGGCAAATCCGATACCAAGGACAAAACTGTCTTTCGGAGACACGTCCTGCACGGGTTCTTTCGGCGCCGATGATGGAGGTGTGGAAGAAAGCATACACAAGAACCATTAGACTCTCTGACGTCGATGCGAGCGGAGACGACGAATACTCGTGAGGCGTGCGAGCTCGCGTTCGAGCGTGGCTTGGGCCTCGGCGAATCCTTCACGATCACCACGACGTGCATCCTTGAGGTCTTCGGCCCTCTTCTTTGCGAGCTCGATCGTCTCCTCCTCCAAACCTTCTGCACGATCGGCGATATCGGAAAGAATGCGAACGGCGGAATCCTCCACCTGTACAACGCCACGCGATACTGCAAAAAGGAGGTCTTCTTTGCCCGTACGGATGATCACCGTGCCCGGTTCGACAGTGGAGAGGAGCGGAATATGATTGGCAAGAACGGTGATTTCCCCCATGCCGCTCGGCAGCGTGACAGAGACAGCGTCTCCACTGTAGGCACTGCCCTCTGATGTGATGAGTTCAACGTGCACGAGAAAGAAGTAAGAATTAGGAATTAGGATTTCACTTCGTCAATGCCTCCTTTCATATAGAAATCTTGTTCAGGAACCGCATCGTACTTTCCTTCGATGATGGCCTTGAAGGCCTGCACCGTGTCCTTGAGCGGAACAAATTTCCCCGGAGCACCCGTGAAGACTTCAGCGACGAAGAACGGCTGACTGAGGAAGCGCTGAATCTTACGTGCGCGCTGGACCGTATTCTTGTCTTCGAGGCTCAGTTCCTCCATACCGAGAATCGCGATGATGTCCTGCAGTTCTCGATAACGCTGCAGAATCTTCTGCACGCCACGGGCAGTATCGTAGTGTTCCTGACCAACGATCGACGGTGTCAAGATCGTCGATGTAGACTCCAATGGATCGACAGCGGGATAGATGCCAAGCTCGGCGAGTGCTCTCGTCAGCACGATGGTCGAGTCGAGGTGGGCGAAGGTGGTAGCGGGAGCTGGATCGGTGAAATCGTCTGCGGGAACGTAGACAGCTTGCACCGACGTGACGGACCCCTTCTTCGTCGACGCGATACGCTCCTGCACCTGTCCCATTTCGCTCGCCAGGGTCGGCTGGTACCCCACAGCGGAGGGAATGCGTCCAAGGAGTGCCGAGAGTTCTGCGCCCGCCTGCGTGAAACGGAAAATATTATCGATGAAGAGCAGCACATCCTTGCCTTCTTCATCTCGGAAGTACTCAGCCATCGAGAGCCCCGTGAGAGCAACGCGAAGGCGTGGTCCAGGCGGTTCATTCATCTGACCGAATACGAGCGCGGTTTTTTCGAGTACGCCGGATTCCTTCATCTCGTAGTAGAGATCATTCCCCTCACGGCTTCGCTCCCCTACTCCAGCAAAGACCGAGAATCCGCCATGCGCGGTGGCTACAGAATAGATCAATTCTTTCACAATGACGGTCTTGCCGACGCCTGCTCCACCGAAGAGTCCTACTTTGCCTCCCTTCAGAATCGGGCAGATCAGGTCGATGACCTTGATACCCGTCTCCAGCACCTCGGTGTCCGTCGACTGTTCTGTGAAGGAAGGAGCGGGACGATGGATGGGGTACTTCTTCTTCGTGGCGACCGCTGGCATGCCATCGATGGGCTCACCGAGAACGTTGTACATACGACCGAGCGTCTCCGGTCCAACTCCTACTTCGATAGGCCTTCCTGTGCTCATGACGACTGCTCCACGTTGAAGTCCCTCGGTTGCACCCATTGCCACCGCGCGCACGAGTCCCTGCGCTAGATGTTGCTGCACTTCTAAGACCAAAACCTTCTTCTCGATATGCACGGTCAAAGCACCGTAGATTGGTGGAAGAGAAGCCGTATCATCGAACTGACAGTCGACGACAGCACCGATCACCTGCGAAACGATGCCCTGTGAAGACTCCGCTGCATCGGCCTTTGGATGATCTTGTGCTGCTTGTAGGGACATTGATGACATACAGGAGAGAAGGGAAACGGGGTGAGGAGAAGTGGAAGGTATTCCCACATCTCAAATTTCGCGCGATTGTAGCCATCAAGATCGAAAAATACAAGGGTCTAAGAGGGGACTTTTTCGGAGTGCTTGGACGTACTGATGCACAAAAAGGGGGCATAGGCTAGACTGTGACCATGCCACCACTTGATCTGACCGCATTGAAGAATGCTCTGGAGCAACTGCAGGAAGGCTTGAAGGCGGCAGAAGCAGAACCGAAGAGCGAAATTGTACGTGATGGCGTGATCCAGCGATTCGAGTACTCTCATGAGCTGGCTCTTCGCTTCATGAAACGCATCCTCGAGATACAACATGGCGATCTCGTTGACCAGATGGGCTATAACAATCTTCTCAGAACAGCCTCCGAGCGAGGCTACATTGAGAACGTCGAGAAGTGGTTCGACTACCGCACGTCGAGAAATCAGAGTTCTCATACCTACGATGGGAGCGTCGCAGCTATCGTCTTTGCCGCGGCAACACCTTTCCTTGCCGATGCCCTCTTCCTCCTCAAGCGTCTTGAAGAACGTTCCGCTTGATCTCCGGCCCGAACATCTGAAGCTAGTACAAGAGATTCTCAACACTTATGTTCCGGACTGCACCGTCTGGGCATTCGGTTCACGCACCCAGCGAAACGCAAAACCGACGTCCGATCTGGATCTTGCCATTCTCGATCTTCATCCTTCGAAGGCCAAGATCATCGGCAAACTCCTCGAGGCATTCGAAGAATCAACGTTACCAATGAAAGTCGACGTACTGGATTGGAATCAGACGAATGAATCGTTCAGGAACATCATCGAGAGACAGAAGATATCGTTGCAAGAGACGACGATATAAGAGAAGAATTTTTCTCCAAAATTGTTGTATCTCTCTGTGGAAATCAGCTCTTGTTCATTTTTGTACACAAATTGTATTCAAAAAACAAAATAGAAATTCTCGCGAGCCCTAACACTTGCGGAATTTCTGTGGGTGAGTACGATGCGATGAACCCTACGAAAAAAGACAGGGTTCCGAGTAGGGCCTCTCCCTCAACAGCCCCATCCTCAGACAAAAACAAACAGTTGCCCACCTGAGCCTGCCTGCCGGTAGGCAGGGCGGACAAGTACGCTCCTTCCCACCACCGATCGATCAGAGAGGATGATGTCTACAGACTTTTGCGCTCGTTCCTCCCGGCCACACACTTGCATTCACTTGCACAATCTGGGTATAGCAACGTCTGCAGCGACTTGTAGCCATCATTCTCTCTGCTCTGCGATGTCGCCCAGCACCCTTCGTAAGAAAGGTGCTGGGTGCACCCCAACCCAACTCCCCAGTGTTTCCCTTGAGTCCTACGATTCATGAGGCAAACCGGTACGGGGACTTCGTCCGGTCACGAGGAGAAACAAGAGACCAAAGCACTGCAGAAAGCGAGGTTCATTCCTCAAACACTGTTCATGCGTATCATGTAAGCCTTACAGCATTCATGACACCCGCAGAAAACAAAAACAAAGAGTCCTTCGGGGCTCTTTTTTTATGCTCAAGAATGCACACACCTACTACGCGGGCAGAAAGCCCGCTCCATTTTTTTGAAGGAACAAAAAATGTCATTTGCGAATCCGATCACTCTGTCTCTATGCTAAGGGCCATGCACAGCTACGCCGCACTCCTCGGACACAATCCCACCCTTTCGCTGGCAGAACTTGCCGCAGTCTTTCCTGATCTCGAGAAAGAACATCTGTTCCCTCATGAATTCTTCACCTTCAGAACAAAATCGGAGATCACACAGACAATGCTTGCTCGGCTCGGCGGAACGATTCTCATCGCGAAACGCATCACCGGAGACTCCGTTTTAAGTCTGAGCGATCTCCCTGCTCTTCTCGCAACGGAACTCGTGGGTGTGAAGGGGAAAGCCGTCTTCTCCCTACGATGCTCGGGCATTCCTCCAAGAGAAGGACATGAACTCCTACGAACGTGTAAGAAAGGGCTCAAGCAACGAGGCACGTCCAGCCGATACGTCGGCAATGAGAAGCAGCCAGCGAAGGCAATCCAGCTCCACGATGAAGGACTTCTGGATCCAGCAGTAGGCTCCGAACTCGTGATTCTCAGAGACAAGCATCAACTCTGGATCGGCCGTACGGTCGCAGCGCAAGATGTGAAAGCGTACACTCTCAGAGACATCGAGAAACCGGTCCGCGATACCACGGTCGGTCTGTTGCCACCTAAACTGGCACAAGTACTGCTCAATTTCGGCGAGTTCCTTCTTGCCAACCAAAAACCAAAAACCAAAAACCAAAAACTCGTCATCCTCGATCCCTTCTGTGGGACAGGCGTCATCCCTCTCGAAGTCCTCCTCAGGGGTGATCACATCCTCGCGTCCGATGTCTCGCTCAAGGCCGTGAATGGAACGGAGAAGAATATCGAGTGGGCACGAAAGACCTACAAGATCCTGAAGAAAGACAGTGAGAACACCGTCTGGAAGCAGGATGCAACTAAGCCGTTCGACCTGAAGAAGAATCCGCCGGACCTGATCGTCACCGAAGGGACACTCGGACCTCCCCTGAGCGACCGTCCAACACTCAAGGACATCGAGAAATTTGTCCGCGACAGTGATGACCTCACGGCAAGCTTCCTAAAGAACTGCGCCGCGTCACTCCCTGGGACACCGATCGTGATGACTCTGCCCGTCTGGTACGCCATGAAGAAGATGATGCCGCTGAAGAAAGTCTCTCAGAGCATCAACGAAGCCGGATATCGAACCGTGCTGCCGGCCCACGTGAACGGATGGCTGCCTGATCGACTATCGATCCTCTACCGTAGAGCCGATCAGTTTGTCGGAAGGGAGATCGTGCTGCTTCAGCCAAAGAGGTGAAGTCTTCCACATGAATAGTATTCCTCTGTGCTCACCAATCGTCATCAACGGTCTCTCATCATCCTCTTCGACGGCCGCTGCGGCTTGTGCAAGAAGACCATGCGTTTCCTTTGTTTTTTCGATTGGTTGCATCGCCTGGATTTTCGGAATCTCTACGACCCTGCCGTCAGAGAGCAATTCACACCAACCATCAGTCTTGCCTCACTCGAACGAGAGATGCATGTGATCTTATCGAACAAAAAAATTGTACAAGGTTTTTATTCAATTCGAGAGATCTGCAGGAATGTTCCGATCCTCTGGATTCTCGTGCCTTTTCTGTATCTTCCATTCGTACCCACGCTCGGGGAATGTGTGTACGGGTGGGTGGCGGGGCATCGGAAGTGATACCATCCCCCCATGCGCGTCCTCCTGTACTACAAGTACGTCGATATTCCGGATCCCGCGAAAGAAACAGAGCAGCACCGTGCATTCGCCCAGTCACTCGGACTCCGCGGTCGCATCTTCATTAGCGCAGAGGGACTCAATGGCACCTGTTCAGGAACAGAGGAATCGATCGAAGTGTACAAAAAATACTTGAACGAACATCCCCTCTTTTCAGCAATCGCGTTCAAAGAATCTGAGTGTGAAGACCACGTATTCGAAAAACTCTTCGTGCGACGACGAGACGAAGTTGTGACACTGAGGAGCGATGTCAGCGCACAGCAAGCCGCACCGTACATCACGCCAGCAGAGCTGCATGAAGCACTGCAACGTGGTGAGGATCTGATCCTGCTCGATATGCGAAACGATTACGAAGCAGCGATAGGGAGATTCCGTGGAGCGAAGACGCTGACGATGGAGAACTTCCGAGATCTGCCGAAGTTCCTAGGTGAACTCGAAGAGTTCAAGCACCGCGCCGTCATCACGTACTGCACCGGTGGCATCCGCTGCGAACGCGCCAGCGCACTTCTCTGTAAGCATGGCTTCACGAATGTACGACAACTGGAGGGAGGCATCGTCACCTACTGCGATCAGTATCCGAATGGGTTCTTCGAGGGTTCGTGCTTCGTCTTCGACGCTCGCATGAGCACGAGGCCGAAGGGAGAATTGCATCCGCGGTACATTTCCTCCTGTAGCTTCTGCCAGAAACCATGCGATCGGTACATCGATTGCAGCGAGATCCACTGCCATGAACTTTTCATTTGCTGTGAGGGGTGTGATCGACTGCGACAAGGATTGTGTCGTGCCCACCACATCGAAAAAATGTATCAAAATTGTTGACATGTTGGATGACAAAAGATAGAATGTAGTCGTCAAGGTCACATGTCCCGCTTGGGAAAAGGATCCCGCCTCGAAAGGGGCGGTTTTATGTTGTACCGAGATGGTGGACCGTGGGGGAATCGAACCCCGATGTGGAACTGTCAAGGTACACACGCCTCCTGGCCACGGCCCGAACACTCGGCTGTACGAACGTACACCTATATAAAAGCTAAGGCAAATTGAATTTTTTGTGAATCAAATACTGCGCTGCATCGGAAATAGTTCCTTTCTCCTGTACCACACAGCAACCATCAGAATGACACCAAACAGCAGGAGTCGCATGGGGCCAATCAGACCATACGGCAGTGGCACGAAGCGCAGTCCTTCTTTCAAGATACTGAGGAGGATCGTAGAAAGCATTACTCCAAGCACACTCCCCGGCTTTCCAGCAACGACGCACATGACGTAAAAAACTAGCCCTGAAAAAACGTAATCGTTGGGATGCAGGAGACCGATGTACTGCGGAAAGAGAGCACTCGAGAGAAAAGAGCCAAGACCTGCAACGAGAAAAGCGAGGACGTACGTGCGCACGCGACTCACACCGAGCGACTCTGCATGCGACTGGTTTTCGGCAAGGGCAGAGAGTGACCGACCAACAGAGGAGCGATCGATACGCATCATGAGGACCGTCCAGAGTGCAGCGATGAGGAGACTGAAGAGAGCAAAGACAGAGGGGTTTGAGAGACCGGACATCCTTGGTATTTGCGCAAGACCAAGGGCTCCGCGGGTGAGTGAAGACCAATTGAAGACGACGGCAAGGAGTGAGAGGTGGACTGCGATCGTCAGAATTCCGAGGGCATCGCCCTCGAGCCGAAGCGCGAGCCATGCGAAGAAGAGCGAGATTACGACTGCCGTCAGGAGACCGACAAGGAGTGCGAGTGTGAAGCTGCCCGAGCCCTTCTGCATGAGGAAAATGGCATACGAGACGACGAGCGATACTCCCATCGGTCCAAAGTGCAGAATCTTCCCGCGTCCAAAGACGAGATTGTACCCGAGCACAGATGGAAGCTGGATCGCGGTCATCGTGAGGAGATGCAGGAGATAGTTCATAGAGAAGGAAACAAGAGAGGCAAAGGAATCAAAAGAAACAAGGGAAGAGAAGTCTTACGCAATGCGTACTTTTGAACCGAAGAGTCCCTCGGGCTTCAGGAGAAGCACCACAATGATCGCGACCAGCGCAACCGTCGCCTGATACCCTGCTGGAATGTACAGACCGAACCACGGAATGCCGACGGCAAGTTGCTCGAGAAGCGCGATGAGATAGGCACAGAGGATCGCTCCCCCCAGACTGCGCTTGCCACCAGCAATGATGGCGGCATAGGCCTTGATGGTGATCGGAAAGCCGAGGGTGGGTGTGAGGTTCTGATCGAGAGCAACGAAGATCCCAGCAAGCGCGGCAAGCATGCCGCTTCCAATGAAGAGGAACCGATGCAAGAGGGCAGAAGGAATCCCGAGACTCTCAGCCGCCTGATGATGTTGTACCGTCGCCCGCACGGCCCGACCGAACCGAGTGAATGCAAGCAAGAGCACAAGAACGAAGAGGAACAGGAGCGTCAGGACAATGAGGAGAATCTGCTGCATCGAGATCACAGCACTCCCTAGCTGCAGAAGCGACGGTGCTCCGAGATCAATCGTTCGCGGCTGCTCGTGAAACAGCACGAGCAGCAAGCCATCTAGGATCATGCTGAGCGCGATCGTCGTGACGAGTGGCAGAAAGCGATGCCGTTTGTAGTACGGAGCAACGAAGATCTCGAAACTAACCCAACTGAGCAGAGCCGTGACTCCGATCCCAATGCAGAAACTCATGAAGAAAGGCAGATGCAGAACCGAGAAGGCCCACCACGTCATGTACCCACCCATCAGAGCATATTGCCCAAGTGCCATATTGAAGATCCCGAGCACGCCGTACACCAGCGACAGGCCGCTCGCCATGAGGGCGGCAAAACTGCCTGCGATAAGGGCATTGATGAGGAGCTGCATTTTCTTACAGTGGCACCACCTCCGACTGCTCCAACTTCCCATCGTGGAACACCTTGAACGCAAGCGGAATACCGACGACATCACCGTTCTCATCGAACGAGAACGTCCCAGCGATCCCCTTGAAATCCTTCACCTGACCCAGTGCTTTCTGCAGCGCTTCACCCGTGCCTACCTCACCAATCGTCTGCATCAGGACCTGCGCAGCATCGTGCGCCAGCGCAGCGAAGAACATCGTGGCTTTTGGCTCGTCGTAGCGCTCACGGAACATCTTGGCAAAGTCACTCGCCTCCGTGTTCGACTCATCGAGAGCGGGAACAGAGAGTGGCTTCAAGCCTTCGACAGCTTCCTTCGCGATCTCGCCGAGAGTTGCAGAATCGGCGGTGTCCGTTCCCAGGATCTGCTGTTTCATCCCAAGAGCGCGCATCTGCTTCGCCATCTCGGCAACGACCGCATCCGACTGGCCATTGGCAATGAAGACATCGAACGTGGTGCTCTTCAGACGTGTCATCAGCGTGCGGAAGTCCTTGGTCCCCGGGTCCACCTGCTCATCGAACACCATCGACGTGCCAGAGGGCAAGCCAGCACTCACCGATGTACGAATCCCCTGACAGAAATCGGTATTCTCGCTGAGAATGGCCACTCTCTTCACGTTGTTCTTCGTGAAGTAGCCGGCGAAGACCTTGCCCTTGAGCGCATCGCTTGGATAGACACGGAAGACGTAGTCGCCAGCTTTCGTGACATCGGGACTGGAGCTAATCGGCGAGATCAACACAACCTTGGCCGCTTCGATCACAGGTGCAATCGCAAGGGTCTCGGAGCTGCACTGGCCACCAATGATGGCAACGACTTTATCGACGTTCACGAGTTTCTGCGCGGCACTCGTGGCATCGGCACCATTGCAGTGACCATCCTCGGCAATCAGCTCAACATTCTTGCCATGGATCCCACCGGCAGCATTCATGGCATCGACCGCAATG
Organism: Candidatus Peribacteria bacterium; assembly: GCA_023245775.1. Classification (GTDB taxonomy): domain Bacteria; phylum Patescibacteriota; class Gracilibacteria; order Peribacterales; family Peribacteraceae; genus SICN01. The sequence continues at coordinate 14,120 of JAHFJR010000003.1, read as the reverse complement.
CGCACGCCATTCAGAGTATCGCTGCCATACGAGACTGCATCACCGGTCAGTGGCCCGATGTAGCCGATGCGGATCGTCTTGTCTCCGCCACACGCAGTGAGCGTAAGGGCGAAGAGAGGAAGAAAGAGAAGGGAGCGCTTCATGGAAATGGGGGTAGGAAACAAAAATAGTGTGCTTGAAGAAAGCTATGGAAACAAGCAAAAGCGGAAAGTGTAAAGTTGACAGTGGATAGTAACAAATAACCGAAGAACGAATTGCTCATACTTTCCGCCTTACACTTTCAACTTTCCACTACTCCGTCGGATCTGCCCCAAAATACAACTCCTTCAGCTTCTTATTGTGTCGCACCTCGTCGGGCTTGCCTTCGAGCGCAATTTCCCCGACGTCAAGGACGATCACACGATCGCAGATCTTCTGGATGAACGGCAGATCATGCTCGATGAGGAGCACCGTCTTCCCCTCTCGCTTCAGCCGAAGAATGAGCTCGGCCACCTGTAGCGTCATCTTCGGTGAGACGCCCGCCGTCGGTTCGTCTAAGAGGAAGAGCTCCTTGCCACTCGCGAGCGTGCGTGCGATCTCGAGGAGGCGCATTTGTCCGCCGGATAAACTGCTCGCCTTCCGCTTTGCATGGGTCTCCAGTTGCACTGATTTCAGAGTTTCATGCACTGCATGTCTCAGGTTACCAAGCAGGAGTCTCTGCTCACGAGGCAAGCACTCCAATGCAACGAGCACATTCTCCTCGAGCGTCATGTCACGGAAGATCCCGAAGTTCTGAAAGACACGACCGATCCCAAGCCGAGCCCTCAGGGGAGCCGAAAACGACGTGATATCCGTCCCGCGAAACATGACCTTGCCATGCGTCGGCTTCAGGAATCCGGAGAGTACGTTGAAGAAGGTGGTTTTCCCCGAACCATTCGGACCGATGAGTCCCACGATCTCACCGGCCTCGACATGCAGATGAATCTTGTGGAGGATCCTCTGGCCTGCAAGCGAGAGGGTGAGGTCGGAGACGGAGAGGAGGAGCATGGGCAGATTGTATCCAACTCTGGAGACTGTTTCTATCTTCTCTTCAGAAGCTCTGCAAGGAGAGGATTCTTTGTCTCTTCTTCCACGGTGCCATACCCTCGCAACCGTAAAACTGCTTGATCGAGGACACCTGATTCAATCGACTCAAGACCGATGAAACAGTTTGCCATTCCACCGGAGGCAACTTGATGAAAATCAATATCCGAGATATTCACTGAACTTGTCGTGATGAGATCGAGTAACTCGCTCAGTGCTTCTGGGCGATTTGGCATTTCAACGGTAAAATATCGCTTCCTTCTTCTGAAGCGATCCGATCTCTCAAGAACATCAGGATAACGGGAAAGATCAAAATTCGAACCACTGAGGACACAGACAACCGTCTGTCCATGTATGTCAGCAGCAATGTCTGTTAAGGCATCAATGGATAATACTCCGGCGGGTTCCGTCACCATCCCCTCCCTATTGAACAAATCGATCATGGTTCCGCATACGCGATCTTCTGGGACTGTCCTAATCTGCACATCTAGATCTCTCACTGCCTGAAATGTCAGTTCGCCCGGAGTGAGTACCGCAGCACCGTCAACGAATCTGCTCATGCGATCCCTCTGCAATGTAACCAAGTGTCCTTGTTCAAGGGATGCATGCATTGCTGCTGCATGTTCCGGCTCGACTCCGATGACCTTTGTCTGTGGAGACTTCCCACACGCACAAATGGCACTCCCCGCAACTAACCCGCCGCCGCCTACAGGAACAAGGAGAAGATCCACCTTTCTTTGGATTGCAGACATCTGCTCAAATATTTCAAGCGCCACGGTCCCCTGACCTGCAATCGTATCACCATCATCGAACGGGTGAATGTAGGAGGCACCGGTCTCTGCGACATAGTTTCTCGCTGCAACATTCGCTTCATCGAACGTATCTCCGACGAGTCTGATCTCCACAAAACCATTCCCTAACTGTCGTGTCGCATCGATCTTCTGCTGAGGAGTATTCTTTGGCATGAAGACCACCCCATGCACATGAAAATAATTGCAGGAAGCACTGAAACCCTGTGAGTGATTCCCTGCACTCGCACAGACAACGCCTTTTTTCCTTGTTTCAGGTGGCAATAAAAGCATCGCATTACCCGCCCCTCGACGTTTGTAGGACCTTCCTCCTTGCATGTCTTCCCGCTTCAGATAGATATCAGCACCATGCTGATTGGATAATCTGGCATGAGGCTCTAGCGGCGTCCGAAAGACAAAGTCCTCCGGCAGTTCTCTGCGAGCTGCTTCGATATCGCCGATGGTTGGTAGTGAAAGGTTTGGCATAAAAAATCCTCCGTCTGCGGAGGAGAGAATGCGTATCTGGTTACGCTCCTACCCCCGCACGGAAGCGGAAATAATAATGGAGCTGATGATCGTCAGGGTGCGTGACACTGCCAAGAATTTGCCATGCTCCCCGTACACTGTCAAACAAATGAACGAACGCATCGAAGAAGAAAGTCCTGCAGCCAAAAAATCATTGTCTCTATTTCGGGTATACTGCTGTGTATGCAAGCATTTTCTTCTGTTCTTGATTCCCCTGTTGGCAGACTGCACATCACGATGGACGGGGGAAACATCGTCCGAGTATCGTTCAAAACATCCGGCACGACAAGGAAGAGTCTTCAAAGAAAACCTTCGCCGATTCTAAAAAAAAGCAGAACAAGAACTGAAAGAATATTTTGAAGGAAAACGCAGAACGTTCTCCGTACCGTTGAAGTCCGAAGGTACGGATTTTCAACAATCTGTCTGGCGCACGATGAAGAAAATTCCCTTCGGAAAAACTCTCTCGTACGCAGACATCGCAAAACGCATCAGCAAACCCAAGGCCGTGCGTGCAGTTGGCTCAGCCTGCGGCAAGAACCCTATCGTTCTCCTCGTTCCCTGCCACCGAGTGATCGGATCGTCAGGAGGGCTTGGCGGGTACAGCGGAGGATTGAGGATCAAGAAGTGGCTCCTAGAACATGAAAGAAGGAAAGGGCGAGCACTGCGCCAGAGCATCTGAAGCATCATCATCTCCTACTGCGTCACTCCCGTCCCACTCAGTGCTGTTCCCGTGCCACTCAATGTTGTTTCCGCGCCATCTCCAGACTCAGGAGAAGACTCGAGCGTCGTTGCACCGAAGAAGGTGATGACGGAACTCCCTGTTTCACCTCGTGACCCAGATACTGAAGATGGGATGATCGCTCCCGTCTGCGAATCAACCGATACGGTGGATCCGCTCGATGCATCGAGAAGACCAGAACCAGTCGAAGAGGATGGTGGAGTCTCGACGATCGGAGTCTCCTCGGCCGGAGTCACTGGAGTCGTGGTTCCATCACTCGAGACGATCACCACGATGTATCCCTCGGGCAGAGTCAGAATCGCGGGATCGTGATTTGGATTGTAGAGGAAACTGATATGGAGATCGGGGTGATCCCACGCGTAACTGGAGTGGTAGCGACTGCAACTGAAGGGCACACCATCGGAATTCAGAACCGGATGTCCTGCAATGCAGCCATTCCACAGAGGATCGGAGCTCACGGGCTGACCGAAGATATTCACGGGGAACGGAATCAGCGAAGCCGTCGCCGTTGCATGAGAACCAGCGACCGTCGTGAAGGGCTGATCGGCAGAGAGCGCGATGAAACTGAAGGTGATGTCCTCGGTTGCAGGCTCTGCGATACGGAGTGTGAAGCCCGTGGCACTCGTCTTCGTCACGGCATACCCAACCGGAACATCGGCTGTCGCCGTGACGATCGGAGTACCGACCATCGGGAGTGGGAAATGAACGATCACGGATGTCCCAGTCTTCGGGATCACAGCGAATCCTGCCTGCTTGTTGCTAAGAATCAGCTGTCCCTTGATCTGCACGTCACCGAGGAAGGTGGCGAGTCCGGTGATGGTGATCGGACCGATGACCTTGAGGGAACCGGAGGCCATCAGAGAACCAATCTGGACGCCGGTCCCGGAAATAGTGAGGAGTGAGTAGTGAACAGAGAGGAGAGAGAAGTTGTCGGAAATGATCAGGGCACCGGAGAGGTGGAGATTGCCACGGATGGTGGCTCCACTACTGAGATCCAATGCTGCAGCATGCAGAGTGGTACCTGAGGCAAAACGAACAACACCGCCGGTAGCAGAGAGGACGGACTCAAGATGCGAGATCCTTGATTCATCATTCTTCATTCTTACTTCATTCCCAGTCGAGATCGATGCCGTATCAACATCCGTCGTGGGAGAACTCAGCTCCGAAGCAACAGCCTTCGCGAGGGACTGGAAGAAGGAGCCGGTGAGGGAGTTGGCGAAGGTGAGGACAGCTGAACTGGAGGTGAGGTTGAGGGAGGCGAGGCGGAGATCGACGAGACGGTTGACTTCGGACTCGAGGTCGAAGGCTTGAAGCTGCGTGTTCAGAGCCTGCGTGACGCGGTCGTCGAGGTTTAGATTCTGCGAGACGGAAGAAACAAGCTTGTTGATTTGCTCCGTGATGTCCATGGCCTTGATGGAATCCAACACTTTCTGTTCGACGAGTTCGACTGTCGGCGACTGATTGCGCCTAGAAATAAGGACATTGATGAGTCGTGAGCCGTCTGCCGTCACACCATCGAAGGCTTCGAGGGCGACACCCACGGTGGATTCTCCGGCATTGGCTCTCCGAATGTATCCTGGGGTTTCTGCCGAGGTGACAGAATCTCCGGCGCGGATCGGACCGTTCTCCAGCGAAGCCATGGCAGGCACCTGACCGATCAATCCGATCAACGCGTAGCCTGGTGGTATGACTCCGTCGGCCCCAGAGACGACGTTTCCCACAAAGGCGGGGTGGGTGGAGACGATGCCCATGAGGTTAGGATCAGCAGAGCGCTCACAGCGTTTGACGGTGTTGTTCTGCGTGACATCGATACACACCACTTCGCCGGGCTCAAGGGGCCTGTCGGACGAAGCGCCGGAGCGCGAAGTCTGGAACCACTCCGCGTAGTCAGCTCCAGCGGAGTTATATCTGCCATCGGCGTAGACGGCACCGGAGGCAGAGACGCGGAAGACCTTGTTACTGGTGCTGGTGTAGTCGGTGATGATGGTGAATTCGCTGGCGCCGGCACTGGTGTGGGTGGTGCGAATTGTGACGCCGGAACCGAAGTATGACGCACCCTCGATCGCGAGCGAGCCGGAAGATCTGAGGAGATCGTTCGCATGCAGAATACGACCGGACATCGTGCCGATGACTTCGAGTGCGAGGCCGACGTCGGCTGCACTGTTTGCGATGTTTCCGTTTCTGTTGATGAGCACGGCACCGGAGACCGCGAGGGCCGAACCCGGAGTGGAAGTACCGATGCCAACGGCACCGCCGGTGCCAGCGGAGGCATAGAGGATGGTGCGGGAGTCGTTGAGGAGGACGGAGACAGAGTTTGAGCTGTTCGCGACAGCAAGATCTGCCTTTCCGTCTCCGTTGAGGTCTCCGATGGAGACGGAGATTGGATTTGTGCCAGTCGCATAAATGACTCTCGCAGCAAAGGTGCCATTGCCATTATTCAGGAAAATAGAAACTACATTTTCGCTCGAACCCACAACCGCAAGGTCTGCCTTCCCATCACCGTTCATGTCTCCCATAGAGACCGACTGTGGAATTGTGCTGGTCGTATAATCGACCTTGGTAGCGAAGGTGCCGTTGCCGTTATTGAGGAGAATGGAGACAGTACTATCACTTCCATTCACAACAGCAAGATCTGCTTTCCCATCACCATTCAGGTCTCCGATGGAGACGGAGCGTGGACTTGAACCCGTCGTGTAATCGACCTTCGTAGAGAATGTCCCGTTGCCGTTATTGAGGAGGATCGAGACAGTACTATCATCGGCATTTGCAACTGCAAGATCTTCCTTACCGTCGCCATTCAGGTCTCCGATAACAACAGGGTATGGATTCGTTCCGGTTGCGTAATCGACCTTCAGAGCAAAGGTGCCGTTGCCATTATTGAGGAGAACGGAGACGGTTTTGACACCGATACCAATGTTCGTAACAGCAAGATCTGCTTTGCCATCGCCATTGAGGTCTCCAATGGAGACGGAATATGGACTTGTGCCTGTCGTATAATCGACTTTGGAAGCAAAGGTGCCATTGCTATTGTTCAGGAAGACGGAGACAGTGCTATCATTGGCATTTGCAACTGCAAGATCTACTTTTCCATCGCCATTCAGGTCTCCGATGGAGACGGAGCGTGGACTTGAGCCAGTCGTATAATCAACTTTAGAAGCAAAGGTGCCATTGCTATTGTTCAGGAAGACAGAGACGGTACTTGAGGTTTGGTTGACAACAACAAGATCTGCTTTTCCATCGCCATTCAAGTCTCCCATAGAGACAAAATTTGGCAGTGAACCTGTCGTATAATCCGTCTTCGGCAGGAATGTCCCGCCCCTTCTGAAGTGCGCCTCACCGGACTGGATGGTGCCGATATTGACGAGGTCACCCTGGTTGGTGAGACGCGTGATGGAGTTGGTTGCGAGGCCGGAGTGGATGAGGTTCACCGATTCATTGAAGCCAGACATTTCGGAAAGGGTTGCCCCAGAGAAGAGGACGAAACCTTTGGTTTTGGCGGTGCCGTTTCGAGAGAGAATGTCATTCACTGCGATGATCGTTCCGGAGGAACTGAGTTGTTTCTCTGCGTGGAGAATATTTCCGGAAGCCGTGTTGAGAACCTTGAGGCCGAGGAAGCCGGAAGTGAGATTGATGGTGAGGGCGCCAGTCATGGTGTCGCCACTGGTATTCACATAGCGCGCATCACCAATCGTCATCACGTTACCCGTGCCGAAACTGCCAAGGAGGTCTGTCCCACATTCAAATTTGAATGATGTATTGTTGTAGAGGAGCTTCTGGGTTGTGCTGTTGCAGCTGCCAAGACCTGCTCCTCGAAGCAGCGCTCCCGAGATCGTCCCTTCGACGATGACGGAACCCGATGAGCGGAGCAGATCCTGTGCATGGAGAATGCGACCCGACATCGTGCCGATGACTTCAAGTGCGAGGCCGACGTCAGCGGATGTATTCAGAATATTTCCGTTTCTGTTGATGAGCACAGCACCCGAGACTGCGAGTGCGGAACCCGGTGTGGAGGTACCGATGCCAACGGCGCCGCCGGTGCCTGAGCTGGCATAGAGAATGGTGCGAGCATTGTTGAGGAGGACGGAGACGGTATTTGAACTGTAATTTGCAACAGCAAGATCAGCTTTGCCATCGCCATTGAGGTCTCCGATAGCAATTGAATGAGGTGCACTACCAGTCGTATAATCGACCTTGGTGGCGAAGGTGCCGTTACCATTATTGAGGAGAATAGAGACGGAATTTGAAGTCTCATTTGCAACGGCAAGGTCTGGCTTGCCATCACCATTGACGTCTCCGATAGCGACCCATGTTGAACCTGAGGCTGTTGCATAATCGACCTTGGTGGCGAAGGTGCCGTTACCATTATTGAGGAATACAGAAACTGTACCACCTTGGTTGGCGACCGCAAGATCAGCCTTTCCATCTCCGTTGAGATCATTAATTGCAACTGACCAAGGAGTGGTACCCGTTGTGTAATCGACTCTGGAGGCGAAGGTGCCATTGCCATTATTGAGGAAGACGGAGACAGAGTTTGAGCTTTGATTCGCAACAGCGAGATCTGCCTTGCCGTCTCCACTCAGGTCGCCAATAGAAACGGAGTATGGACCTGAGCCGGTCGTGTAATCGACTTTGGATGCGAAGGTACCATTGCCGAGATTGAGGAAAATGGAGACGGTACTGGAGGTGTTATTCGCGACCGCGAGATCCGGTTTGCCGTCGCCATTGAGATCATTAATTGCAACTGACCAAGGAAGTGAGCCCGTCGTGTAGTCCACCTTGGAAGCGAAGGTGCCGTTACCATTATTGAGGAGGATAGAGACAGAATTTGAAGTGTAATTTGTAACAGCTAAATCAGACTTCCCATCTCCATTTAGATCTCCGATAGAAACGGAGGTCGGTCTACTGCCCGTCGTGTAATCAAACTTTGCAACGAAAAGACCTGAGCCCGTACCAATAAAGACAGAAAGCGAATCGCTATTGATGTTTGCAACAACCAAATCAGACTTGCCATCTCCATTCAGATCTCCAGCTGCAACAGCATAGGGATTTGTCCCCGTCGTGTAATCGGTCTTCGGCAGGAATGTCCCACCTCTCCTGAAGTGCGCTTCTCCGGACTGGATGGTGCCGATATTGACGAGATCACCCTGATTCGTGAGGCGTGTGACGGTGTTCGTTGCGAGGCCGGAGTGGATGAGGTTCACGGATTCATTGAAGCCGCTCATTTCGGAGAGTGTGGCTCCAGAGAAGAGCACGAAGCCTTTCGTCTTCGCGGTGCCGTTTCGAGAGAGAATGTCATTCACTGCGATGATGGTTCCGGAGGAACTGAGTTGTTTCTCTGCGTGGAGAATATTTCCGGAAGCGGTGTTGAGAACCTTGAGTCCGAGGAAGCCACTCGTCAGGTTGATCGTGAGTGCACCAGTCATGGTGTCGCCAGAGGTATTGACATAACGATTGTCACCAATGATTAGTACATTGCCCGTGCCAAAACTGCCAAGGAGGTCTGTCCCACATTCAAATTTGAATGATGTGTTGTTGTACAGGAGCTTCTGCAGAGAGCTGTTGCAGCTGCCAAGACCTGCTCCTCGAAGCAGAGCTCCCGAGATTGTCCCTTCGACGATGACGGAACCCGATGAGCGGAGCAGATCCTGCGCATGGAGAATGCGACCGGACATCGTGCCGATGACTTCGAGGGAGAGACCGACGTCGGCTGACGTATTCAGAATATTGCCGTTTCTGTTGATGAGCACGGCACCGGAGACCGCGAGAATGGAACCCGGGGTGGAGGTACCGATACCGACCGCTCCGCCGGTGCCAGCACTGGCATAGAGGATCGTGCGAGAGTTGTTGAGGAAGACGGAGACGGAGCTGCTGCCACTATTTGCAGTCGCAAGATCTGCCTTACCATCACCGTTCAGGTCTCCGATGGAGACGGAGTATGGATTTGTGCCTGTCGTATAATCCACTTTCGTCGCATAGGTTCCGTTGCCGTTATTGAGGAAGACGGAGACAGTATCTGAGCCGTAGTTTGCCACCGCAAGATCGGGCTTGCCATCGCCGCTCAGGTCTCCGATGGAGACGGATTCTGGACTTGAGCCGGTTGTGTAATCCACCTTGGAGGCGAAGGTGCCGTTGCCGTTATTGAGGAAGACAGAGACGGAATTTGAGTTGTTATTTGCAACAGCAAGATCTGACTTCCCGTCACCATTGAGGTCGCCGATGGCGACGGATTCTGGACTTGAGCCGGTTGTGTAATCCACCTTGGAGGCGAAGGTGCCGTTGCCGTTATTGAGGAAGACAGAGACGGTGTTTGAGTCTCTGTTCGCGACAGCAAGATCAGGCTTGCCGTCGCCGCTCAGGTCTCCGATGGAGACGGATTCTGGACTTGAGCCGGTTGTGTAATCCACCTTGGAGGCGAAGGTGCCGTTGCCGTTATTGAGGAAGACAGAGACGGAGGTTGAGCCAAAGTTTGTGACAGCAAGATCGGGCTTCCCGTCGCCGCTCAGATCTCCGATGGAGACGGAGTATGGATGCGTTCCCGTCGTATAATCCACTTTGGAAGCGAAGGTGCCGTTACCGTTATTGAGGAAGACAGAGACGGAATTTGAGTTGTAGTTTGCGACAGCAAGATCGGGATTTCCGTCGCCGTTCAGGTCTCCGATGGAGACAATGTGTGGATTTGTGCCTGTTGTATAGTCCACCTTGGAGGCGAAGGTGCCGTTGCCGTTATTGAGGAAGACAGAGACGGAATTTGAGTTGTTATTTGCAACAGCAAGATCAGCCTTACTGTCTCCGTTGAGGTCTCCGATGGCAACCGAGATGGGAGCGAAAGCCGTCGTATAGTCCACCTTCGTCGCAAACGTCCCACCCCTTCTGAAGTGCGCTTCGCCGGATTGAATCGTACCGATATTCACAAGATCACCCTGATTCGTGAGACGTGTGATGGTGTTGGTTGCGAGGCCGGAGTGGATCAAGTTTACGGATTCATTGAAACCAGACATTTCCGAGAGGGTTGCGCCAGAGAAGAGGACGTAGCCTTTCGTCTTCGCGGTACCGTTTCGACTAAGAATGTCATTCACTGCGATGATGGTTCCGGAGCTCGTGAGGTTCTTCTCAGCGTGGATAATATTGCCGGAGGCGGTGTTGAGAATCTTGAGTCCGAGAGAACCGGAGGTGAGGTTGATCGTGAGTGCGCCGGTCATCGTGTCGCCAGAGGTATTGACATAGCGATTGTCACCAATGATCAACACATTACCGGTACCGAAACTGCCAAGGAGGTCTGTCCCACATTCAAATTTGAATGATGTGTTGTTGTAGAGGAGCTTCTGCGTCGTGCCATTACAGCTGCCAAGACCTGCTCCTCTAAGCAGCGCTCCCGAGATCGTCCCTTCGACGATGACGGAACCCGAAGACCTGAGCAGATCCTGTGCGTGGAGGATGCGACCGGACATGGTGCCGATGACTTCGAGTGCGAGACCGACGTCCGCGGAAGTATTCAGAATATTGCCGTTTCTATTGATGAGCACAGCTCCGGAGACCGCAAGGGCCGAACCCGGAGTGGAGGTGCCGATGCCGACGGCACCACCGGTACCGGCGGAGGCATAGAGAATGGTGCGGGAGTTGTTGAGGAACACCGAGACGCTCGTTGAGCCAGCATTTGCGACGGCAAGATCGGACTTACCATCGCCATCGAGGTCTCCGATAGCAACAGAATATGGTTGTGTTCCAGCGGTGTAATCAACTCTAGCCGCAAAGGTGCCGTTACCGTTGTTGAGGAGGACGGAGACGGAAGTTGAGCCGTAGTTCGCTACAGCGAGATCAGACTTGCCGTCGCCGCTCAGGTCTCCGATAGAGACGGAGTTTGGGCTTGAGCCCGTGGTGTAGTCGACCTTGGAAGCGAAAGTGCCGTTACCGTTGTTGAGAAAGATAGAGACAGAAGTTGAGCCGTAGTTCGCTACAGCGAGATCAGACTTGCCGTCGCCGCTCAGGTCTCCGATAGCGACGGAGACTGGAATTGAGCCCGTGGTGTAGTCGACCTTGGAAGCGAAAGTGCCGTTGCCGTTATTGATGAAGACAGAGACAGTCGTTGAGCTGGCATTTGCTACAGCAAGATCGGGCTTGCCGTCGCCGCTCAGGTCACCGATGGAGACGGAGGCTGGAACTGAGCCCGTGGTGTAGTCGACCTTGGAAGCGAAGGTGCCGTTACCGTTGTTGAGGAGGACGGAGACGGAAGTTGAGCCAGCGTTCGCCACAGCAAGGTCGGGCTTGCCGTCGCCGCTCAGGTCACCGATGGAGACGGAGTATGGAGTAGTGCCCGTCGTGTAATCCACCTTGGAAGCGAAGGTGCCGTTGCCGTTATTGAGAAAGATAGAGACAGAAGTTGAGCCGTAGTTCGCTACAGCGAGATCAGACTTGCCGTCGCCATTGAGATCGCCGATAGAGACGGAGTTTGGTTGTGTGCCCGTCGTGTAATCCACCTTGGAAGCGAAGGTGCCGTTCCCGTTATTGAGAAAGATAGAGACAGAGGTTGAGCTGTAGTTCGCTACAGCGAGATCAGACTTCCCATCACCATTGAGATCTCCAATTGCAACGGAATATGGAGTTGTGCCGGTTGTGTAATCCACCTTCGGCAGGAATGTCCCGCCCCTCCTGAAGTGTGCTTCTCCGGACTGGATGGTGCCGATATTGACGAGATCACCCTGGTTGGTGAGACGTGTGATGGTGTTGGTGGCGAGGCCGGAGTGAATCAAGTTCACGGATTCAGCGAAGCCAGACATCTCGGAGAGTGTGGCTCCGGAGAAGAGGACGAAGCCTTTGGTTTTCGCAGTACCGTTTCGAGAGAGAATGTCATTCACTGCGATTATGGTTCCGGAGGAACTGAGTTGTTTCTCTGCGTGGAGAATATTTCCGGAAGCCGTGTTGAGAATCTTGAGTCCGAGGAAGCCACTCGTGAGATTGATAGTGAGTGCGCCGGTCATGGTGTCGCCAGAGGTATTGACATAGCGATTGTCACCAATGATCAGCACATTACCGGTACCGAAACTGCCAAGGAGGTCTGTCCCACATTCAAATTTGAATGATGTGTTGTTGTAGAGGAGCTTCTGGGTCGTGCTGTTACAACTGCCAAGACCTGCTCCTCGAAGCAGAGCTCCCGAGATGGTGCCTTCGACGATGACGGAACCCGAAGACCTGAGCAGATCCTGTGCGTGGAGGATGCGACCGGACATCGTGCCGATGACTTCGAGTGCGAGGCCAACGTCCGCGGACGTATTGAGAATATTTCCATTGCGATTGATGAGCACGGCACCGGAGACCGCGAGTGCGGACCCTGGGGTAGAGGTGCCGATGCCAACGGCACCACCGGTGCCAGCAGAAGCGTAGAGGATCGTGCGGGAGTCGTTGAGGAGAATGGAGACGGTATTAATACCCGTTCCATAATTTGCGACAGCAATATCTCTCCTTCCGTCTCCATTGAGGTCACCGATGGCAACAGAGAGAGGGGTCGTACCCGTTGTGTAATCCACCTTGGTAGCGAAGGTACCGTTGCCATTGTTGAGGAAAATAGAAATGGAGTCGCTGTTACTATTCGCCACAGCAACATCTGATTTGCCATCTCCGTTTAGGTCACCGATAGCGACAAATCTTGGGCTTGAGCCCGTCGTGTAATCCACTTTAGAAGCGAAAGTGCCGTTACCATTGTTGAGGAAAATGGAAACGGATGTGCTACCTTGATTTGCCACAGCAAGATCTGGTTTGGCATCTCCGTTTAGGTCACCGATAGCGACGGAGTAGGGAGCAATTCCAGTTGTATAATCGACCTTTGTTGCAAAGGTGCCATTGCCATTGTTGAGGAAAATAGAAATGGAGTCGCTGTTACTATTCGCCACAGCAACATCTGATTTGCCATCTCCGTTTAGGTCACCGATGGCAACAGAGAGAGGGGTCGTACCCGTTGTGTAATCCACTTTAGAAGCGAAAGTGCCGTTACCATTGTTGAGGAAAATGGAAACGGATGTGCTACCTTGATTTGCCACAGCAAGATCTGGTTTGGCATCTCCGTTTAGGTCACCAATAGCGACGGAGTAGGGAGCAATTCCAGTTGTGTAATCGACCTTTGTTGCAAAGGTGCCATTGCCATTATTCATAAGGATAGAAACGGAAGTGACACCACCATTGGCAATAGCAAGGTCAGGCTTTCCATCACCATTGAGGTCTCCAATGGCAACTGAGCGTGGGCTGCCTCCTGCCGTATAATCGACTTTCGCAACGAAGAGACCCGAACCTGTGCCAATGAATACCGAAATAGTACCTACAGGTTCATTGACGACTACCATGTCCATTTTTGCATCGCCATTCAGATCTCCTATCGCAACGGAGTATGGAGTTGTGCCGGTTGTGTAATCCACCTTCGGCAGGAACGTCCCGCCCCTCCGGAAATGCGCTTCGCCGGACTGGATAGTACCGATATTCACGAGGTCACCCTGGTTGGTGAGACGCGTGATGGTATTGGTTGCGAGGCCGGAGTGAATGAGGTTCACGGATTCGTTGAACCCAGACATTTCGGAGAGGGTTGCACCGGAGAAGAGGACGAAGCCTTTGGTCTTCGCAGTACCGTTTCGACTGAGAATGTCATTCACTGCGATGATGGTTCCTGAGGAACTGAGTTGTTTCTCTGCGTGGAGAATATTTCCGGAAGCGGTCTGGAGAACCTTCAGACCGAGGAAGCCGGAAGTGAGGTTGATCGTGAGTGCACCGGTCATGGTGTCGCCACGCTGATTGACGAAAATGCCTTCCGCACTGCTATAGCTCAGGCCACTTCCGATCGTTTGGTCCGTCGCACAACCAAATTTTCCGGTTGCATTGTTGTAGATCAATTTGGAACTACTGGAATTATTACAATCCCCAAGTCCCGCACCGAAGAGACTGCTTCCTGAAATATTTCTCTTCACGATCAGCGAGCCCGAGAAGGAGCCATTCTGACTGATCACAAGAGTTGTTCCAGAGACGGT
>JAHFJR010000002.1 GCA_023245775.1 Candidatus Peribacteria bacterium | reverse complement strand
AGAAAGTCCTTCCTCATGTTCACTCTTCTCTGCGCTATACTTGCCACGATATGTCTTCTTCCTCCACCCCCGTCAGCCTCCATTTCGATGAGGAAGCGCAGCGGTATGATACTTGGAAGAAGCGCAATGGGTTCTACTACGAGACGCTCAAGCATTTCCACACTGGGAACGTGCGACAGGGAGAGTCGGTGCTGGAACTCGGATGCGGGACGGGAGATATCCTAGGGAACATCGAGGCCAAGCGACGGATTGGGACCGACATCAGTCCGGGGATGATCGCCGTGGCCAAGAAGAAATATCCAACCATGGAATGGTATGCAGGAGTGATTGGAACGATCCCGTTACGTGAGACCTTCGACGTCATCATCCTCTCCGATGTCATCGAGCACCTAGAGGACGTCGAGGGTACATTTCGGGATCTCAAGCCTCTCTGTCATGTCGGTACGAGAGTCGTCATCAACATGGCCAACCCGCTGTGGGAGCCACTTCTGATGGTGCTCGAGAAACTCCACATGAAGATGCCCGAAGGTCCGCATCACCGCATCAGCACGAAGCAGCTCACGGCAGTGCTCTCGCGGCATGGCTACATACTCAAGAAGCGCGAGCATCGGATGCTGTTTCCGATGGACGTTCCGCTCCTCACGAGGTTCACCCAAGCGATCGAGAAACTCCCATGGATGCAACGGCTCTGTTTGATCGACATCCTGCACTATGAGGTCCAGTAATCTCTCACGAACGCTGCGAGGCCGATCGATCGCTATCGCGTATCTGCTCGTGATCGGCGCATGCATCTTCGTCTGGCCGGTGGTGCTTGGGATCCCCTACCTACCGCTGCGGTTTATCTGGATCACGATGGCCCTGTGCTTGGTCTACACGAGTGCATGGTTTCTTGATCGCTCGATCAAGGACGATACGTATGTCCTGACACTTGGCGATGGCCCGTGGTGGTTGATCGGCCTCACCTGCCTCGCCATCGCCCCAGCACTCTTCACGATTCCGCTCCATGCGTTCTCGGATGAGTCGGCGATCGCGCTCCCTGCATTCACCGTGCTCGCACACATCGCACGCGTGATCAGCTGGCCGATGGTGGGCATCGGCATGATCGGCACGATGAGTGCTGTCATCGTGTGCGCTCGCTTCCTTCGTCTGAAGAAGGCAATGATCATCGTTGGATGCATGGCCGTCGGAGCAGCGTTCATGGCTTGGAGTGTGCCCACCACCACGGTGCTTGCAACACGCTATCCGCCCATCGTGCACCTCTTCCAAGCCATCGCGATGACCGTCGGGCAGGGCCACCTGTGGGCGATCCGCGGCGCCAACATCCTGTGGACGATCCTCCTTGGCATCGTGCTGTGGCAATGCACGCCGGGATGGAGCAAAACTGCGCGGACGGTGGGGTTCTTGGCATTGATCCTCAGCCCCATGGGTTGGATCTACCACACGTCACTCTACCAAGCCTGCGGAGAGATCACACTTGGCATGTGCGCGGTTCTCCTCGTCTCCACGCTGCTTCACGATGCTTCGAGACAATCCTGGGCACCGTACGCGGGCTGTCTCTTCTCGCTATGGATGCTGTATCGGCCTACCGCCATTCTTGCGATGTGCGCGTGTATACTCGCCCTCTGGTTCATGCACAGACGGAAGGCCGCAGGGACCATCGCAGCCATCGCACTGCCTATCGCCTGTCTGTGGCTGGCCCTCTACCCGACGTACCACTACTCTTTCATCTTAAATCCCCTCACAGGCGCGCTGTTTCCGGCGGCGGATCGAGGTCAACTCTGGCTACCCATCGTCGAAACCGCCAAGGCTCTCCCCGGACAATTTCATCCACTGGTGATCGGCTTGCTGATAGCGCTATCACTGATCGTGTTCCTTCGCGGATCGAAAGCATGGCGCCTGACGCTGGGCACGGCGTGGCTGATCGGGCTCTCGACGACGATGGTCCAACAGTGGATACAATTGCCGGTGTACTGGGGCTATCCGCGGTTCAGTATTCTGCTCCTGCTCCCTCTGAGCATCGGATGCGCTGGGTTTTGTTCGATGCTTCCACGGCAATGGAACAGTGCAGGCGCGACCATCCTCCTTGCCATGCTCGTGGCCATCACACCTTTTCACACCGTTACATTCGCGCATCGAGCAAGAATCCAACCGAAGAATATTTTTCAAACCACGACCGGGGGAGATGCGCCCTTGCCCGTCGTCTCGATCACCGCAGACATTCTCCGCACCTCTCCCGATGCCGTTTTCTTGATGCCAGAGAGCGCATATCTCGATCTCTTCATCGCCTCTGGTCTGCTCACCGTCTCGAAGCGCACTCAATTGCTGGACCGTAGCAAGGCATGGACACCAGCATCGATGGACCGGCCGGTGATCATCCAAGCCCCGACCGTGACGACGTACGGACCGAACGTGTCTGCAGAGAGCGAACAGCGACTACGAAGCGCACGCACGTGGGCAGAGACACAAGCAAAGTATGACATCGTGACATTGGGATCGGAAGACGTGGTGATTGTGTACTGAGGGAGGCCGCATGCAAGACTGTTCTTGACATGCTATCGTTCCATCCGTGCGTACGCTCCTACAGAATATCCTGAGCTGGTTGTGTGTGTTTGTCCTGATCATTGGACTCTCCGAACTCACCCTGCGCATCGTGCCCTCGGAGGCGCAGTATCCGCCTCTCTACGACTACGATTACAAGGATTCACTCCTCGGCATCGAGTTCTTCCCGAGTACCGTGCGCACCGAACGCACCGCGTGCCATACCTCAGTCGTCACCACGAATTCGTTCGGCTGGCGCGACCAGGAGCACGCGAAGGAACGTGTGCCGGGCCTCACGCGCATCGCGATTCTCGGCGACTCCTTTATGGCCGGAACGCAGGTGAATGATGATGAGGTGTTCGCTAGGCAGCTGGAGAAGATCTTGGGGAAAGACAAGGTCGAAGTGCTGAATTTTGGTCTCAGTTCCATCGGCACTGAACAGGAGGATATTCTGTACGAGAACGTGGTCAGCACGTTCGATCCGGATATTGTCCTCCTGGCCTTCTACAGCAATGACGTCGAGAACAGCGACCCAGACATGGAGGGAGGTCCTCTGCACGCGACGCGTCTCACGTACCGTGATGATGACGGCAACTTGCTGTCTTTCCGCAAGAGGACGCCGTTCGACGGCACGCGCCACTGGCTACGTATGCACAGCGCCCTGTACCGCTTCGCTAATGTTTTGTACCGTTTCGCGAGACAGGAGACAGCATCGCCCTCGGGTATCAGCGGTTTCCCCCCGTATCCGCGTGAGTACCACGTGTTCGACGCGCCAGCACCACCCGAGCGCGAACGGGGATGGGCGAGGGTCGATCGGGCGATCCAGTCCCTCAAGCGCCAGATATCGCCACCCAAGCAGCTGATCGCCTTCTCGGTTCCAGAGCTCCTAGAAACCGCACCCGATATCGCAGCATTGATTCGAAAGCAGTACGGTCAAGATCCACCGAAGGCATTCACCCCCTCCTATCCCTTCGCACGTTTTGCAAAGATTGCAGAGCATCATGGCGTGCCATTCATCGACCTCGTCCCAGTCTTCCTCGCCGAGCAGAGCAAACGTGCACTCGTGTATCCGTACTTCTACTTCTCCTGCGACGGACACTGGAACGCTCTGGGGCACACGATCGCGGCTGAAGCGGTTGCGCGAGTGGTAGAGAAGGTGATCGATTCACGTACGATCCACCGCTCCATGTAAGCCTTCCCGCAGAATCTGCATCAACGAAAACCTCCATGCGATCGTATGGTTTCCCCCCGGCACTTGTACTCCAAAGAATGTGCCATTCGCATAGACCGTTCGCGCTGTCGCGCTGTCGATCGTGACGATCCATCCCGGCAGTCGGTTGACGTTCAACACGAGCCACTGCGGTGTTGGCGAAGATGTTCGGATCGTCAGCGCGTGACCTTCATCACGCACGATCGTCACGTCTCCCATACCGCTTGGCTTGAGTGGAGTGCATTCGGGTTCGCATTCGATCAGTGATTTCCTACGTGGCCATGTGCCACTGAGCATCCGATGGATCGTCTCTGCTTCGTTCTCTGTCACCGTTTCTATGGCATCGGCGAAATACGCCTTGGGCCGCGCGTCGGGGTTCTCATAGATCGCAATAGGAAGCCGCTTCGATGTGATGATGGCTTCGAAGACCTTTCGGAAACGCGTATCCGCGATCGGGAAGGCGCTCACGATGTATCGAAGTCCCATCACGTCCATCATGTCTTTGCGTTTCGCATAGGCGACCAATTTGTCGTGCAACGATCCTGGCACCGCCGCGATCCGGTACGGGTCGGAGCCGAGGATCCAGTGTTCACCGGCCCAGTGAGCGCCGACCCAACTTGCCAAGGCCGTCGGACGCCGCGAGGGAAGATTGTCGAAGGTATCGAGGATGGGAATGTCGTTATACAAGTTCGTATTCGGCACGAGGTATTCTAGGGACCATTCGATGCGGTCTCTCTCGGACGGTTTCTCTCTGAATGCAGCGATCGAAGCTTGTTCCGAGAGGACGCCGATGGCTAGACTGGGGTGCGCCTTCAGAAATTCAACCGTGTGAATCGCCACGGGAATCGCATCGCGTGGAATGTATTCGTTGTACCAAAACAGCACGGACATCGAAGTGAGCAGCGTGCAGGCAACCAGGATCCATGGAGTCCGTCGCACACTCCGCCAGACTCTGTCTTGGAGCACGATTGCAAGGACGAAGAGGGAGAGCAGCGGGAACAGCGTTCGCGGTTCTAGGAACAAGGGATGTGCTCCAAGATCGGCAATGCGCCGCTCCACGAATGTTTCGTAGTACGTGAGCGGCGGCTGCAAACCGAGTGTCTCGTGGACCGTAGCAAAGTAGCGCTGAAACAGAGCGATCGGCCATCGCGGCAGCAGCGTGAGCACCGATTGCATAGCAGCTAGCCAAGCACACAGTACGAAGACGGCACTGCCGAGCACAGCTGCGAACATCCTCCGTAGTTTTTCCGCCTCCCCCGCTACGAGTGCATCCACCCCAGCTGCGATGATCGGAGCTGCCACGAACGTACCAAGGAGCATCCACCGTCCAGCCCCACGGAAGTACGAAAATGGTGGAAAAGAATGAACGATCGCCGCTAAGGGTGAATGATTGATCGCCATGAGCAGGAGCAACACGTACCCCGTGATCCACCAACGCACGCGCGGCACCGATGCTCTCGGAAGCTGGACGAAGATCCCGGTCAGCAGGAAGAGGAAACCGAATGTGCCCACGTACAGCATGAGGATGTCACCGCCGAAGTTGAGGAACGGGAATTGGGCGTACGGAAAGAGGTAGCGTAGTGGGGAGAGCGCGCTGATGCCCTGCGATGTCGCTTCGGCACTCGGCACACCGGCAGCTCGCCAAGAGAGATCTCCATAGACCTTGGTGATGAGGAGCTTTGGCAGAACCGTCAACGTGCTGATGACGACACTCACGACGAAGACAATCAGCGGAGATCTGGCAATCCTCCCGTTGGAACGCAGCTTCCAAGCCAGAATCACAGCTGCAGCAGCTGAGAGCGCGAAGATCATCAGTGTGATCTGGAGGAACACCGCCCACCACAGGTACGTGCACAGGAGCGTGCCGGCTAGGCATGCCCTCAGAGGATGCTGGCGGCTTGCCAGGAGGATCGAGATCATCAGTGGGGGGATCGGTAGGAATGCGACGAATTGGGAGGTCACGATCAGGAGCCAGCTCCCCGTGACATAACTTGCACCTCCGATGATCGCCGCAGCGCGGGAGAAGCCGAGTCTCCTGATCAGAAGTGAGCAGAAGAACCCACCAGCAACCATGTTCGCGAAGACGAAAGCATTCAGACTATCGAAGGGAGGAAGCAGCGCGGTGAAGAGATACGTGAACGGATTCATCGAGTAATAATCCGTGCCGATGAACGTCGGGAAGCCGTTGAGATTCAGCGCATTGAAGAAGGCATTCCCCGACAGCAACGCACGTGGCGTGTACAGCTGAAACAGCGGATACGTGAACTCCAATCCCGAGAGCAGATGTGTCCGAAGGAGGAGCGGGGCCATGCCGATAGCGACGAATGCGCAGTGAACGATCAGAAACAGTTGCCAGTCGCCTCTCCGTAGCAGAGGCGATCGTGCCAATCTCAGGAGCAAATGCATAGAGTGGAGAACGGGAGCAGGGGACTCCGAAATCAACAGTACGGCACTGTAGCAGAGGAGACGAGGGGTATCTAACTTCAGCGTTCATTCCTCTCCATGCAAGAGTCCGGATTCTGTTTTCAATCTTTCAAACGTGACACCAGGAAGTTCCTGATATCGATCGAAGGATGTTATTTCCCCACCGAGAGCATCGCTATATTCGAACCTATTCAAGCTCTGCGGTATGAAAAGCTCGAACGTACCTTCTCTCCTTCCATAGCCACATGTTGCCGCCTCTTCTTCAAAGATCTCCAACGTCTGAGGGTCCATCCCATCTCCTCTGAAGGTAATCGAAGCATCAAGACCTTGTGCCTTCTTCAAGAGCACACGTATGAATGCTCGATAGACTTCGGCATTCGGAAGGAGGGAATAGGGCTTTTCAATGAGCAACGTTCTCCTCTCTGTCTCTGAAGAAAAGTCATGCAGATCACGTTGTTTTGTCAGTTTGATCATGCTTCTTGCCACAATACGGCCTTCTCCGTCAGCAACATTCAGCACTTTTTTATTGCTATCGGCCACATACGCCAACAGACAATGGTTGTATCCACCATTTCTCCAAGATTGGCACGTTTCCTGCGGCTCCACTCCAACCTTGAGCAGAGTCATCGGGTCATCCGACTCGTAAGCGCTGATAGCGCGTATGTCACCGACCGTGAAGATTTTTTCAATCTGTTGTATGTCCAATTCCGCCAAAGGTAAGGTGAGAGTCGTAAGACAATTGCACAATGCACGTGCCTGCGCACAGATTCTGTCGCGTGTAAAGGATGCGGTTGTTGCCTCTTCAATCTCCAAGAATCCAGAGAGGAGTGTTGTCTCCGCTTGCACCCTCCGCTTCTCTACGACGAGTGATCTCTTTTCATCATCGGACGTGCAAGATTTTATTCTTTCGGTCAATCCATCAACCTGTATCGAAAGCATACGAGCCCTGTCTCTAGAAAAATCAAAATGCGGCTGTTCAACAAGAATGTGTTCCTTCGCATTTCTAAGAATGTCCTTGGTGGCTCTCAATTCATCCGCTCGCCTGCTCTCTTCATCATCCGAGAGTGAGATGTCGATCGTTATCGGTTCCAGCGTTTCTCTCCAAAACTTTTTCTGCTCTTCCGTCAGACCAGCGAGTTGTATCGCCGTCTGCTCGTGCGTGTAGCGCCATGCATTGAAATCCCCCTCAATAATGTGCTCCGTGACCGTCCTCAGAAGATTGCTCACATCGGTTCTGTTCTCCTTGTCATATTTTCCTGCAAGTGTTGGAACGATTTCGAACAGTCCGCTTCTAAGAAATTCTTCCAAATTTCCCTCGATCTTCTCATGAAATTTCTGCGGTAATTCCAGCCGTCTACACGCAACCTCGACGACTTTTTTTGTCATAGCATCCTCGATACCCTTCAGTCCGGTCACATTCTGCAGTTCGACTTTGAGCGTTTCTATCGCATCCTTCGTCTTCTTCCGTCCACTCTTCTCCTTCGTTTGCGGAAGCTGTTCCTCCAGACCAGCAATATCCGAACGAATCTGATCCACATGCTGTGAGCTCGGTACGACGAAAGCATATTCTCCAAAGGCATCGAGCGTAGAGAGAAGCTGGAAGATGCGCCTCATCCTCGAGGGATCATTCTTCGCACTTCGATACACACCGAGCAGTGTTTCTAGGACAGCTGCCCCGTCTTCTTTTGCATTGAGCACAAGGAGACCATCGAGGAATGCCTCTCTCTCAAAACCGCTTCCCTTGAACGTCTTTGTGGAAAAAATCTGGTCGAGTACACCGATCATTGCTTCGTCGGAAACACCGAGACCTTCCTTCGCGATTCTTTTGGGGAATGCGACGCTGTCTCCGTTCCCTGGATGGACCAGTGCTGCCAACAGTTTATCAGCAGCCTGAGTCCAGAAAGATAATTTGCTCTGGATGATGACCTGTTCCACCTCTTCCCTTTTTTGTAGAAGTTCTGCCGATGCCTCAGGTCCGAACTCTCTGCTTCCTAGATAAAAATCCTTCAACTGCTGATCCCCAAAGCTTCCTCCATTTTCCAAAATTCTTGTCAACTGCTCCTTCGCGAGAGTGAAATCACCATCCTTCAAGAGCACGCACGTAACATACCGAGCATTGCATCTGCCAAACCGAGTCATATACGAGTGCTCATTCGCAAGAGTCTCTAGTAAAATTCTTTTGTTTTCTGGCAAAGATTGGAGCACCTGTTGGAGGTGATCAGGATTACTCTCTGAGAGCAGGCTCTCCATAGCATAGACAACGGCATCATTCGTATGGCCAGTCCCGAATGCCTCAATCTGCTTCAGCAAAAGGGGCAAAGCCTCAGGATTCTGTAGCGCACCTATCTTGTAACTCGCAGCGGTACCCTCCCATGACTCGCGTCCACCTGGGAATAGTTGTTCGTGAAATAATCTTTCAATAATGATACGCTCGACACGCAAAAAAATATTTTCTGGTATCAGGCCTGACTGTTCTGCAAAACGCTTGACCACCGGCCATCGCACCAATCCATTGAGCTTGTTCACATCCCCAATGGGAACTTCCCTGAGATCCAGAATATCTTTTTCTGTCTCATGTCCCCCGCCCCAATCACTCCTTGCCGGATACACACTCTGCTTACTGCTTTGGGCAATGGCCCCCTGCAAGTCGGGACCTACCAAAGTACACAAGGCATCTCGCCATCGCTCGATCTCTTCTTTTGCAGCTTCCCGCAGCAATACCTCAAAGATCCTATCGTAATAAACGTCAGCCGCCTCATTCCCCTTACTCTCGATGACGCTACTTATTCCCTCCAAACTGTGCCGTGATTGTCGATGGAGACACTCTAATCGCTTTCTCCTTTTCTCCGCCGCTTCTTTCTTTTCTACTGCAGCGCTCCAATCGAGATAGCCTTCAGCCAACTTGGCTCGGAGCAGACCAAGATACTCCACCGAATCTGCCTCACTCATTCTGCCATCCGCTTTGAGCTCATTCAATTTGGGTAGTACGTTCTCTGCAATCAACACAGTATTGAGTCCCTCCTTGACTTGAGGTGTCACGAATGCTGCCTGAAGTCCTCTGTATTTCTCTTCAATATGCTCAAAGAACTGATTAACTGCGCTAGTGACAAGATCCTCTCGTCTCTGAGAGAGTCTTTGCATTGCCAATGTGATGTGATCAAAACGAGGCCGCCTTGTTGCAAGCTCTCCATCCAGACGTGCAAGAGCGCTGGAGACTTCTCGTACCCCTTGCACGATCTTCTCTCTTTCTTTTGGATGGAAAAGTTTTTGCCAAAAATTTCTCTTCCGATGGCCTGCAAGCTGCTCTGATACTTCAGAACTTTTGATTCCCAAATGTCCTCTTTGCGATACAAGACATTGAATGTCCATGTTGTTCACTCTCAACCATGTACGAATCTCTTCAGCGGCTAACCCTGACGTTATGATCACTCTCGAAATTTCATCAATCGTAGGATCTACCAAACGAGAAAGTTCCTCCTCCATTGCACGTGCTCTATCCTCAGGGTGATCTATCGTCTTCTCTCTCACTTCATCATGACTCTCTCGAGCTGAGATTCCCAGAGATCTACAAAGATCTTGAACGGTCCTTCCCTCCGATGCAATGATTCTTTCCACCTCTTCTCTCTTATCGAGAAGACCAAGAAGAGTGGCGGCTTGGGATACCCTCCTCTCACCCATATCTTCGATATCTGGGTGTGCATCCTGCTCATGATCTTCGGATAGATTCATACAATGTTGAGTGATACGAGTCTTTGTGTAGATCAGTATAATAATACCATATTATTATAAAATTGTAAATTTCTTTCTGATGCAACCACAGTATCTTTTCCATAGACTCCTTCTCACACCATCGCCTATCAAGAGTGACGCGTGCCTGCCTGCCGGTAGGCAGGGTAACCGACCCAATACGCGTCCGCCAACCTTCCTCGAGAGGAAACGGTGGTACCTTCGGCCCCGTCAGGGGAAAGATAGCATTTCACTAGCTTTCCTCAGGGAAAGTTCTTTTTGTCTGATCCGCGGGTCGGTAGAGCCGCATTGAATTTTTGCCCACCTACCTACCAAACCTACCACACGTACCTCACCTTCCTTACCTTCCCCACCTCTACGTATGTCCTCTCTCTTCACCTCCGAGTCTGTGACCCTTCGACTCGCCTGACGGCTCGCTCAGGGTAACTTTTTATTTATTATTCTCTCCATCATATGCCAAGCTTCTTTACTTCAGAAAGTGTTACCGAGGGCCACCCCGATAAACTCTGCGATCAGATTTCCGATGCGGTGCTCGACTACGCGCTCAGCAAGGATCCCGCTTCGCATGTCGCCTGTGAGTGCCTCGCCACGACCGGCCTCGTCGTCGTTGCGGGTGAGATCACGACGAATACCTACATCCCGATGGCACAAGTCGCGCGCGACACGATCAAGAACATTGGCTACGACGACGGCATCTTCGGTTTCGACCACAAGGCCTGTGCCGTCATGGTCTGTGTCGGCGAACAGAGTGCAGATATCGACCAAGGGGTCACTGCCGCAAAGACCACGACGAAGGAACAGGGGGCAGGAGATCAAGGATTGATGTTCGGCTTCGCGTGCGATGAGACGCCGGAGCTGATGCCACTGCCGATTTCACTCGCGCACAAGCTGACACGCAAGCTTGCAGAAGTGCGCAAGTCCAAAGGACTCACCTACCTCCGTCCCGACGGGAAGAGTCAGGTGACGATCGAATACGACGATGAAGGAAAGCCGACGCGCGCACAGACGGTCGTCATCTCGACGCAGCACGCCGATACGGTCAGCCACGAACAGATCTGCAAGGACATCAAGAAGCATATCATCGAGCCCGTCTGTGGACCGTACCTCGATGCCAGTACGAAGTACTTCATCAATCCGACCGGACGCTTCGTCATCGGTGGCCCCCCAGGCGACTGCGGACTCACGGGCCGCAAGATCATCGTCGACACGTACGGTGGCTACAGCCGTCACGGTGGTGGTGCCTTCTCGGGCAAGGACCCGAGCAAGGTCGATCGGAGTGCCGCGTACGCCGCACGCTGGGTTGCCAAGCACGTCGTCAAATCTGGCCTCGCGAAGAAGTGCGAGGTGCAAGTAGCCTACGCCATCGGTATCGCTGCTCCAGTCTCACTCCGGGTTGATACCTTCGGCACGGGGAAGGTGAGTGACCGAGCCCTAGAGAAAGCCATTTCTCTGGTCTTCGATCTCCGCCCTGCAGCGATCATTAAGGACCTCGATCTGCTCCGTCCTCAGTACCAGAAAGTCGCCTCGTACGGTCACATGGGCCGCGAAGACCTCGATGTGAAGTGGGAGAAGTGTGATCGGCTGGATGCGCTGATCAAAGCGGTAAGGTAAGTAATGTTCTGATGTTGTAGAGATGCCCAGCGCAGCGGGGCGTCTCTACTCCATCTGGGGAACAGATTTTTGTCCATTGAAATGCGGAGAGTCGTCGCTCCTGCTAACAAAATTTGACAAAAAAATACGATACTTCATGATCGCACTCATGTTACTCGTCCCTTCAGGCGTGGCAAATATGGATGGAGAAATTGGTCTCCTCACGCCTGCACATCTTGAATCCTTTCAGCACTTCTTCGAACTTGAGACTCTGTCGCCCACCGATCAAGAAGCTGCGACAAGAGAACTGCGATTACGCATCGCTCTCGAACAAGATAACGTACGCGCTCTTGGACAGAATCTTTTTCTTGCCAGAAGAATGGACGCATGCAGGAGGAGCCAAGGAACCCGCCACGCTTGCAAGAAGCTCCTCTATGGAGGGATGCATGAGTCCTGTGAACATTCAAGTTAAGAAGATGTTCTACAGAGAGACATGGGAAACCATGTGTCTCTACTCCTGAATCCGCACCCCAGGATAGTAGTACTGCAGAATCTGCTCAGCACTACTACCGGCAATGGCTTGCCCTCGGGCTCCGCAGCCCGACATGCCGACTCCATGACCGCTGAGAGGAAGGCCTGCACACCACGGGTCACGCTTGCTTGCAAATATTTCTGCAAACGGAAAATTTTTCCAGCCAGCTTCTGCGGGGCTTCTCGTACGTCCGTCGTCACTACTGAAGTACGGCGACTTGATGAGCTGCCCCGAAGAACGAAGAACTTGGTGTGCAGTACTCGAAACAGCGCGAAGCCACTGCGGATTCTTCTCTCCAAAGTTCAACCCCAGATAGAACTGAAATTCCGCAGGACTGTCGCTGCCATCGTAGGGCATGCTCGGAAATTTACGCTGTGAAGATTGCATGTAGTACGCGCCATACGTGCGAGCGGCGATCGCGAACGCACGTTGTTTCTCGTACGGCTCACTATCCGGCTCTTCAGCGAGCCCAGCCATGTAGTCTTCAAGCGGCAGTTCGTTGATGAGCACGAGAGACCCCTCAAGGACACGGCACTCGAGGACGCCCTTGTACGCACCAACGTTCGATCTCACAGCATCAATCGTGAGGAATTCGGACTGCTGTGATTGCAAACGCAGAACACGATCACGAACAGAGAGGGTTCCGGCTATTGCTGCAAAGCACTCGGATCCACGCGCGAACAGATGCACCGATGTCCCCGCAGGAACCACCGTGTCATTGATCCTCCCTGCGGCTTGGAAGGTGATGGTCGGAGAAGGGGACGCGCTCAGACGAATACGGATGGAAGAAGGGGCGGAAGGCGGAAAGTTTAAAGTGGAAGGTGGAAGGTGCCTGCCTGCCGGCAAGGCAGGGAAAGTGGAAGGTGATGAGGAAGAAATCTGACGAGATCGTCTCAGAGAAACAGAACGCACGGTCAGTGCAGCATCTCGTTTGATCTCCGTCGGATGCACGATGTGCACAGGGTTGCCTGCAAAGGGATTGATGAACTCTCCCGCGCGAGCACGACGACCCGCAACGGAGAGCGTAAAACGGAGTCCTGCGATCTCCATCGAATAGCTCCCCGCATCGGGTGGTGCCTGGACGATCAGTTGGATCGTGACGGATTCACCCGCCGGAAGATCCGTCTGAAGAAGAATGCCTTTTCTCACTGGAATGTGATGGATACCGTCATCTTGCATCAGCGTGATGCTGGGCGATGACAGACGCACGTCGCCGATCTTCTTGCCCTCGTACGCTCCTGCCTCCCCCGCCGTGTACGCAAAACTCAGACGCTGCTTCCCACTCGGGTTCATATCGATCGCGGTGCGACCGATGAACGAAATGCCTTCGGCAAGCCCCAGAAATCCGCCATTCGCAGATGAAGAGAATGCTGACGAAGAAGAACTCGAACGAGGCGGAGGAAATTGTACCGAAGCATCGAGTTCTCCGGACTTCAGATGCGCGACGATCTGCGAGAGCACTCCGAAGAGCGAGTAGCCGGGACAGAGAGTAGAGAGGAGATCCCGATGCCCGACGACGGGCGAAGCGAATGTCTTCCCGTGGAACTGCACACTCCGTGTGACATCGATCCCATACTCGTGACTGAGATCACTCAAGAGTC
Source organism: Candidatus Peribacteria bacterium (assembly GCA_023245775.1). Classification (GTDB taxonomy): domain Bacteria; phylum Patescibacteriota; class Gracilibacteria; order Peribacterales; family Peribacteraceae; genus SICN01. Next base: position 55,163 of record JAHFJR010000002.1, on the reverse strand, counting down.
GCTGGAGCCCTTTCACTTGCACTTGACTAGGCTGCTCGAGTTCGAAATTCCCCATCAGGACAATGCCAATGGTCCCGACGTTGTTGCAGTAGGCATGACCTCCAACAACGGATGTTCCACCCTCTCTCCCCTCGTAGACCTGACCGTTCTCGTCAACGACGAAGTGGTAGCCGATGTCGCCCCAGCCCTTCGTGAGAGCATGGTACTTGTAGAGTGCGCGGATCCGTTCAATGGGTGGACGTGGGTCTCCATTCACGTTGAGCGCCGAGTGGTGCACCACCAACAATTTCACGGCGGAGCTGTACTGCAAGGGCCAACGATAGCTCTTGCCTGAGGAGTCTTTCGAAAGGGTCGACGCAATCTTGAATTCGCTTCCGTACTTCTGCTGCGCCTCGAGGCAGTCCTTGATGCGATTCCCACTCTGCACAGAATCGGTGACCACCGTGTCTCCCTTCGCGATATCTCCAGCGGAGGGCATCGTCTCTTCTCTCGTCGGCAGATCGAAGAGGTAGGATTCATCTGCACCCCACTCACGACGACGGATGATGCTTGGATTCATTCCAGCTGTCTTGGATGCGACACGTACAGAGACAGGATCCTTCGATACATGGATCGGATGGACATCCTCCCGTGAGGCAACGCCCTGTACCCGGAGAGAGCGCACAGAAGAAGGAAGCATCACGAGCTCGCTCTCCTCTCCTCTGCTGCTATCTCCGTCATTGTCGAAGACGATCCAAGGCGACCACTTTTTTCCTTGCACATACGAATAGCGAACCTCTGATCCTGAGAGAGGCAAACGCACACTGAAGGCATCGATCTCTGTGCGAAAGTCTAGGGTCACGATAGATGCGAGAGCAGCCCAAGGAGCCGCAAATGCGGGAACACTCTGCAGGAGCAAGAAGATCGTCAGCAGGAATGAAGTGAGTCCTCGGCGCCGCATGAGGGTCTCATCGTACCTGAGCAGACTGAGACGACACATAGCAGGTACTGGCAATTGGTGTACAGACGATGTTGAATATACGGCGAAGAGATTCGGCCAAGTGATCGACCGTCCCATTTGGAATGAGGTGTGTGAGATCCGAAGGGAGATCTAGGAAATAGGATCCACCCACGGAGCAGAGGTCCAGTCTCAGTGCCTTCAGTGTACCGCGAATACCTGTCAGCTGAGACAGGACTGTTTTCTCTCCATCGCTCAGGAGAAGGATCTGTGAGGCCTGTACGTCTCTGGGGCTTTCTTCAGACATATCAGTGAGAAAGAGAAAGGGTGCATTCTAAACACATTTTCTCTCCCCGAGCAACAATTCCTCATAGGCATCAATCATTCTGCTCAAACTGAAGCGCTCTTCTGCCTTCGTCTGTCCCCTCGCACCCAGCCGTTCTCGTGCCCGAGGCTCAAGAAGATGCTGAATGGCATCTGTAAGGGCTCGCGGCGATCCTGCAGGAACGATCAGGGCATCCTCATCGTGTTCCATGTACCCTGCGATACCGCATGCATCGGTGATAATGACGGGGAGACCGCGCATCATCGCCTCTGCCGCAACCAACCCAAATGGATCATGGTCGGAGGAGGGAAGGACGAGCACATCGAGTGAACGATAGAACGCATCGAGATCCTCGACGGAGGATGTCAGAGTGATCCGCTCTCCCCCCATGCGCTGCGTGTCATCCAAGATCAACTGACGAAGGTACGCCTCATCACGCCCCTTTCCGACGATGCTCAGAGACACTTCCGGCAGGGATTCGAGAGATTGTATGAGCACATCCACACCCTTTTCGGGACTCAGGCGGGAGAGACAACCGAGACGGAGTTGTTTTTCCTCCCTCACCCCTGACCCCTCTCCCCGCCCGTACCGAATGGGTACGTTCGGGCGGGCCGAAGGGAGAGGGGAAGGAATCCCATTCGGAATAGCGATAAGATTGCTCTTCTCAAACCCAATCTCTTCATACATCTTCCTGCTCAGTTCAGACACACAGACGATCGTCACGAGCTTCGAGAGACGTCGAAGCATCGGCAGCCAAGGATTCCATCGAAGCCATGCTCCGATGCGGTCGTGCTCGATCCAGATCACTCTCATGCCCTGCGAGACTGCCCAAGGAGTGAGGAGGAGCTTCTCGCTGAGGCTGAGCATGATAAGAGTGGAAGGTGGAAAGTGCCTGCCTACCGGACAGGTAGGGAAAGTGGAAAGTTTCTGCACTTCTGCAATCAGAGTTTGTTGCATTTTTTTTCTTCGCCAGAGAAAACTGATCGCTCCCCATTTCGTTACAGGAGGAATCCCTATTCTTAATTCATCATTCTTCATTCCCAATTCTTTTGTGCGACGCAAGAGAACATCACAACTTCCGAGAAAACTCACCTCATGCCCGCGAGCCCTTAGCCCCTCCATCAGCCAGATCGTCTGATTCTCGCTGCCGCCGTCGGCGCTCTCGAGAGGGAAACGGGTGAAGAGGATGCGCATGCAGAAAACAGCATAACTCAAAAGAGGAAGTCATTCGTCATGTCTCACCTCCGAGGGAGCTCTTCTATTCCGGAAAACTGCGTCGGAAGCGGCTTCTCTGTATAGGTCTTTGGTTGATAGGCAAAGAATCTTGGCTGTGGTTTTGACTGAGTGGGCGGCAGCACCTCCTCTATCTCCCCCCTCGTTGCTTCTAGTAATTTAGCCACATTATCGGACGCCGCGAAAAAATCATCAACATCCCTCTCATCTTTATCAATGGAATGGCCATTTTCCAACGGGTCCTCTGGCTGAATCCTGAGACGAGGAAATTCCTGTGTCTTCCCGACAACAACAAAATCCCCCGCTGGGATACCACTGAAGTCTGTATGACGTAATGCTGTACTCATACTCATATTATAATATATTATTGACTTAATGTCAAATAGATTTTATAGTACTTCTTTCTATCTGATAACCTCCTGCCCTCCCATGTACGGTCGCAGAACGCTTGGAATAGCCACAGAACCGTCCTTGTTTTGGTAGATCTCGAGAATCGGGATGAGGATGCGCGGGGAGGCGATGCAGGTGTTATTCAGTGTGTGGACGTACTTCTTCTCGCCTGACTCGGTCTCGTACTTGATGCCAAGTCGGCGTGCCTGGAATTCTCCAAACGTCGAACAGCTGTGCGTTTCGCCATAGCCCTTGCGGCTTGGCATCCACGTCTCGATGTCGTTCTTGAAGATCTGTCCGCGGCCCATGTCACCCGTGCAGACATCGACAACGCGGTACGGAAGTTCAAGAGCCTGCAACACCGCTTCGGCATTGCCAAGAATTTCCTGATGCAGTGCGGCACTCGTTTTTTCATCATTCTCGCAGAGAACCACCTGCTCAACTTTCTGAAACTGATGAATACGGTACAGCCCGTGCGTGTCTTTGCCATACGTGCCCGCTTCGCGACGGAAACAGTTACTGAGGCCCGCGTAACGCTTCGGAAGTTCGCTTTGCTTAAACGTTTCGCCTGAGTGATAACTCGCGACCGCGACTTCCGAGGTGCCGATGAGGTACAGGCGATCGGATTCGATCTGTTTCGCATCTTTTCCGTCTAAGCCAAGTTCCGGCGTGCGGTCGACACCGATCGCATACGCCTGCTCTTCACCTCCAGGAAAATAGCTTGTACCCATCATCGCTGCGTAATTGGCCATGAGCGGAGGCGTAAACAGCGTGAAGCCGCGCTTGGTCAGAAGATCGATCGTGAACTGGAGGATCGCAAGCTCGAGTCTCGCACCGTCACCCTTCAGAAAATAGCTTCGCGATCCACCGATCTTCACACCGCGGGGAATGTCGATGATATCCAGAGCTGTTCCGAGCGCGACGTGATCCTTCGGTTCGAAATCGAAGATAGGAAGACCGTCTTGCCCTGTACCGGAGTCCGCCGAAGCGGACGACTGGTTCGGGGCCCACTTCCTCTGTTCTCTGTTCTCCGTGTCATCTTTCCCAACGGGAACAGACGGCAGGGGAATGGATGGAAGTTGCAACTGCAAGGCCATCCACTGTTTGTCGAGTTCGATGAGTTCCTCTTCACCTGCCTTGAGCTTCTCGCCGAGTGATTTCATTTCTCCGATCACTTTTTCTTTCTCAGTCTTCTCTTTGATCGTCGGCACTTTCTTGCTCACGGCATTGCGCTCAGCCTGCATCGTCTGCGTCTCAGCCATGAGCATTCGTCGTTCTTCGTCGAGTTTCAGAAACGCGGCAATATTGAGCTTGATATTCTTCTTCTTGCACGCGTCTTGGTATGCAACGGGATCTTTGCGGACGAGAGCGAGGTCGATCATGCGAGGAGTATAGTGATGGACCGAAAGTATGTCATGGTATGATTCTTCCCTGATTTCTATGGTCGACACACTCCAGCACATACAAAGGCTCAGTTTTACGCCGGAATCCGATATTCACCCAAGCCTTGGTAGAAGAGGGGTGGTTGCTCCGTATGACGTGCCTACGCCACGTAGGAATCCTGACGGTTCAGTGATGACAGCAGATGACATCAGGCGAGAACAACATGAAAAATTGCAACATGCCTGTCTCTAAGAATGAATGCCGAGGTACTGCAAATTCGTTTGCGCTTGGTGCATTGAAGATTTCGATTTGACACAAAAAGATACAATAAGATACAATTGTGATATGACTACAACAACCTTCCATGTTCGCATGCCTATCGCTCTCAAGAAGAAGGCACAGAAAATCGCGGAAACCAACGGGCTCGATCTCGCAACGGCTGTTCGCATTTTCTTCACGCACATGGTGCGTAGGCAAACCATTCCCCTGCCATGGCTCACGGAAAACGGATTGACTGCGAAAGCTGAGAAGGCTCTCCTTCAGCAGATCAAGTATCCGGACATCGTCGCCTCATTTGACTCTGCGAAAGAAGCATCAGACTACATCGATGCACTATGAAGTTTCGCCTGCACAGACTCTGCAAGAAGGATCTGGAGCGACTGAAGCATTCGGGATGTTCGATGCGCCCCTTCAAAGAGTTCCTGCATCATTTGGAATCACCGAAGTTGCCAGAAAAATATAGAACACATCCACTCAAGGGCTCTTTCGCCGGCACATGGGATGCTCATCTCGCTCACAATTGGGTCGTCCTCTTCCGATACCTTGATACTGACACCATCGAACTTCTCAGAACTGGCACGCACGCATCGGTGGGAATCGGCTAAACGATTCACAAGATCTACGCGGGCAAGAATGCCCGCTCCTTTTGATCTTGGTTTTTTATTGAGTTCGCTGTCGATGTACATCGGCAGCGAACGGAGGACTCTTTGAATCTCCCCTGCCTTCCTGTACACTCCCTCGTCTTATGGATGCTCCAATTCCCTTCCGCCTCGTCTCCAGCTACCAGCCCACCGGCGATCAGCCGACGGCAATTGCAAAACTGAATGCAGGAATCGATGCGGGCGAGAGACACCAGACGCTGCTTGGAGCGACCGGCACCGGAAAAACATTCACGATGGCGAACCTCATTGCGAAGCACAATCGCCCGACCCTCGTGCTTGCGCACAACAAGACGCTCGCAGCACAGCTCTGCAGCGAGTTCCAGATGTACTTTCCGGACAATGCAGTGAGTTACTTCGTCTCGTACTACGACTACTACCAACCCGAGGCGTACTTGCCGACGACGGATACGTACATCGAGAAAGATGCGAGCATCAACGAGGAGATCGCAAAGTTTCGCCACGCCGCAACGAATAATCTCCTCACGCGGCGCGATACGCTCATCGTCTCTTCCGTCTCGTGCATCTACGGACTCGGGAGTGTCGCGGACTATCAGTCACTCGCATTCACGATCAAGCGCGGCCAGCCGTTCCAGCGTCAGAGATTCCTCCGACTCCTCACGGACATCCAGTACAAGCGCAGTTCCATGAGCTTCAAACAGGGGATGTTCCATGTTCTTGGGGACACCGTCGAGATCTTCCCGCCGAGCGGCGACACGGTGATTCGAGTTGAGATGCCCTTCGATGAAATCGAAACGATTCAAGAAGTTGACAGTTTCACCGGCGAACTCATCGGCGAGATGAACGAGTTCAAGATCTTCCCCGCTGCTCATAACGTCACGACCAAGGAGAAGATCGATGGAGCGATCGACGGCATCAAAGCGGAATTGGATCTTCGCGAGAAGGAACTCCTGAAAGCCGGAGAGATCGCGAAGGCAGAGCGTATTCGGCAGCGCACGGAGTATGACATCGAGATGCTGAAGGAAACCGGCTACTGCACGGGCATCGAGAACTACGTGCGGTTCTTCTCGAACCGCGAAGCAGGCTCGCCACCCGAGACGCTGCTCGATTACTTCCCCGATGATTTCCTGATGTTCATCGACGAGTCGCATATTTCTATCCCGCAGATCGGCGGCATGCACGAGGGAAATTTACAGCGGAAGAAGACCCTCATCGATTACGGCTTCAGATTGCCGAGTGCAATGGATAATAGACCGCTGAAGTTCTCGGAATTCGAGGAGAGAGTCAAGCAAGCCGTGTACGTGTCGGCGACTCCGGGTCCGTACGAGTACAAGAACACCCGCCCGTCACCGATCGGGCAAGCCAAAAAAGATCTCATTGCAGAGCAAATCATCCGCCCGACGGGGCTTCTCGACCCCGTTGTGACGGTGCATCCGAAGAAGAATCAGATCGACCACATCACGAAGGAGATCAATGAGACGATCGCGCGCGGTGAGCGTGTGCTGATCACAGCCCTCACGAAGAAGAGCGCCGAGGACCTCGCGGAGTACTACCGGAATGTCGACTACAATGTCCGCTATCTGCACAGCGACATCGAGACAATGGAGCGCATCGAAATCCTCCGGCAACTACGCTCAGGGATCATCGATATTCTCGTGGGCATCAACCTGCTGCGTGAGGGCTTGGATCTCCCGGAGGTCAGCTTCATCGCGATCTTAGACGCCGATCAGCAAGGCTTTCTCCGCTCACGCGATGCACTGATTCAGACGATCGGTCGCGCTGCCAGAAACATCAACGGTCACGTCGTGCTGTATGCCGATCGAATGACCGATGCGATGCAGGCCGCCATCAACGAGACGAATCGTCGCAGGAAGATTCAGGAGGAATACAATACGAAGCATGGCATCACGCCGCAGACGATCATTAAGGCGATCCAAGACATCGCGGAGGAGCACACGAAGCTGAAGATGACACGCAAGAAGTACGACCATCACAAGATCCCGAAGGACGAGAAGAAGCGCCTCATCGAAGAGCTCACCGAGCAGATGGAGCTCGCAGCGAAGAATGAGGAATTTGAAAAGGCTGCGGATTTGAGAGATGAAATAGAACTGCTGAGGCGAGAGGTGTAATGATCATCCGCCGTGATGCCCTCCAAACCCTATGGCATCAATCAATCCTTCGCGATCAAATGTGTTCCCTGAAACATAGGGCTGAACGACACTGCGAAGTCGATTTTGCAATTCGATCATCACAGCAATCGGAGGTTGATACACTTCTCGGCTTTCGCCCGTATAAGCTTCCCAGCCAAAAATAAGTTCTCCGTTCTTATTCATTCGCACACCAGTCATAATGCCATCTCCACTATCCTGCACAGCGGTCACTAGTCGCACTTTGTTATCGTCTGTACCTAGAAAAGAAATAATCTTTGTCTCGCCGAGATGCTCAGGAGTGAAGGCTCTCATAGGATGATTGTACAAATTCGGAAAGAAATGACAAGGGTTGCTTGCAACTGTTCTCGAAAAAGAATATACTAGTATTACTAGCTTTCCTAGTATTCCTATGATTTCCACCACACTCAGTCTCTGGGGCAAGGGAGCCGTCACGCTCCCAAAGAAATGGCGCGACCGTTTCCAGACGAAGAATTTTCTTGCCGAGGAGGATGCGGGAGGGAACCTTGTCATCAAACCACTGGAAGATGTCGTTTATTATGAAAAGAACAGCAGAATAGGGCTGCATTTCCCGAGAGGGATGGAGGGGCATGAGTTTTTGGCACGCTTGAAAATGGCGGAGAAGTCGCTAAGAAGAAAAGAAATGGCTAAAAGAAAACGACGTACGCTCCATGAATCACTTTGAAAAGTTTCTCCGAAGGCAGCAACCGAAGATTCAACGACGAATCATTGGTGCTGTGGATCAATTTCTAAACGGCCGCTGGGATGACCTTGATTTAAAACCGTTGTCCGGCAAGAGAAACACCTATCGATGCCGTATCGGAGACATACGCATCGTCTTCACAAAAAACGAAATGGGATCATGGATCGTCGTTGATGCAGATTACAGGGACAAGATTTATAAACGCGGGTAGCCACCCGCTCCCGTTTTTCTATACACAACAAAAATTGTAAAAGGCCGCGAAGCAGCGGGTCTCGTGCCTGCACACCGGAGTGCCGTTTTTATGCACTGCAAATGCCGGCGTTACGGCACGCAGGCGTGGGCCCCGCTGCTGGAGCGCACCTTAAAGGGAAAGAGAGCCCGTGAGAGAAAACTGACAAGGTTTTCTTTCACGAATTATCCTAGCTCCTTCACCGCCTCCTTGTATCCTTCCGGCGTCCCCGTATCAAATCTTCGGCCTTCGAATTCGTATCCGTAGACGGAGATTTTTTTGTTATGTAGTTGCGCCTTCAGCGCATCGATGAGACGGATCTCCTTGTCATGGTGTCCACTCTCGACCTTCTCGAGCTCGGCAATCGTCGAACGGGGGATGAGGTACTTGCCGACGATACTGAGTGTGGACGGCGCCTCTTCGGGCTTCGGTTTCTCCACCAAACCTAGAATTTTCTTCGTGCGACTCTTATGCTTGTCGGGCTTGATGTCCACAATGCCGTATTTTGAGACGAGTTTCCTCTCAACGTCCTGCAGACAGAGCATTGCTGCATCTTTCTTCGATTCCAATGCATCGAAAGCGCTCACGAGTTGTTGCAAACCGTTCTGGTCCCCTTTGATCAGATCATCACCGTAGAGAATGGCGATTTGCTCCGAATCCACCCAATTCTTGGCCTGCAGGATCGCATGACCGTCACCCTTCATCTCATCCTGATAGGCGACATGGAACCTGACGGAATGATACTTCGTGAGCTCTTCAAGGAGGTGCAGTTTCCCGCGCTTCTCGAGGTGATGTTCCAGCTGCGGCTGAGCATAGAAGAACTGCGGGATCGACTCTTTTCCTTTACTGATCACGAAACAGATGTCGTGGATCCCCACACTCATACATTCGTCGACCAAAAGCGCGATGATGGGCTTATTCCCAATCGGCAATAACTCTTTTGGCACGACCTTCGTCCACGGGAGGAACCGCGTGCCGAAGCCCGCAACGGGGAGGATGGCTTGGGTGAGCTTCATGAGCGGCTGGATTGTAACATACTCAAATACCACCGCGCCCACGGAGGGGCGCTGCTGGAGCAAGGATAAATGGTTTCGCTTTGTGCTTCGTTTCTTCCCACTCCGAACGTACATCGGAATCTGCGACAATCCCGCCACCAACACCGAGAGAGAGTGTTCTGCCTTTTCGTACGAGCGTCCGAATCACGATGGAACTATCGAGCACGCCGTGATCGCTAAGGGAAAACAGCACCCCCGTGTACGGACCGCGCCGCACTTTTTCGATCGCATCGATCAGCTCGAATGCACGTCGCTTCGGGCAGCCGGTGACCGAACCCGCTGGGAGCATAGAGAACAGCGCATCGATCGGCGAGAGCCTCGGATCAAGTTCTGCGACGATTCTTGAACTGGTATGCCATACCGCAACGAGCCCTTTTACAAGGCGTTTCTCTGCAACACGCACTGAGCCAATCGTCGCGATGCGTCCGATGTCATTCCGGAGCAAATCTGTGATCATCGAGAGCTCCGCCTGTTCTTTTGCACTTCCGAGCAATTCCTGTCTGAAGCGGGTATCTGCTCGTGGACCAATCCCACGCGGTCGCGTGCCTTTGATGGGACAGGTTTCGATACTGCCCTTTTCGATCTTGATAAACCTCTCGGGGGAGAACGAGAGCAGACGATGTGAACCTGCATCGAGATACGCAGCGCAGGGTGCCAGATTCTTCTGAAAGAGCTTCTGAAAGAGCATGCGATCTTCACAAGGAGAAGACGCGTCAAGCGTGTACGTGAGATTCAGTTGATATACGTCACCTGCGAGAATGTGCCGTTGAATCTTCTTGAAATCTGCCGCATATTTTTTCTCGGGAATGCTCGAATGGAATTTTAAAGTGGGAACTTTCTTGTCAGAAACTCTGCGACCGTGAATCTTGAAAACTTCCGCTGCAAATTTTTTTGAGCCGATGACAAAAATCTCTTTCCCATTCCAAAGCAATGCTTCTTCATACACGCCCGCCTGTACGACTGGCAATCGCCATCGATCCTTCGCTTTTGGCTTCAGATCAAGCAATTCGTACCCAGCGTCCGAGCTGACTGATCCGATGATGCCACCGACAAACGGAAGTGACTCTGCGGAGCGCACATGTCTCGCCGCATGCAACTTTTTCAAATCCTTCTGCGCCTTCTTCGCACTCGTCCACTCGTATCGCTTCACAGGATTCCAACTGAGAATTGTCCACTCGCCCGTACGCATGAGGACGGGAAATGTTTCGTGGGCGGAGAGCTTCGTGAGGAAGTTGGTGGGGGAGAAGGCCTGAAGATGAAGCTTCGTGATCTTCATTGCTAAGATTGTAACAGCCCTCACCTCCCAGCCTCCTCTCCATAAAAATGGAGAGGAGGGGGCCTCTCCCTTCTCTCATTTTTAGGCATCCTCTCTCCATTTTTATGGAGAGAGGTGGCCCACAGGCCGGAGTGAGGGCTGGTACAGAAAATTCCTCATCAACTCCTCTCCATACTCCGTCAAAAAAGATTCCGGATGAAACTGCACGCCAAACAGTGGCAACGTCTTGTGCCGCATGGCCATGATCAATGTTTCTTGTGTTCCGCGCGAAGCATCGCGCTCCTGAGTCCAACACAGCAACTCAAACCCCTCCGGCAATGACTGCACGATCAGTGAATGGTACCGAGCGACTTTCAAGGGCGAAGGTACTCCAGAAAAAATACTGGTGCCGCCATGCAACACCTTGCTCGTCTTCCCATGCATGACACTCGGCGCACGCATCACCGAATTCCTCCCTCCGAAAACATGCGCCAGACACTGATGTCCAAGGCAAACTCCAAGGATGGGAATTTTTCGACCAAATTTCCTGATCACCTCACACGCAAGAAGGGCTTCTGCAGGGCCTCCCGGACCTGGCGAGATCACGATACGATCAGGTTTGTATTGTTTGATCTCCGCGATCGATGTCTCACGATGATGGACCACGTCGCAGTCGGCACCGAGTGAACGGATGAGCTGCCATAGGTTCCACGTGAACGAATCGTCGTTGTCGAGGAGGAGGACACGCATGGAACGAGCCTACAACGGTTGTGTCTGGACCTCCACGGCCTGCGGGGTGGGTCTCGGCTTCTTGATACGGTGTTCGATCTTCTCTACTTCATCACGGAGCGCCTTCACTTGATCACTCGAAAGGAGACTTCTGGCACTCTCGAGGGCCTGTTTCGCACCCTCATACCCGTTGTCCGTGGCCTCTTTGAACCACACGTACGCAGCAAGCGGATCGCGCACCACGCCCTCCCCATTCATGTACATCACACCGAGGTTGTACTGTGATCCTGCATCGCCTTGAAGGGCAGCCCTCAGAAACCACGCGAATGCTTCCTTCAGATTTTCCACTGTCGCAATCCCTTTGACGTACGCCAGTCCAACGTTGTACTGCGCATCTGCATTCCCCTGCAACGCCGCACGCTTGAAGAGGAGGAGTGCTTTCACATCATCCTTGGCGATGCTCTTGCCTCTCAGATACAGGTACCCAAGTCGTATCTGCGCATCCGCATTTCCTGCATCGCTCGCACTCTCGAGGAGCGCAATCCCCTTCGTTTCATCCTTCTCCCTCCCCACCCCCTGCAAGTACTGCACCGCACGATCATACTCGGCTCGTCCCCGTGCGATATCACCAGAGCAGGCGACGAGGAGAAAACAGGAGGCAAGTGCGAGAACATTGATCTTCATAAAAATAGGGTGGAACGTTGAAAGCGGAAAGTGGAAGGTGGAAGGTGACGGTACTCTCTTCTCCAGATGCTGTGAAGCATCTACGATAAACGAGGATGGCGGAACATCGGATCCCATCATTCTTTGGTGGAGTACACAGAAGCTGCAGACATGAGCAATGCGTCTACTGTTCTCTGCTTCAGCCTTGACGGTCCTCATCCCCGACCCTTCTCCTGCCTGAGGGCTGGAGAAGGGCGCACTGTTTTTAGTGAAACACAGGCCACCTCCTCTCCACATCAGTGGAGAGGAGGACGGGACCTGCCTGCCGGCAGGCAGGGGTGAGGACAGGAATGAGGCATCCAAAATACTGCTCCAGCAAAGAATGATGTGATCCAACATCGATCGTCCTTCCAACGTTCCACTCTTCACTTTCCACGACTCAGTCGTTGATCCTCACAATCTTAATTCCCTCCTGCTTGGGGACAATGACCTTGAGGATAGAATCCTTGTTGAACGTGGCTTTGATCTTGCGAGGATCGATGGAGCAGGGTAGAGTGACGGATCGCTGAAATTCACCCCAGAAACACTCCTTCAAATAGTACTGATCCTCCGCAATCGTATCCGTTTGGCGTCGGACCCCGCGGATGGTGAGGACATTGTCCGAGACTTCGATGTCGAGATCCGAGAGACGCACTCCAGCAATCGGCGCTTTGATGATGTAGTAGTTGTCGTACTCGAAAATATCGAGCGCCACCTGCCCGACGCTTGGCGGGCGGGCCTGCCCGACTCCCGCAGGATGCAGAGGAACAGCTGACAGGGGTGCACTGACATGCTTGTGTGGAGAAGGGACTGCCTTCGCTTGATGAGCAGTCTCTCCCTCCTGCGAGTGCACGGAAGAAGAAAAGATGCCGTGGAATGGGGAAGGTATCATTCTTGCTACTATACAACTCCCGCTTGCTTCTAAGCAAAAAGACCGTGTAGCGGATAGGGGGTAGGTATGAGGTAATATCGCGAATTGACAATGGATAATTGACAATGGACAATGCGTCTACTCACACAGAGTTCGGACACTACGTACGAAGTATCGATTCTCTCTTCTCCTTCGTCTCATGCCAGCCAGTCTCCACAATACCATCCGTCGTCTCCGCTTCGAGCGAGGCATGACACAGGAAGAGCTTGCACTCAGGGTAGGCGTTAGCCGTCAGACGATCATGAGTATTGAGCGTGGTGCGACGAATCCGTCCGTTCTGCTCGCCTACAAAGTCGCCATGGCACTGCAATCGCCCGTCACCGATGTGTTTCAGATGGAGGGAGGGTTGGTACCAGTATGATCACTCGTTCGCATGTCTTCGACCATCAACTGGAGACTCTCGCGTCCATTCCACGAATTCACGGACAGAGAACAGGCGAGATCAAGCGGTGCTCCGATGGACAGGTACTCAGTAAGCCCGCCCATCTTGAACGCGATTCCCTGAAGCGCACCGAAACCAAGCTGGAGATGTGCTGCATCGGCGCCGACTGTTTTCATGCTCTCAAGACGAAGATGTTTCATGAGAAAAACCGGCTGTTCGTTCCCTGCACCAAAGGGCTCCAGAGATTGTAATTTTTTTGCGAGCATCAGATGCGCACTGTCTGGAGAAAGTTCATGATCAATCGCAATCACTGGAAGCAATGCCTCATCGGAAAAACCAAGATCCCGAATGGACTGTGAGAGAGCGGCTTGCAACGGAGCCCTCTTGGAAGCCAAAAACGTGCACCCTGCAGCCTGTGCATGTCCACCGAAGGCCAGAAGGAAAGGGCGAACTCTTGGATGCTCGAGGCAGGACATCACATCGATACTCTCAATCGAACGGAGTGAAGCGACGCAGTGTTCTCCTTGCACGCTCGCGATCAAACTCGGACGACCATATTCTTCGGTCAGTCGACCAGCAGCAAGACCCACAATACCGGAGGTGATGTGGGGGGAGATGCCCAGGATGAATGGTTCCGCGACATCAATGTCTGGTCGCAACAGAACGAGCGCCTCTTCGATCGCCAATTGTCTCTCGCCATTCAGCCGATGCAAGACTTCGATCGCTTCTCCGCCTTCAAGGAGCGCATCGAGGGCGAGGACCGGATGCTGCATACGCCCTGCAGCATTGATGCGCGGGACAATGCGGAAAGCGATGTCACTGCTCGTGATCTGTTTCCCGTTTGTCACACTCTCGATCAGATCATGGAGCGGGCCCTCCCGAAGTTTTGCAATCATGTGCAGGCCATGGATCACGAGCGTTCTATTTTCACCCGTGAGTGGAACGAGATCACCGATCGTACCGATCGTCGCGAGGACGATGTCTTCCTCGATGCCTTGCCAAGGGATCCCGTGTTCCAATGCACGTACGAACATGAACGCAACCCCCGCACCGCAGAGATGCGGATTCGGAAATTTTCTGGGAACGGTCGGATGAATCACCGCGAACGCCGGAGGCCGACCGTGCTGTGCTCGGTGATGATCGGTCACGATGGTATCGATCCCGAGCCCTGATGCATGCAGAATTTCGTCATTCGCCGAGATGCCCGTATCAACGGTGATGATGAGTGAAACATTTTTTGCTTTCAACTCATCGATACTCTTCCTCCTCATGCCGTACCCCTCCTTCAATCGATCTGGCAGATACACGACCGGCTCGACCCCGTGACGGCGGAAGAACCGCACGAGCTGCGCGGTAGCCGTGACGCCGTCGGCATCGTAATCGCCAAAAATCGCAATGGTTTCTTTCTTCTGCATCGCTTTCTCGATACGCGCGACCGCTTTCTCCATTTCGGGAAACAGAAACGGATCCGAAAGTTTCGCAGTCGGATCATCGGAAATCCCGCGCGATTTTTTCAGGAATTCCACGAGATCCTTCGGCATCTCCGCATTCTTCAGATGCCAACGCTTGCCGGTCATCGAAAGAGGAGCTCTCATGGCACACACTCTATCGTTTTTTCTTCTACAACTCGACCTCCGGATAGGTCTTCAAGTGTTCCAAAACCTCCGATTCCACGTGTTTCAACTTTTTCGGACTCCGCGCCTCGATGCAGATGCTCAGGCACGGACTCGTATTGCTTATTCGTATCCCCGCCCATGCGCCATCACCAAAATCGATGCGTGCGCCGTCGAGAGTGACGACGGGGTATTTTTTTGCAAAGTGCGCTGTGGCAAGACGAACGACCTCGGATTTTTTCTCATCTGCGCAGTGTGGACGGAATTCGGGGGTTTGGTAGGTGCGAGGGAAAGCTGAGATCAAAACGGATACTCTCGAGTCAACGCGCCCCGAACGGGCGCTCCGTTTCTTCTGTGTTGTAGATTCCATCAAAGGGAGCGGGCGTTCGGCCCACGTTGATCCAAGAATCGCCAACATCCTGAGTCCCGCAACCAGCGCGTCATCAAATCCGAAATAATCCTCTCCACAGAAGAAATGTCCCGACTGCTCGCCGCCGAGTTTG
Source organism: Candidatus Peribacteria bacterium (assembly GCA_023245775.1). GTDB lineage: Bacteria > Patescibacteriota > Gracilibacteria > Peribacterales > Peribacteraceae > SICN01. The sequence continues at coordinate 39,726 of JAHFJR010000002.1, read as the reverse complement.
GCTCCGTGCTCTCGCATCGCATGCTCCACGAACGAGTGGCCGACCTTGCACATTACGGGGACTCCGCCCCACGCCTTCACCTCGCTCTCGAGCAGGCTCGAGTTACTCACGGTGAAGATGATCGGCGCTTTCGGATGACGCGATAGATGATCCTTCGCGAGGAGGAGTAAGGTTGAATCGGCCGTCACGATCGCGCCCCTCTCATCGATGAGCCCAATGCGATCTCCGTCACCGTCGAATGCAAATCCGCAATCGGCTTTCTCATCCACCACTCGTTTTTGCAGTTCTCTGAGGGTCGCATGTTTGCTCGGGTCCGCCGCGTGATTAGGGAAATTCCCATCCGGTTCGGTGTACATCTCGATCACCTCACAGCCGACCTTCCTCAGCACCTCGCAGTACACGGGCCCCGCGACCCCGTTGCCGGCATCGACGACGATTTTCTTGCCCTGGCCGACGTTGGGGAAAAGTTGCGTCAGAAAAGAGGTGTAAGGGGTGATTGCATCGAAGTTTTCGGCACTCACCCCTGCCTGCCCTTCCCTCACCCCTAGCCCCTCTCCCGAAGGGAGAGGGGAATCTTGTAGTGAGCGTTCAATGCGCCTACGAAGATCTTGCAAATCCTCTCCAGAGAACGCTTCTGCATCACGAATCTGAAGCTTCAGACCATTATCTTCCTTCGGGTTATGACTCGCCGTGACCTGCACGCCGGCGTCGAATTTCTTGGTACAGATCGTGAAGTAGTTAATGGGACTCGGTGTCTGGCCGATGCGAAAAACCTGACAACCTGCCAAGAGTAACCCTTCGACAATTTTTTCTTCAAACACAGGACTATGTAGCCGTGCATCGCGCCCAACAACGACCGCCGGGTGCTTGTTCTCTTTCCCATATTTCTCCTGCAGAATCTCCCCGAACGCTCTGCCGATCAGCAGGCACGCCTCCTCAGTGAGCTGCTCATGGGCTTTGCCACGAATGTCGTAGGCACGGAAGATGCGCGGATCGATCATGGGGAGAGTATAGGGGAGGAGAGAGTATATTTGCAGCGTGGCTAGAGTCTTCACCTACGGGACGCTGATGTGACGTCACTAGGATTTTTTTGTACACTTCCACCTATGAGCCTCGATCTGTACGCCTACCTGTGTCTCGGACTCTTTTTCTTCGTACTGTGGACCATCTGCTTTGTACTGCGTGCTGATCTGAGATCGATGATGCTCAAGTTTTCCCTAGCCGGAGCCATCTCAGGCCCACTGTCTGAAATTTGGTACTTTCGTGACTACTGGTCGCCACCGACCATCGTCGGGCAAGGCGTCCTCTCACCGGAAGATGTACTCTTCGGATTTGCCATATTCGGCGTTGCTTTTGCGGCACTTCCAGTCATCAGAGGGATTCGTTTTATCGCAACCGAAAAGCCGCGTCCTATGATGTTGCCGCTTTTCATCACATCATTCTTTGTCGCATTTCTTCTGCTCACCGATGCGATCGGTATCAACTCGATCATCACCGCATCACTCGTCATGGTCCTGTGGGCAATCGGTATTCTTCTTCGTCGTCCGACGATGCTCTTGCTCTCCATTGGAAGCGGAGCCCTCCTCGCAGCGTTCGCAATCGTCATCTACGTGATGCTCCTTGGTGACACGACCGAATACCTCAAGCATTACTGGTTCTTGTGGGGTACACCCCTCGGGCATACGGTTCTTGGCGGCGTTCCAGTCACAGAAATTGTCTGGTATTTCTGCTTGGGCGTATCAGCAGTTGTGATCGCACCATATGCCGAGGGAAAGAGATTGGCGTGAGTTCATCAAGAACACACCTAATGCTTTAGGTGATCGTGAAGAGTGGCCGGACATCCTGAATATGGTTCGTTTTTTCTCTTCAGTTCGTGGTCAAAGAAATTTGACATAAATAGTAAATTTAGTATTATACTACTAATGAATAGTGCTCAACAATCTTCGGAACGCTCGCAGCAACTTTTACAATTCATTGGTGATAAAGGTTATGTTTGTGACATCGGATCTCAGCAAGCTCGTGAACAGCAACTTACTGTTGTGGAACTTGGCACGGATTCCTCCAATGAGGATCGATTTGAGAAGATCCGGAGAGGACTAAGAACTTTTCTTGAAAAACAAACCGGAGGTCTTGTCATCGTTCCTTCCAATGAGCCAAGAGAGTACGAAGAGCTTGCCGAGCAACATGCCGATATTACGACAGATCTCATGACGGCTACATTTCTTGAAGAATTGGAGTTGCGGGGAGATGCAGTTGAACAAGCTGCCAGTGAACTCCTCGCCACAAATCGTAATGCGGTGATTCATATTTTCGAAAGCGAACAGTACGATACCGACGAGAGTGCTGGCCTCCAAGGACTCGCTGCCGAACAGGTTGTTGCTTATCTGCTGGGCAAAGATCAATGGAAAGGATCGAGCCATCCTGAAACTCCTCAGCACATACGCGAAGCTGTACTGCAACGCCTAGATCTTGATCCAGAGACAGTTCCTATGTCTTCTCGGGGAGGCGGACTCTTCACCATAGCACTGAGTCCAGTTTTTTCTGATCAGGAAAGTAAGGAGGCGTTGCGAGCTGTAGCACGTGCATTCTATGCAGTAGAGAACCGTCCGCATCCACGCTTTTCTCCGGTGACCTGTCTGGTGACGAATTTCTATAGTGAGATTTTGCGCGTGCTTGATGCGGATGCAGGGATGAGAATTCATATGAAGGTCGCACTTTCACCCTTTAAGCATCAGCCGAGTAAATCCTTATCGGGTGCTTACGAACGCCTCGATGGTCCTTTCGATGCATTCGTTATGAACATGTATCGGATTGAGCAGCTCGATGGCAATCCTCTTCCAGATCAAGAGAGACGGAAACTAGTGCAAGGAATGGCACAGAAACAAAAAGAAGCTCTCGAAGTTTCTCAGCGCTTGAGAAATGGAGAGATTAGTTATGAAGTATTTGAAACAACTCTCACCCAACTTTTAGCAGACATCGATGCCCAATTTGTAATATCGGAACAAGAGCTGACGGCAAAAAGTGCCGTATCACTCTTCGCTCCAATGGTGGCTGCTTTTAAAAGATTCTTTCGATAAGAATCGTAGAAAGGAAATATTTTTTGATGTGGCGGAGCAACGTCGCTCGCGAGCGACGTGGCGGAGCCAACCCCCGCGAGCTACTCAAGACTTTCTCGAATACGCTTGAGCAATGATACAAGCACACTGCCACTTTTCTTCACTGAAGCTTCTCTTATTCTCGCACCATGCTCGGAGACATATGCCTCGTAATACACCAATCGCATAGGGTGATATGGCTTGGTCGAAGTCACTGCGCCAGTGTTGTGTTGGCTGAATCTTCTTCGAAGATCATTGGTTGATCCTTTGTAAAAATAATCCGACTGTTTAATGCTTTGAAGCACATAAAAGTACCACATGGAATCATTGTAGCGTGGTTGGTGGCGGAGCCACGTCGTTCGAGTAGTTGGTGGCGGAGCCACGTCGTTCGAGTAGTTGGTGGCGGAGCCACGTCGTTCGCGAACGACGTGGCGGAGCCAACGGGATTCGAACCCGCGACCTCTTCCGTGACAGGGAAGCGCTCTAACCAGCTGAGCTATGGCTCCACGATTATAGTTTTGACGATGATGTGAGGGATCTAACCATCAGCCTAGGCTGATAGGCTCCAAATCAAAAACGATGTCACAAACAACCTGTACGAGCTGCAGCAATCTGCAACATCTTCATTGTCCTTTTATCATTCTGTATTGTCAATCGCAGCCAGAAACCGCAGAATGATTGTTTGGTGTACGAACCACACTATACGCTGAAGTATATTTTCACGTACCATCCCTCCGATTTTCCCCCTGTCTCATGACGCAACCGCAGCCGTTCTTCGCTCCGCTCTCGTACAAGGCCAATCGGGAGATCAATCTGAAGATGAAAGAGTCTCTCACAGGTGCTGTCATTCTCTCGACACTCCTTGCAGGTTGCGCAGGAGACAGCACGGACAGTCCTCCTCCGACAACGGTTGACCAGACGACCAGCATCGATACAACACTGAGTGATGTGCCGACAAGCGAAGCGATGGAGAGCAGTGAGGCTGCGGTTCTGCCACCGGCATCGAGTGCAGCCATGATGCAAACAAGCAAGGCCGCGAGAACACGATCGAGTGCAGCGGCGATGATGCAACCGAGCAGCGCGGCTGCGATGAGGCCCGAGGCGGACCTAGCTCCTCTCCAACAACAGAAGTACGCCGACGGAACCTTCTCGGCTGCAGGCATCTATCGTTCTCCCGCAGGAGGCGAAGAGATCCATGTCTCTCTGACGCTGAAAAGCGGCATCATTGCTACTGCAACATACGAAGGCACAGCAACCCAACCGAAGAGTAAGAGCATGCAAGAGGCCTTCGGTGAGGGCTACAAGCAACTCGTCATCGGGAAATCGATCGATGCACTGTCACTCGATGTCGTGAATGGCAGCTCGCTCACACCGATGGGGTTCATGGACGCAGTGAAGAAGATTCAGGCGGAGGCAAGCGCGTCGTAACTGCGACGGTCCAACGTTCGCCGCGCCCGCGGAGGGGCGCTGCTGTTATGAAATTATTCTTACAATAGAATGTACAATATTTTCTTATGCGAGGAAGCAAGCCAAAATTTGATTGGGAGCGGGATGCTTCCCGCGCCAAGCCTGTCGGAAGGCAGGCAGGTATGGCGCTCCCGAACAAGGAAAGAGTGGCGCAGATGACGAAGCAGAAGGCATTGTTCAGAGGTTCCCTAATCACTAACCACGAAACAGCTCTGCAGAAAACCCCGCCGACTTCTTGACCTTGTACTCCTGGTTCAGGATGCAGTACTCGAATGGAGTCGATGAAAAATTCTCAGGCTCTGCAAGGAAAATACACGTCGCGAGTGCATCGGCCATCGCCGCCGTCGGAGCCTGCACCCAGGTCGCAACGATGTGCTCAGGTGAACGAAGCGAGTGCGGATCGAGAATGTGATGGTGGCCACTCCACCGACGACGATTGTTTCCCGATGAGCAGAACGCGCCTCCTGTCATCGTGAGGACGCCGATCGCTTTCGCGGCATCCGAAGGATCTTCGAGACCGCAACGGATCGGCTGACCATCGCCCTCATAGAGGGTATCTCCGCTTCCATCGACGAGGAAACGTTTGTATCCGCGACTCCTGAGGAATGCCGCAATCTTATCGACGAAGAATCCTTTGCCGACCGCACCGAGATCGAGGAGGACGGCATCACAGAGTTCGAGATGTGTGTCATCGATGATGTTGAGTGTTTCTGAAAATTTCGGAACAGGGCGAATGTGCTCTTTCTCCTTGAGTGAGTACTCGCTGTCGTACCCGAGATCCGAGAGCGTGAAGCCGATGCATGGCGTGAATTTTCCCTGAGAGAAGGGCTCGAGACGCTCATAGATCCGAAGCATTGTGATGAGATCTTCTGGAACATCAACCACTCCGCGCTTCCTCGAAAGCGACCAGACGAGAGAGGAGGAATCGAACCGCGAGTAGAGCGAAGAGAATGCTGCGCTCTGGAACGTGATCTCTCCTTGCAGCTCTGCCAACTCTCCGTCTTCCAAGACATCCCAGATCGTGATCTTCCACGATGTCCCCATGGATTCGTAGGAAAAAGAGGAAGGAGAGCCCATGGTGGAAGTGTAGGTCATCTCCATCCATTCTCCATGTCTCTGATAGACTCGCCGCCCATGGTACGTCTCCACCTTCCCTCCTCTGTCGTCACTTTCTTGCTCCTTGTCGGCTGCACGCAGAAACCCGTATTCGATCCCCCATCTGTCGTCATCGAGCATCCGCCGATGCATGCGTTTTCCTCAAGTATCAGGGCTCCAAGCGTTCTGATCACGGTGCCTTTCTCCCCACAGGCACCCTTCGCCAACTGGGATTCGCTCCACGAGGAAGCCTGCGAAGAGATGTCACTCATTCTGGTACATCACTACCTTGAGCAGACGCCTCTGAGTCCCGAGCAGGCGGAGCAGGAAGTGCAGGAGATGATCGCTTGGGAGCACGAGCACGGATACGGTGATGATGTGACGGCACTGCAACTCGGGGAGATCGCATCGAAGTTCTACGGCTATCACTGGCGACTCTTGAGTGACCCCACTGCTCCACTCCTGCAAGACGAACTCTCAAAAGGTACTCCGGTGATCGTTCCGGCAGCAGGTCGGCTCCTCCACAATCCCTACTACAGTGGAGCAGGTCCCTGGTACCACATGCTCGTCGTCACGGGATACACACAGGACGGATTCATCACGAATGACACAGGCACCAAGAGGGGAGAAAAATATTTCTATGCGACAGATGTTCTGATGCGAGCCATGCACGATTGGACAGGTGTGAAGGAGAACATCGAACAGGGCGCGAAGACAGCACTCGTGATCGAGCGCTAGATCAGAGCAGATGCAGAATGTACTCCCGCACCAAGAAGGCAATCTCTCGTACCATCGCTGTCCTCGCCCTCTCCATCAACTTCATCAGACGATTGGCATCCACGTCGTGATGCTGCTGCTGTTGCAGGGACTCCAGAGCAGAGCCAAGACCGAGCGCCGTCAGATCGCGCGCGGCACCGTACGCAGCGACACGCTGAGTCTCTTGGAACACGGCGCCCATCGCCTTCTTGGCATCTGCGAGTTCCATCTGACGCTTGAGGAGCACCGCATCGAGCGATGCCACCTGCGCACTCGCACCACGCAGTGACGTCGGCGGCTGCGTGATGACCGCGAAGGCAAGGACCCCCGCGACGATCACATTGCTCATGACCGCAAAGAGCCCACCGATGATCACCCACTGATACCTGCGGAAGCGGAGCGCGTTGTACTTCTCGACGATGGCAAAACGCAACGTCGACTCACTCGCGAGATCGAGCGAGGGAACGAAGACGAGTGACTGCAACTTTCCAGCCATCTCGGGGATCGGTTGCCAACGCGCCATGAGGAGTTCTCTGGCTGTCAGCAATTGAGCCGTCACGTCCTCAGGTTTCAGTGTCAGAAGCTCTGCGATTCGCGCGTCCGAGAGACCAACGAAGAGGGAGAGGATGAGCAGGTGTTGTGCCGGAGCTGGAAGTGTCCAGAGTGCATCATGGAGCGTCCCGACTGATGCGCGTTCCGCCTCCGAGAGCCACACAAGTGTGGGAAGATACACACGATCGAGATCCGCCTCTCCGAGCGACTGCTGCGAGAGAGCCTTATCGGCATGCTCCAGAAGGAGCGAAAGGCTGAGTGTCCCAAACCACCAGAAGGACAGTGCGCGACTGAGGAGCACCATGTAGATCTCGGTCATGAGAGTGCGAGCCAATGCCTCAGACCCCGTACGATGGTAGAGGTAGCCGTAGAAGACCTCTTTCGAACTGTCCATGAAGTCGAGGAAGTCCTTCGCGCCCTTCTTGATGACCGCGAGATCGATCCCTTTGCGCTCCGGCGCGAGTGCAGGCATGACCGCGGGCAAGGCGGGAGCCATACTCGTTTCGACGCCGGTGGTTGGCGGGAGGAAATCGCTCATTGGCCGATGCCGAAATAATCTTGGAGAGAACCGATGATCTGGGAGAGTGCATTCTTCGAACGTCCAGCCTCCTCGAGATCCTTCAGGAACTGAGTTGTGCACTCGAGGGCACGTTGGATGGAGTCATCGCACAGAGAGTCTGTGTCTGTTCCTTCTCCCGCATTCGCAATATCTTTCTTGAGGGCTGCAAAACGCGCATCGATCTCCGTGCGACCGGCATTGTTCAGCTCTTCGAGAAGAGCAGAGACGCGATCATTCTCCGTAAGCAATTGGAGGAGAGCACTCCGTTGCTCCGCAAGCGTGCCACTGACGAAGGCTGCCTTGTAGGCATCGGGTGCCTTGGCAGCCATGCCGTCAACGAACGAGCGGATGTCGACCGTCGGAGGATCATCACCCGCTTCCGCCGCAATGCGCGTGACGTCTGCCGCAGGATGGAGCGTCTCTGCACCCGACGCGAGATCGGCGCTCGTCAACACATTCTTGCGTTCGAGGAAGCCAAGAAAACGGTGAACGCTATTGACGAGCCGATCCGTACTCTGCGCATTCGTCTGCGTTGCAATGCTCGTAATATCCGCAAGGAGTTTATCGGCTTCATCGTGACGGAGTCCGTACTCACGCTCGAGGATGGGCAGTGCCTGTCGGAGTGTCTCCGCTTCACTCTGGATACTGCCTAGGGAGGCAGGAAGGTTGGTGGTCGCATGCTCTTCGGCCGCCTCCTTCAGATCCTTGATGGCTTCGAAGACAGCGATCGAGTGATGGCTATCGAGTTTTTCGAGTGTGTCTCTGGGGACTGCACTCTCGATGTCGATGCCGAGACGCTTGAGTTTTGCGCTGTCGGAGAGCACCTGCTGTTTCAGCTCTCCGCGCTGAATGACCTCGACTGCCTGCTGGAGTTCGGTGACCGCCAGAGGGAGAGCAACGTCGACGAGACGAGAGGCATCGAGGTGTTTCTCATCCATCACCTGCGCACTGATGGGCGTGATGAATGCTCGGAGGAGATTCGTGTACCGTTCACGTTCGGCTGCCTGCGCCTCTGCAATGGCATCACGGAGCTCCCCCGCCCACACGCGCTCCTGGGGAGTCAGTGGTTCGCCACTACTGAGAGCCGAGAGGATCTGCCCAAGCTGACTATCTTGCTCCGCAGTGAGGTGCGACCTGAGCTCGTCACTCTCCGGACTCGCAAGAAATTTCTTGGCCTGAGTGGCCTGCAGGGGAGTCGTCGGCGTGGGGGCAATGCTCTCCGCCGCAACCGCAGTCTGCGATGCATCTGATGTCACCACTACCGTCTGCTCACCAGCACTCTGGTGGAGCACCTCTGGGAGAGGCGCCTCGATGACGAGGTCGAGTTCCTTCTGCTTCGCATGAACATCAGATCCCTCTGTTCTGCACGAAGCATCGCAACCGTCACCACTGACTCCGTTGCCATCATCACACGTCTCTCCACGGCCAGCATCCACCCCGCCATCTCCACAGAATTCGATCAGGCACGAGTGACTGCATCCGTCGCCATCCGTCGTACTTCCGTCATCGCACTGCTCTTTGGTATCGAGCGTACCATTGCCGCACTGCTCGACCATACAGATGCTCGTGCATCCATCACCATTCTTCAGATTGCCGTCGTCACACTGTTCCGGACTATCGATCGCGCCATCTCCACAGACGCCATCGGCAAGACTCAACCGACCGAAGAGAACGGTGAGCACAACGATCGCGATGGCGAGCGCCCCGCTCAGAGTCGCGAACTGTCGCCGAGGGTGAGAGTGTCTAGGTATTGGTTGAGAGGAAATCCTCTTATTGTAGCACAAAAGTCGTCTCTTGACTCCACGGCGAATATGGACAATAATTACTAATGTTTTCCTATATATCTTTATGCCAACTGACTTTGGGAGATTCGTGCGCTATGACCACGGCCCCAGCGATGAAAATCATCCTACCCCGAACGTCTTCCGTCTGGGTCATCCTCTCGATTGGGACGATGAAAAATCTCATACGCCTCCTCTGGAATCTAGAAAATCAGAGTTAGATCTTCCAACTGAACAACGGAGGATTGCTACCGTTGCAGGTTTGGCTCTTGCTGGAATGCTGGCGGTCGTCTCTGTCTTCCGAAATCCCATGGAAGAAATCAGGAAATGGAGGCAAGAGAAAACCCTCGAGAGAGATGCTGTGCCACAAGTAGTCGAGCATGAAGTGTCAAAGTACTAGGGTGCTACTGATGTATTAATAGAACTCCGATCCAAGATCTTTCAGATGTTCCACGACTCTGCCGCTTGACACAGAAATCACATCGGTGCGAGCGGGGCCGTCGTACTGATGTTCCATGACCCAGCGTGCGATGGCCTTCCTCATCGAACGACGTTTCCGGTAATGCATCGCGGAGTGAATCGGATACGCATCCGAATACTGCGTCCTCGTCTTCACCTCGACGAAGACAATCATCTTCTGCACAGGGTCAAAGGCCACGATATCAATCTCAAATTTTCCGAACCGGACGTTGCGCTCACGAACAATGTAGCCGCTCTTCTCGAGAGACTGTGCAGCCGTTTCTTCGCCGAGGATTCCTGTTTCTCTGGTGGTGAGCATGGTGGAGGGGAAAGGATAAGAACATACTTCTACTTCCTGTCTGCATCACAGTATTGCAGAAAGGTGTACGTAAGTACACCATAGGGCTACCTCACCGTTTTCTATCTCCTCCTCAGCGGTCTCCCATGCTCACACAACTCACCTCATTCACTACCTTCGGACTCACGGCCCTCCCTGTCCAAGTGGAGATCGGTGTCACTCCTTCCTCCGAAGCGCATTTCTTCATCGGAGGCCTCGGAGATACGGCGATTCAAGAGAGCAAGCACCGCGTCATCATGGCCATCAAATCCTCTGGATACCGGACCGCCATGGGGCGCACGACCAATGTGAACCTCGCTCCCGCACACATCCGCAAAACAGGCTCACGGTTCGACCTCGCTATCGCACTTGGCGTCCTTGCGAGCAATGACATCATCGAGCTCCCGACCACCGCACTGAAAGAGACTGCCTTCCTCGGCGAACTCGCCTTCGACGGATCCCTGCGACATGTCACGGGGGTCCTGAGTTGCGTCCTCGCAGCACGCGAGATGGGACTCAAAACAGTCGTCGTTCCGGAGATGAATGGAAGTGAAGCGGCGCTCGTCCCTGGCATGAAGATCCTCGCGCTCGCTAAGCTCACGGATGTCATCGCCTGTCTTCGCGGCGAGATGCAGGCTCCCGTGATCAGTACCCCCGCCTGTGCACCAAGTACGTTTCCCATCGTCGACTTCTCCGATGTTCGAGGACAGGCGCAGGCGAAACGCGCACTGGAGATCGCCGCTTCTGGAGGCCACAACGTGCTGCTCTCTGGGACACCGGGCTCTGGGAAAACGCTCCTCGCGAATGCACTGCGCGGCATCCTGCCTCCACTGACACGAGATGAATCGCTCGAGGTCACCGGCATCTATTCGGTTGCAAATCTCCTCCCTAGCTCCACGCCACTGATCGAAGAGCGTCCGCTTCGCACGGTGCACCACACCGCGAGTGGCATCGCCATCGTCGGTGGCGGACAACATCCCTCTCCCGGAGAAATCTCGCTCGCACACAGAGGAGTCCTGTTTCTCGATGAACTTGCGGAGTTCCCACCGCAGGTCCTCGAGGTGCTGAGGCAACCGATGGAGGATCGGCGGATCACGATCAACCGAGCACAGGGCACCGTCACCTTTCCCTCTGATTTCATCCTTGTGGCCGCGATGAACCCACCGAAGTTTTCTGCCGCATCAGCGGCATCGATGAAGCGGAGAATCTCCGCACCGCTGCTGGACCGCATCGACCTGACGATCGATGTGCAGCCAGTCGAGATCGCGGATCTGCAGGGGAAGAAGAATCCTTCAGCAGAGACGAGTGCGGTCATCCGTTCCCGCGTTGCAGGCGCACGCGCACGTCAGATCGCACGTTTCAAGGGCCGCAGTATTTCCACGAATAAAGAGATGAGCGTGAAGGATCTGGAATCTCTCTGCCCGCTCGACAAGAAGAGCGAGACGCTCCTTCGACAAGCCGCCGAGCGTCTGCAGTTCTCGGCACGCACCTACCACCGCACCATCAAAGTCGCACGCACGATCGCAGACTTGGCCGGCAGCGAAGGGATCGACGTCGTACACATCGCGGAGGCGCTGCAGTATCGACAATCAGTGGGGGTGTAAGTGTTACCTATTTCTCGAGCGGATAGTGATCGGCGACACGCGAACGAATATCACCAAGATCAATCCCGATAGTCTCTATATCGTCTCGAATGGTTCTGTAGATGTGCGCCCATCCCTCGCTCCATCCGGCCATATGATTGTAGGCATAAATCTCGGCAGGCCAGAGCGCCTTCTCCTTGATGAGATCTTCATAGGCATCAGGCGAACTGCGCGTCTTACTGTGATACGCAAGCATCTCGTCGAAGGTGGTCAATGCACCTGCTACTTCCTTGCTCCTCCTGCCTAACACATCTGAAAGAATCCAAATCTTCTGCGGGGGAGTGAGTACAGAGAGAACACGATCCGCATACTGGCGGATCCCCTGAGCAGCGTTTGTCTCGTTCTTCTTCCGATACTCAGCATTCGTGAAAGGGCCGATGTAGGACTGGAGCGGTTGGAATGCCGCGGTGATGTCGGAACGGACGCCGATGCGACTGAGCATCGCATCACCAAGCACATCATTGAGAAAATAACGGAAGACACCTGAAAGCTTCCCGATGTCGTTGAGATAGCTTGCCGTCTCGGCTGCAACAGGAGGAAGAACCCCAGGAACTCTGCCACGCAATTGCTCTACAATTGTCCGTGCTGTTACCCCGGCAAGATCCAGATGTTCATGGAGTCCGGGATTGACTGATCGCGGAAATTCCTCCTCTATCCCCGTCTTCAGTGAGGCGAGATGCATGGGGTCAATACTTTCCAGCGAGAATCCGGAATGGAGAATAGGGGAACCATGCAGTGCCGTACGAAGACCATAGGATGCAGCGACTGCACCTCGTATGCTCTTCGCTTCTTCGATTGCTTTTCCAGCATCCGCACTCCTATATACCCATGTTGCAGGCTCGCTCCAGTCGACCGCAGGATCATCAGACGGCAGTGGATTGAGGGTTCGAAGGTTGCTCTGCATAGAGATAATAAAACATATTACAAGTATGTTTGTCAAATACTGCAAAGAAGTCTAGAATCAGGGTCGTATGCACTACGCCGATCGTCTCGCTCTGCGCATCAAAAAAACATCACCCGTGTGTGTCGGTCTTGATCCGATCCTGCAGCAACTGCCCGAAGGCATCGAAAAATCTCCAGCGGGTGTCGAGAAATTCTGCAAGGGAATCATCGATGCAGTCAGCGATATCGCATGTGCGGTGAAGCCGCAACTCGCGTACTTCGAGCTACTCGGGTGGGAAGGAATGAAAGTCTTCTTCGAGGTTTGCGGCTACGCGCAGAAGAAAGGGTTGATCGTCATCGCGGATGGCAAGCGCAACGATATTGGTTCAACGTGCGATGCGTACGCTGAAGCGTACCTAGGAGAAGACAAGCCGATCGATGCGCTGACGGTGTCACCATACCTTGGCTCGGATGGGATCAAGCCATTTGTCGATGCGTGTACAAAGAATGATCGTGGTATCTACATCCTCGTAAAAACGAGTAATCCGAGCTCCGGTGAGCTGCAGGATCTTCCGATCGGCGACGAAGTCGTGCACGAACACCTCGCACAGCTGGTCGAAAGTTGGGCAACCGCTGGACTTGGACAACAGAGCAATCTCAGCTGCATCGGCGCTGTCATCGGCGCGACCTACCCCGAAGAACTCACGTACCTCCGGACCCTCATGCCGCATGTTCCATTCCTCATTCCCGGCTATGGGGCGCAGGGGGGAACAGCGGAAGATTGCCGCACAGGCTTTCTTGCAGACGGAACCGGAGCCATCGTGAACTCCTCCCGTGGCATTCTCTACGCTTCCAAGGGTTCCGACTGGCAGAAAGAGGCCTCAAAGGCTGTGGAAGGCATGGCTAGAGAGCTCAAGAGGGTACTTGCTAAATAGATAGAAGTATTGTATAATAGTAACATTACTTCTTTACACACATCCATATGTTGCCTCATGAACAGAGTCACTACGAGAAGTTGTGCGTTCTCGCAACGCTCTACACGACCTTCGCAGGAGCCTTCCTGCTCGTGATCTCAGCCAACTTCTAAGGTTGCCATTTCGTCCCCTTCGTAGGGGGCGATGGTCCTTCGATCCAGCGGAAATGTCCCGACTGATCCGTCCACTGAACACTGCCAAACGACGAGGGTGAACCACCCGAAGCGAGATCAATCTCGAGGCTTGCAGAAGTCGTGCTCGGGAAAACAGCGATGTCCGCGAGGACCTCGAGAACCAGAGATGACGCCCCGAGGGTTCCGATGGAACCTAGATTCGTACACGTGAGTACCGAGCCGTCCGTCTGGCTCACCGTGCAGGGAATGGACATCTGCGATCCCTGTGGACGAATCCGCCAATTGCTCACCGTCACGCCACCAGTCTTGAGCATCTGAAACGCCACGTGCTCGATGGTCAATGATTTCCCCGCAAGCACACTGCCACTGAACGAGAATGTACTCACACTGCTTCCGGTCCCAGAGAGAATCGTCGAACGTTCCGGTGACACTCTCTGCACGCCTACGATTCGACCGAATGATGTTTGGTGAGCAGGGAACGGAGCGACGGCTGGATGATTGATGGTGTTCTGCGTTGTCTCACCGTAGGTCGTCACGGAGAATGTGCGCACCTGGAGGAACTGCTCGGATGCACCATTGTTGTCGATGCTACGGATCTTCGCACGGAGCACGAGCTGGAGAGGTTTGTCTGCAGGAATTCTCAGTTGATCAGCGAGATCGATCTGCGCTTCGTACGTCATCTTGTAGTCGGACAGATCCGTTGTGGTCCTGCGTGGAAGGGTCATCACAACCGTCCCATCGAGGGCATTCACGAGCTCGAGCGTATCGAGAGCTGTGACCTCTGAAAAAAGTTTCACCTGTGCGGAGACAAGACGAGCCGTCTCGCCACGACTGGTGATCGAGAGATTGGCAATGGCATCCGATCTCTGTCCGAGCACGAGGAAATGACTGACGGACGGGAGCGTGAAGAGTGATGCTGAAGAAGGTGGAGGAGGTTGGGCAAGGACGGTAGGTGCGGTAGGTGCGAGCGATGCTTCAGAGGAAGATGAGCTCGATGAGGATGTTTCTGATGACCTAGAATACTGTCCTGCCTCCGCGAGGCGAAGTGCGGGGAGTTGCCCAGCGGACTCAGCGAGGAATGCGGCGGCGAGGCGCGCGGCGAGGCCGCGTGTGAGGGGTGTATCGAACCGGATCGTGATCGGAAGATCAACGGACTTCGTGGCCGCCGCACGGTAGTACGGCTCGGCCCAATCGCCACTCGTGAGGGCGGGAATCGTGTAGTCGAAAACGAGTGTGAGTATCTTCAGCGCTTCGTCGTACTGCACCGGTTGTTCGGGGTGGAAGAGACCATCGGGACGGCCACGCACGACCCCCTTCGCCTTTGCTGTGCAGACGAACAGGCTGAACCAGTCGTCACTCTTGACATCCGGGAAGCACGTTTCGGGTGCGAATTCCGACGAGATCGTCGAGGCACTCTTCATCGCGATCTTCAGAAACTCCGCACGATTGATCTGTCTTGTGGGACCGAAACGCCCGTCGCTGTAGCCATTCACGATGCCATCGGCGGCAAGCAGATGAATCCCCGCCGCTTCGGGACTCGATGAACGAACATCGAGGAAGAGCGTCGCAGGCTGGATCGTGAGAGCGAACGCTGTGAGGGGGAGAACGAGCAGCGAGAGAAGTGGAAGGGTCACACGCATGAGCGCATCGTACCAAACATCCAGAAGAGTGCTGCACGGGGATTCTTGTACGAAACTTCGTTCTCTGCTATAATACTTAGAAAAATTCATCTCACTCCCATGCCGACCCCCCCTGCCTTCTCCACGCTGGACCTGCCGCTCCTGACGGGCCCTGAGCTGTATGACTCCATCATGATCGACATCGAGCCGGCACTGCTCACTGAAAATCTTGAGCGGACGAAACGTGAGGCTACCACAGCGAGCCCTGAAGAGAGAGAAGAGCTGGCTGCGCGCTTCCATGCAGCGTACGCGGAATATGACCAAAGATCCGAGGAATTCATGCATCGATGGATGCAAGAATTTCACACCTACAAACGCACCGCGATGCAGTCGCTGGAACAGGAACTTTCCGGAGAAGACGAAATCCAGCTGCAATCGATTACATCGCAGATGTCCTCCACTCTCTCCATCTAAATGTTTCCAGTCTCCCTCTCCGTCGGCAGAGACTGGTCCTCGAGAGAGATGCGTCTCCTTGCGTTTGCAGGAGGAACACCTGAGGAGCAGAACGCTGCAAAGGTTCCAGAAGTCCAGAAGGTTCCCGTTCTCTCGCTCTATGGGGAAAATCCTCAGGACGTGTTCAACCATCTGATGCAATCACCGCAGCTGATGCAAGCAACCGCAGAAGCGAACAAGCAATGGGATCAAGTCAAGCAGATGGAGCAGTGTATGTTCTCGCACTTCGTCGGAGGGAAATCACCAAAAGAGATCGAAGACTATGTCACGAGACGTAATGCACATCTGAAAGGGCAAAACGCGCCGTGGTCGATCAGCAGGGAATCAGATTTTATTTCCATCCACCCGAGGAAGAACCCCGCTCAGGAAGCACAGCGAATTGAACGCAGACGGAGATTCCTGACCGATACCATTAGAGAGAAGAAGTCGATGATCGCTGCTCTCTCGAAAATGAGCCACGGTCGCAACATGATCATCGCAGGACGAATCCTGAAGATAGAAAAAGAGATCAACAGTATCCAGCGGGAAATAGATTATCTCGTTCCCACTGCACAACCTGCTTCCGCACCTTCAGCGCCGCAGTCCCCAGGCATCCCACGGCCCGACGACCCACGCTTTGCGAAGCAGGGCGAACAGATGCGCTTCGACCTCAACGAGCGACTCCAGCGCATCCAGCCACCGGAAGCAGCGAAACAGATCCAGACACTGCCGCAGCAACTGCAGGGACCGGTCGTGCGCGTCTACGAGACACTCCCCATAGGGGCTCAGCAGATGCTCATGGGTGTCATGCAAGGGTTCACGGCGCTCCCGCAAGGAGTACAACAGAGCGTCTGCGGCGTCCTCCTCGGAACCGCACAAGGAGGACCATCGCCAGAAGCCGAGCAGTTCCTGCAAACACTGACACCAGAGCAGAGGAACGTCCTCGATCGCATCGGAAATGAAAGTCGTCTCTCCTACGAACAGGGTGCACCGCTCACCGAGCGCGCTCGTAGGACCATCACCTCGCTCATCAATCGCTATCGCACTGCCAAGAATGAGTATGAGCGCTCGATGGCGGAAGGAACGATGCGCATGATGGGAGTTGATATCGAATCGACAAACTTTGATCCAAGCAACATTCAGATGCATCCGAAAGACAGCATGGAACGTCTGTTTGGTATTCTCATGGGGCTCCTCCAGATCGTGAGTGCACTCGGAGACAGCACGAGCCTGAAGGGGAAGGATGTGAAGGCGATCAAGCAGACGAAAGACAAGGCCGCTGAAGCAGCAACGAAGGAGAAGACGCAGGAGGAATTTTTGAAGGAGAAGAAGTCACTGGAGACACAGATCTCCCTGTCGAATGGAACGGAGAAAGGTCTGCAGAAAAACATTGACGAGTTGAAGGAATCCATGAGGAGGGATGCTGGAGACTCTGAAAAGACCGAGGCGTATCAGTTGAAACTCGCGGAGCTGGAAACGAAGCTGAAGGAACTGGTTACTGCACGAAAAGTGTTGGAAAAGAAACTAGAAGATCTGAAGAAGAAGGAGGAGGAGGAAAGCCGCTGGAACGTGATAGGAAAGAAAAAGAGTGAGGAAAAGAAATCAGGTGAAGCGCAAAAAGAGGAGAATGGACCCCCAACTTTCCAAGAAGAAAAAAATCCAAAGACATTCGAGAGTTTTGATACATCTGCATTCAAGAAACTGCCTTTTGAGGCCCAAATGAACATTGTAACAACGATGACGGAATATACCGATACAACACCCACCTTCAATACCGCTATGGTGGATATAGTAAAAAGTGTCAACACGTTGATACAAAAGTGTATCCTTGTTGTACGAGGATTGGATAAGAATAATCTGTCTGCGCTCAAGAAAACGAGCGAAGATCTTTCTAAAATTTTCACAGAAACTGACAACAGTATCGCGGTGAACTTATTGATGTCGCAAGCAGAACAAGCCCCCATTCCTCAGAAGCAAAGAGATCAGTTCTATCGGATTATTCACAGGAGACAAATTCTTTCTTTTTTCAAGATCGCAGTCGGGAGGAGAGTTGAGGAATTGCAAAAAACTTCTGCGAAGTGAGTGATTAAAGAATCACAAGATAGATTCTTCGGAATATGGAGTGGTTAAAACCTACAGCGATTTTTTCTGCTGCTTTCCATTCTTCTTCCATATTCCATACAGCTTCACTGCGATCAGAATCGCAAGAATCAGAGGAATGCCAGCCATCGGTCGATGATAGCGTGGATCGTACAATGCGAAGATTGCACCGATTGCTGGGATGATCCAGAGGCCAAGACCTGCGGCTGAGAGGAGGATGGTTTCTTTTTGGAAGAGTCCAACGAGAAGAAGAATCCATGTAGAAATATCCAGAAGCAGGATCACGAGCGAAGCCCCATACGGGAGAATATCCATAGCGCCTTCGGGGACATTGCTCGCAACCCGAAGTCCATCGAAGGCATCGGTGATCATCCGCTGTGGTGTATGGAGGATGTAGGGAAGAACACCACGATCGAGTGCGCGGTAATTTTCGGGAAGTGCATCCGGCCCCATGTACACGTTCCACCAACTGTTGAGCTTAGTCGTTCTGTTACAGAAAACAGTCACCAGAGGAGTGGGGGATCTGCAGAGCGAAGAGGTGTACTCCCCCGTCTTGAACTGTGCATGGAGTCCCGCCCCAGGAGAGAGTGTGAGATCCTGCCACCAAAGAACATTGACGAGGAGGAGCGTAAGCGGCACGCAGAGGGTCAGAGCGACTGCTGGGAGTGCATGCCTGAGGGAGAGCTTCTCCGCATGCAGACGAAGGACGATCGCCGGAAGAATGAGGAGGGGATAGAACATCCACGGAGCTTTGAGGTGTGCAGCGAGGAGGAAGGGGAAGAGGAAGAGCGCAGCGCCAAGGCGAAGCCGTCCACGAGACTCGTGGATGGAGAGAAGGACGCTCATCGCTAGGACGAAGAGAATCCGGACGAGCGGCTCGACGAGCATCTCTTCGATGAGGATCCACGTTTTCCAAGGAAACAGAAGGAGAGCGAGACAGAGGAGAGCGAGGCGCGTGCCAACGCGACGACGGCAGACCCCAAAGAAGATCGCGTATGCAGAAGCGAGCAGAAGCTTCATCGACCAAGCGATGAACACACCTAAGCGTATGGGGTCCGCTGCGACCCCAGGATTCACGAAGCCGATCAACGCACGGAGTGTCAGGTAGTACGTCCCAACACCGATGCCCCGGAAGGGGACGGCGTCCAAGTAGCGACCCCAATCCTCCGAGAAATCTGGTTGATAGGTACGAAGGTCATGAGGTTCTCCCCAGAAGATCTCTGCAACGTAACGAAAATCAGCATGGTCAAAGTGGTCGACCTGCCAGACGGGAATGTTGTATCCCTGCCGGAAAGATTGATACGTGAGAAGGGAGACGAGGATGAGCACCACAGCACCTACCCATGCGATGACAGCACGTCTTGATCCTATCGCTCTCTTCATACGCCTAGCATAGGCGAGGCGGGAGAACGCGACAATCGGTGGTGCCGGGGAGAGGACTTGAACCTCCATGGGATTGCTCCCGTCAGCTCCTAAGGCTGATGCGTCTGCCATTTCGCCACCCCGGCAGGGGTTTTTAACCATTCTTTTCCAGAGCCTGACTTTAAGTATTTTTCTCTCTTTCGAGCTTCAGGTCGAGTTGTAAAATTTTCAGTGTGTACAAGATCAAACGGACGATAAGGTTTTGTCGTACGCTCTCTGCCATCCTGATGCTCAGTAACACGACGCTCAAGATTGGCAGTGAGTCCTACATACCAATATTCTCGCTTTTGGCTA
This sequence comes from Candidatus Peribacteria bacterium, assembly GCA_023245775.1. GTDB lineage: Bacteria > Patescibacteriota > Gracilibacteria > Peribacterales > Peribacteraceae > SICN01. The sequence continues at coordinate 20,065 of JAHFJR010000002.1, read as the reverse complement.
CGAAGCACATAGACTGTAAACATAGAAGAGAAATAGGGAAGGAAGACGCGCCTGCCGGTAGGCAGGTCTGCCATCCTCCCTCCGGGAGGCAGGTTCGCCACCTGGGCATACAATCATTGTACTGCGTTATGCTCCTCGTTTGGAGTGCTGCTCATCGTACGCCCTCTTGAGTTCGTTGAGGCAGTCACCATACCACTGCTCCGCTAGACGATTGGCACGCTGGTGTTCGGCGGCGATCTCGATCCGCTTCACCTGCGCATCGGAATCGATGGAATTTTTCTTCGTGCGATCGTGCATCGCGATCTGCTGTTTCTGCTCTTCGATTTCTCTGTCAACACGTTGACGCTTGGTGCGGACTTCGGCTTCGAGAACAGAGCGCTTCTGCTGTTGTTCACGAAGACTCCCTGTTCGTGCTCCCACCGTATCGCGAGCAAGTTCACTCTCCAGTGTATGGATCCGCATGCGATACGTGCCCTCCAGATGATAGAGCTCCGCGTGGGTCTCGCCTTCGATCACAACCTTGCGTGCACGCACTTCACGTTCGATCTCCTCGAGGTGGGCAGACTCCGCCTGCTTCGCCATCTGCAACTTGGCCTGCAATTTGATCATCGCATTCTGCCGGCCAGCTTCATAGTCACGCTTCACCATGCTCTGACGATGTTGCTCAACCATCTTCAGTTCCCCTGACTCACGAAGCTTGCTCATGTACTTCTTCTCTCGCTTCACCTCTTCTTCGCGTCGATGCTTCTGCTCCACACCTCTCTTCTCCTCCTTCTCCTGTGCAAGCTTCCGATCTTCCATTTCACTCTGGCGAGCGTGCATCTCGATGCGATATCCCTCCTGCGCTCTCTTGTGATCGGACGCATCGAACGAGCGCTGTTCCAGCGCCCGTTGTGCTCTATGCTGCTCCTCTGCATGCTGCTCCCGCAAATGCTGCTGGAGCTTCGCTTCCCTCTCCGCACGTTCCTTCCCCAGACGAGCGACTCGAGCGGCTTCACGCCCACCATCCGATGGAGCCCCCGCCGTACCGACCGTCGATGGAGGAGGATTCGTAGACATCCTCGTAGTATAGCATACCCTTGCCATTTTCCCTACTCCTGATCGAGGGAAAGCTGTAGTTCTTTCAACTGCTCTGCAGGCACGGGAGCCGGAGCTCCGAGCATCAGATCTTTTGCCTTCTGGTCCTTTGGAAACGGCGTCACTTCGCGAATGTTCGGCTCACCAGCGAGGATCATCACGACGCGATCGATGCCATACGCAAAGCCGCCGTGGGGAGGCGCGCCGTACTCGAATGCATTCAGCATATGGCCGAAGCGTTTCTGCTGATCTTCTGGGGAAATGCCGAGCATGTCGAAGACCTGAGACTGCAGCACAGGATCGTGGATACGGATGGAACCGGAACCGAGTTCGTACCCATCGAGCACGAGGTCGTAACAGACGGAGTGCACCTTGAGGGGTTCCTCCTTCCGATGCTTCCACTCATCGACGTTCGGACTGGTGAACGGGTGATGTGAGAACGTGAGCGAACCGTCATCGTTCTCTTCGAACATCGGGAAGTCCGTCACCCAGAAGAGTGCGTGCGTCTTCTCGTCGATGAGAGTGAATCGCTTTGCGGACTCGCTTCGAATCCGACCGAGGGCGGCGCAGACAATCTTCACCGTATCGGCGCCGAAGAACAGTGCATCACCCGTCTTCGCTCCGGTTCTCTGGATGAGCTGACCTAGGAACCCGTCCTTGAAGAATTTGAGAAGCGGGGACTGGGGTCCATCTTCCTTGAAGAGAATGTAGGCAAGTCCCCTAGCCTTGAGCTCCTTCGCAAGCTCCGTCCACGTGTCGATCTCGCTGCGAGCAAGCACGGCTCCTCCCGGAACGCGAAGAGCCCTGACGACCCCATTCTTGAGTTTCAGTGCTTCCTCGAACACCTTGAAACCGCAACCTGCCGCGATCTCCGAGACATCGACGATCGGCAGATCGTACCGCAGATCGGGCTTATCGGAACCGTACGTATCCGTCACGAATTGCCATGTGAAGCTGCCGACTTTTCCCCACTTCAGTTTCTTGCTGCTGCACTGAGCGATGATCTGCTCGATCGACCCCTGCACGATCTTCTGCACATCCGCCTGCTCACAGAAACTCATCTCGAAGTCGAGCTGGAGGAACTCGGGCTGCCGATCACCACGCAGGTCTTCGTCGCGGAAACAGCGTGCGATCTGGAAGTACCTATCCAGCCCGCCGACCATGCAGAGTTGCTTGAGTTGCTGGGGACTCTGCGGGAGAACGAAGAACGTGCCGGGATACACGCGCGACGGGACGATGTATTCGCGAGCACCTTCCGGCGTACCCTTGATGAGGCACGGGGTGTCGATCTCGAGACAGTTCTGCTCCGTGAAATATTTCCTGATGATCTGGAACACCCGAGAACGCAATGTAATATTTCGTTGCATCTGAGCCCTCCGAAGGTCCAGATAACGATATTGCAAACGCAATTCTTCGTTGACAGGCTTCTGCGAATCAATCTCAAACGGAGGGGTCTTCGCTCGACTCAGCACTTCGAGTTTCGAGACGACCAGCTCGATCTCCCCGGTCGGCATCCTGAGGTTCTCCGTTCCCTTGAGACGCTTGGAGACGATACCGCTCAACTGAAGAACCCACTCGGGTCGCACGGATTCAGCGAGGGCGAAGACTGTCTCGTCCGTCTCGGGATGGAACACGACCTGCGTGAGCCCGTAGCGATCGCGCACATCGAGGAAAATGAGCCCGCCGTGGTCTCTGCGTGTATTCACCCAGCCACAGACCGTCGCCTCTTTGCCAACGTGTTCTGCCGTGAGTTCGCCGCAAGTATGGGTACGGAGCATGGGAGGAGGATAGCGGAAGAAAGAACAGAAGTTGACAGAAAATTTCTGGTACAGCCCTCACCTCCCAACCTCCTCTCCATAAAAATGGAGAGGAGGGGGCCCGCGTTCCATAACAATACGAGTTCATTCCTAGACATCCTCTCTCCATTTTTATGGAGAGAGGTGGCGCATCAGCGCCGGAGTGAGGGCTGCTCTACTTAAACAATCTCCCAAGCTCCTCCTTGAACTCGGCGACATCCTTGAATTCGCGATGCACCGAGGCGAAGCGGATGTAGGCCACCTTGTCGAGCTTCGCGAGTGCATTCATCACGTCGCTTCCGATTGTGGAACTTTCCACTTCTTCTTTATTCTTGCCCCATTTCTCCTCGAGATCACTGAGCATCTTGTCGATGTCCTTCTGGGACACCGGCCGCTTCGTGCAGGCGATCCAGATGCCGCGCTCCAACTTGGTGCGGCTGTAGGGCTCACGCGTGCCGTCCCGCTTGACAACAATGAGTGACGCCAATTCCTGACGCTCGAACGTCGTGAAACGATGCTCACACTTGCCACACTCGCGCCGACGTCTGATGGCGCGCCCGTCTTCTGCAAGACGGGAGTCGATCACGGCGGTGTCTTCGGATTTGCAGCGGGGGCAGCGCATGAGATTGGGCGAATCATACACCAAATGCCGCATCTGACCCGTAGCTGACGATGCTCTGACCGAGACTGCCATTCGGGTTCTCGGCATTCGGGTCATACTCGACTCTGAGGTCCTGCTGTGTTGCGCTGATACTGTTACGCGCGCCACGATCGAAGATGAAGATCCTCCCGTGGTGACGACCGATCAGCACCGCGCCACGCGATACGAACTTGTCCGATACGGGCAACGAGACCAGCATGGTTATTCCGTCGCCCATGTTGACACCAAAACAGCTATTCATCACGAGTTTGCGCCCGAGAATGATCGTCTGCCCTTCGGAGAGAAGACAGGAACGCGTATCGGGAGATTCCGAAGAAACGGTAATGCGTGTGGTGTCATCGCCTTCCGGAGAAAGCTGCACGTTCATGGTCGCATGTTGTACACTGCAAGGTCTCCCAGCATCCAGACTGAGGGGATGTTGCGGGTCCTCTTGCATCGATGCATTCACGACATTCTTGCCAAGCGGGAACGATATGCGGAGGAGAAGGAGTGCGTCATTCAGAAACCTTTCCGAACGTACGTTGGATTGGAGATCTCCTAGGAGATCATAGATTTGCTGAAGGGCCGGAGTTCCATCGGCTCTCTCCAGAGAGAAATCAGTATGTTTATCGGCACGTTGAAGAGCACTCTCCAGGATACAGTAATCGCCATACGACAGGCTCTTAAACAGAACTCTCAGTGCGGTCGCTTTTTCTATGATTGCCTGCTGATCCCTGTTGTCACTCATCAGGGCGAAGATCTCGCCTCCCGTCTCCTCACGGATAGGTTCAATGGCGTGGAAAGAACCGGCAATCTCCTGTGCCGCCTTATCTGCAGCCTCCTGACGAGCCAGATTCCCTTCATATGACATCATATTTACTATTATAACATTATTTCTAATATATAGCAATTTCCCCTTTTCGCAGGACTCTAAGCTCTTGACCGATGACTTCGATCACGGTCGATGGAGGAGCGATCGGGAGCGATCCGCTATCGATGAAGAGATCCGGAAGATGCTGTTGGTCTGCTAACTGCAACTGGATATCGGCAACACTGTAAGGATTCGGCAGCCCATGAAGATTGGCTGAGGTCGTCGCCATCGGTTTTCCAAAACGCGAAGCCAGAATCTGCGCGAGAGGGAAGGAGGAAATGCGAATGCCGATCGTCGCCCCCACCCCTAACTCCTCCCCCCTTCGGGGAGAGGGGAACGAGTCACCCCTCTCCCGGAACGGCCCGCCCGGATGCGGTCGGACGGGGAGAGGGGCAGGGGGAGAGGGCATGACGAAGAGGTTGGGGGAATCTGCTTTGCTTGGAAGCACGATCGTCAGTGGACCCGGCAGATACTTTTTGGCTAACTCTAGGGCTCGCGGAGAGAAGTCGACATACTCCTCAGCCTTGGACATCGATGGGAATAACGCGCTGACGGGCTGATCGGGTGGTCGTTTCTTCACCCTGAATAATTTCTCAACGGCTTTTGGATTCGTAAGGTCACACGCAATGCCGTAGCAGGTTTCCGTCGCATGGATGACGATGCCGCCCGACTGCAGGACGGTCAGAGCAGCATCAATGGCTTCCGGAGATTCGGGGAGAATGTGCATGACTGCAGTATGAACGAAGAAAAGGAAAAATCGAACGACGCGGGCAAGAATGCCCGCTCCATTTTATCTCTCTATCACTGTATTTTGGAGCGCCCTTTCTGGGCGCGCTGCAGAACTCAACTCTCCACTTCTCCGTACTTCTTCACCGCCTCTTCGATGCGTTTTTCAAGCAAGGGAGACATGGTGATCGTGAGTCCCACCGGCACATCTTTCTCTCCGATCTTCAGCTGCACCTTCTCGGAGCCGGGGAATGTCTCGAAGATCGACTTCACATCGAGGAGGAGTTGTTTCGGTGCGCGGGATGGGAGTGTGATGGTGTGGATGGAAATGGAAAACTGCTTGTGGACAGTGCCCGCCCGGATGCGGTCGGACGGGGACAGTGGAAGGTTGACAGTTCCATCCTCACTTTCCCTGCCTGTCCGGCAGGCAGGCACTTTCAACTTTCCGTCTTTCACTACATATCCTTCCAGCCCGACCTTCTTCAGGGATTCTTCTGTCTGCATGCCGCTCTGAATCCACGCCGCGAGCGGGCCGAGAGGGCTCTCTGAGGGGGATGCCATGACAGGAGACCTTGGAACGATGGTGGGAGCGATCTCTTCATCCGCGCCCGTCTCTACCGTTGCTGGGATCTCCTCTTCTCCATGGCGACGACTGCCGGCACTACTCCAGTTCTTCGTCTCCTCTTCATGGAACATGCCTTCCTGCTTGGCCTTCTGCACCATCGTCTCGAGGGAGACACGTTTGATCGCCTCCGCTTTCAACTGTGGCTGCCCCATACGCATATCGAGCATGCCTGCGAGTACGAGGAAGGAATCTGGCTTCTCGAGGAGATCTTTGAACTGGGCATAGACTCGCGGGAACAGCGTCACCTCCATGCGACCGGTGGGATCTTCGATCGTGATGATCGCCATCGTGTCCCCCTTCTTCGTATGGATCAGTTTCATCTGCTCTCTGATGCCAGCCACCGTCACCTTCCTGTTGATGTCATCACCCGTGAGTGTCTCGATGAGTCTCGCCTTCTTGCTGATGTACTTCCTGAGTCCTGCAAGCGGATGGCTGCTGACATAGAGCCCCAGCGTCTCCTTCTCCCACATCAATTTCTGGTGGGGACTTGCGGGATCCGTAGGATCGAAGGCGATGGAAGCATTCGCAGAGCCACCCCCAAGAGACTCGAAGAGATCGGCCTGCGAAGCGCCTCTGTCACACGTGGATTTGCTGCAGTCGGCGATCTTGTCATACTGGGAGACAAGCATCGCTCGTTCTCCGAGTGAGTCGAAGGCTCCTGACTTCGCCAGAGACTCCAGCAATTTCTTGTTGAGCAGTTTACTCGGCACGCGCATGGCGAGATCTTCGATGCTCGTAAAAGGTGCCCGATGTTTCCCATCTACTCCGTCGCGAATGGCCAGGATCTGACGGATGGAACTCTCGCCCACTCCCTTGATGCCGAGGAGGCCGAAGCGGATCTTGCCGCCCTCGAGCGACGTGAAGTGCGCGAGGGATTCGTTGATATCCGGCGGCAGCACCGCGATCCCCATCGCGCGCGCCTCTTCGATCTCGATGCTGATGCGGTCGGTGTCACCGTCCTCACTACTGAGGAGTGCGGCCATGAAATCCGTCGGATAGTGCGCCTTCAGGTACGCTGTTTCGTACGCGATGCGCGCATAACACGCTCCGTGTGATTTGTTGAACCCGTATCCCGCGAACGGTGTGATGACGTCGTCGAACATCGTCGTCACGAGTTTCTCCTTGTATCCACGAGCGACCGCTCCGCGGATGAATTTCTCACGTTGTGCATTCAGTTCCTTCTTGATCTTCTTGCCGATGGCCCGACGCAGCAAGTCGGCTTCCCCGAGGGAGAAACCCGCAAAGACGCGCGCCATCTCCAGAATCTGCTCCTGATAGATGCCCACTCCGTACGTCGGCTTCAGGATCGACTCGAGATCGGGATGCAGGTACGAGACATCCTTCTGGCCATTCTTGCACTTGATGTAGTCGGGGATCTTGTCCATCGGACCAGGCCGATAGAGCGAGACCATGGCGGTGATGTCGTCGAAGGCAGTAGGCTTCAGTTGCTTCAGATACCGCCGCATCCCAGCGGACTCGAGTTGAAACACCCCCGTCGTTTCGCCGCGCGAGAGGAGTTCGAACGTCTTTCTGTCGTTCGTTGGGATCGTTGCCATGTCGATCTTCACGCTGTGCATACGCTCGATGATGAGGAGAGCCGTCTGGATGATCGTCAGGTTCTTGAGGCCGAGGAAGTCCATCTTCAGAAGGCCGAGCGATTCGAGCGGCTTCGCGTCGTACTGGGTGATGATGGTGTTCTCATCCTTCGGCGCACGCTGGAGCGCGGTGTACTGCACTGCCGGTTCGGGTGTGATGACGACACCACATGCATGGACCGACACGTGACGCGCCTTGCCTTCGAGCTTCAGTGCAATCTCCAGAATCTTGCGGTAGGTCTCGTTGCTACCAATTTCCTGCTGCAGTTCGTCGGTGCTGAGAGCCTCCTCGAGGGTCGTACCGGGGCGATCTGGAATCAATTTTGCAAGCGCATTCATCTCGGCGAAGGACACGCCGAATGCACGGCCAACATCTTTCACGGCAGCGCGTGCCGCGAGCGTCCCGAACGTGCAGATCTGGATGACGCGATCGGCACCGTACTTCCCACGTACGTATTCGAGGACTTCATCTCGACGTGTGTCAGCGAAGTCGATATCGATATCCGGCATGCTGATACGCTCGGGGTTGAGGAATCTCTCGAAGAGAAGACCGTGCTCTAGCGGATCAAGTGTGGTGATATCGAGCACGTAACTCACGATGGATCCCGCTGCCGATCCGCGCCCTGGACCGACGGTGATGCCGCGCTTCTTCGCTTCGCAGATGAAGTCAGCAACGATGAGGAAGTATCCAGAGAATCCCATTTTCTTGATGACCTCGAGTTCGTAGGCAAGACGAGACTGAATTTCCTGTGTGCGCTCGGGGCTTTTTTTCAGGATCGCCCCATACCGCCGCTCGAGACCTGTGTCACACAGACTCTTCAGGAGCGACTCTTCCGTTTGCCCTTCCTGCACGGGGAAACTGGGGATCTTGTACTGACCGAAGGGAATCTTCACGCTGCACCGATCCGCGATGACCCGCGTATTCTCCAGTGCCTCGGGTACGTGGGCAAATGCTGTCTCCATCTCCTCGAACGGACGCATCGAGAAATCGCTCCCCATCATCGAAAATCGACTCGTGTCGGTGACGCTTGCGTTCTTCTGGATACACAGGAGGACATCGTGCGCTTCGCTGTCTTCCGGTCTGCAGTAGTGACTGTTGCACGTGGCCACGAGCGGCACCGAGAATTCTTTCGCATAGCGGATGAGTTGCTGATTGGTTTCGGATTGTCCTGGCACATTCGGTAGATCATTCAGCTCGAAGTAGACATTCTCAGAACCAAAGAAAGATCGATACTGCTCAAGGAGCATCTTCACTCGCTGATCATCTCCGGCGAGTGCCGCTTGCGGGATCGCACCACTCAACGGCCCCGTGAGGGCGATGAGCCCCTTGCCGTACTGTTTCAGAAGTTCGGTATCGACACGCGGCTTGTAGTACATGCCCTCGAGCGCAGCTTTCGTCGCGAGCTGGAGGAGGTTGTGGTACCCTTCTTCGGTCTCTGCGAGGAGGACCAATGGAGAGCGACGGGTATCGCTGGAGCTCTCTTTGTCATGTCTCGTGCGAGCGGCGACGTAGGTCTCGAGTCCGAGAATCGCCTTCAGGCCATGATCCTTCGCTGCTTTATAGAACTCGATGAGGCCGTACGTATAGCCCTTGTCCGAAAGCGCCACCGCAGTCTGGCCAAGTTCTTTGGCACGGAGAATGATCTCTTCGGGGGAAGGCACCGCCTCGAGGAGCGAGAAGGTACTGTGACAGTGGAGATGGACGAAGTCGGAGGATTTCACAGCAACAGCTTATCCTATTCGGAAGAGGCAGACGACGTCTCTCCGCACAGAATCGGTGCGCCCTCTTGCTCATCAAGACTCCTATAATCGTCGGCGTTGAAGTGTTCCGAGCAAAACTTCTTGAAGAATTGGCAATCCTCATTCCCAGAATTCGGATCGTCCTCGTTGACATCACATCCTGCAAGGTCGAGGCCATCTTGATGGTCATCATCCTTCGGCTGACAGAAGCACTTCTCCGCAACGCGGTTATTGGCATACAGACCCGACACGTACGGATGGCAGTAGGGATTGAAGATGCGTTTTCCTACAGCGTCGAGCGTCTCACGACAGTGGCCATCGATGCATGACCGTCGAAGGAAGTACACGAGCGATGGAATGTACTTCTTCGGCAACTCCTCTGTGGTCACATCACTCAGTGCCTGTGCTGCATTCTCAAGCGGCCGCACTGCTTCCAGCGTACGCTCGTAGGCATCGCGACTGATCGACTCGATGAAACTCGTCTCGCGATCGATACCCGCCGAGACAGAACCGAGTACGCCTCGCTGGATCCACCGCCAGATCCAACTGATCATCAGGTCATTTTGGGGATGATCCGTGAGGGCACGCTCGAAGGGTCGGTCGAACCCTGTCGTCCCTTTTCGCTCCGAAAATGAACGACTCAAGCCCTGCGCACTCGGCATCACTGAAAAGAAATCGTCCGTGGAACGAAAGAGCACACCGATCGGAAGTGTCAGGTCTGAAGGGGGATCGAAGGTGAGGGAGAGCGTGAGCGGATCCATGTGCAGATTCTTCGCATCAAAGTAGTCGGGGAATGAGGCGAGAATACTCTCGATATCCCCAGAGTCTCCGCGACTGGAATCAGGGGCAGGTGGACGGAGGCATCCTTCCCTCGCATCGTGCGATGGGGCAGCAACAGGATCCTCCGATGCCGTCGGCGCGGGTTTGCCGGTGATGATGGCAATCGTACTCTCGATATTGAAGAGGGCATCACGTACGAGTGTGTACAGATCCGACGCGAGTGCATTCGATGTGTCCAGAAAGTCGATCAGATCTGACGCCTCTGCATGGATCGCATCGATCTGTGCTCTCGTCTCCTCCGACGCATCGGAAGGAATGGGGTCAGGCAGGTGATCGAGGATCTGCTGGACCTTGTCCCTGTCACAACCGTAACTCTTCACATCGAACAGCGAGCTGCCCTCGACGGACCCTTCGCCGTTCGCAAGCGGGATGTAGGCGATGGAATGTGGACCGTAATCCGTCGTGTATGGACACAGTGGTTCATCGGAATCCGTCTCTTCTTCTCGATCGGGAGCGCTGGCGTCTCCGAGTGGAAGCTCGAAACTGTAGGTGAACCGTAAGCGAGAATCTGCAAAGGAAGGATCGATGGACCCACGCAGGAAGGAACGGTACGCCTCGAGGAGGAAGGTATAGATATCCAGGAGTCTGGAGGCAGATGCTGTCTTGTCTGCTTGGATAGCAGTTGTCAGCGCATCCTCGACTGTATGAATCTTATCGAGGAAGAGGAACCGATCACTCTGAAAACAGATCGTCCGTTCCTTCAGGAACTCCCCTTCCAATGCGAAATCCCACACGGCGCTCTTCGCATCTCGCACCACCGAGAGATTGTTCTTGATCTGATCGATCACCGTAGGGACAGGGTCGGAGCCAGGGAGCCCCTCTGCGAGTGAGAGCGCCTGATCTGTGCGGTCGAGCACACGCTGGACCCACGCAGAGAGAGCCTCCGCAGACACTGTCTGAGGCAGAAAGAGTGAACAGCCAATGAGGAGAGGGAGGAAACGACGCATGGTTAGGATCCGAACACTTGGAAAGGGCCCGTCCACGGACAGGCGGTCGTTGTGATCGGTGCACGCTTCAGTTCCGAGAGGAGGTCGGCCATCTGCTGCATGAACGCCGCAAGACCCGCGAAGAGTTTTCTCTCGAGAACGACCGTCTGATCGATGGAGACACGCTGCCCGATGGCGGTGGCGAGTGAGAGGAAATTCTCCTGATTCCTCGCTACAGATGCGGCCTCGTTCACCAGGGTATTCGTGACCGTGTGCTGCAAGTAGCTCGGCTGAGCGGTGACTTGGTTACTGAAGAAGGCACAGTCTCCGAGCACCGGACGCGGAGCGTCTCCCGTCTTCTGGCAGTACTCGCGATCGAACTCCTGCACGAGCTGATGCCCGATGTAGTCGGGGAGAGGATAGGGGGAATCGTGCGCAGCCTCACTGTACAGACCCAACTGTGGATCGGCACGAACACACGAGGCGTACGGAGACGTCGTCTCATTCGTGAGGACAGGATTGCGATTCGGGATCAACGTGTGGCCGCTCATCGACTGGAGGAGACAGAGCCCGATGTAACACGCATGCGCGCTGATGTCGTCCTGATACAGAATCTTCGTCTCTGGCGAACAGAGATGTGCAGTGTCGGCAGGCGTCAAGTCTGGATGGAGTTGCCCAGGATTCTCGTCTTCGACGAGAGGAGTGCCGTCATCGATGTACAGGTTGTCGAGCCCCAGACAGATGCTGGGGCCTTGCTTCGTCTCGGTCACCTCCTCTTCATCGGTGCATTCGACGAGGGAAATTTTGCCTTCTTCATCATTCTGGCACTCTGAATGAGACACTGGAACACGTCGGCAGAGATACCCATATCGTGCAACGGTACGACTACAGAGCGGTGACTTCACGGGAGGAGACGAAGGGGTCGATCCACCGTAGTTGAATGGGTACGCGAGCGTCGTGGCTCCCGGTTCGTCGGCAAGCACCGGATACTGATCCGCCTCTCTGATCTGAAGACGCGAGAAATGTGGTGGGTGGATCCATCCCAATCCGATGTCATCCTTGCGCGCCCAGAGAGCGACATTCGGAGTCCTCATTCCAGCACCAGGGCCCGGAGTTGTAAATTCGCCGATCGCCTTCGGATCCCCAGTGATACCGAGCTCATCAGCGAGATGCTGCAGCGCATCGACTACGGGAAGTCCGACCATTGAAAAGCGTGGATCCTGCTCTCTCTGATCACGGAAGTAGCCGTAATGGAAACGGAGAATCACGGCGTCAAGTTCCTCGCTCGTGAGTGCGAGAAGGCTGTCATCGAGATCATCCACCTTCCTCTGGAGATCGGGGCCTGTATCCCACGGGATCAGCCCGAGAGCCTTGCCGGACCAGATCTCCTTCAGGATCAGACTGAGTGCTCCGACTCGCAGGAGTCGGTGAGGTTCGTCGGCAATCGAGAGTTCGGAACCGTTCGCAGCAGACAGGAGATCATTTCCAAGTTCCATGGCCTCTTTTTCACTAAAGAGGAGTGAGAGGATCGCCTTGCGCAGGGCAAGGCATCCCGTGTCCTCAGTCCCCATCTCCTGCAGATGCGTCAGCGGCTGATCGGACACATCGACTTTGTTCAAGCAGAGCGTACCAAGGTCCATCTGCATCGCCGCTTTGATATCATCCTCACCGATGACGATCCCTCTGCCTTCCCAGTGTCGCATCTCATTGATCACAAACTGCATCACCTGGTGTGTGGGTATCACCGATGGACGAGAGAATTTCGACTCATCCCAGAAGAGATCGAACGTCGATGCAGCGAAGACAACCTGCGGTGAGAGCAGGAGGAGCATGCCCGATGTACGGAGGGAGAGTCGTCTCATTCGGACGAGCTGGAGGAGGAGAGAGGGTCATGGAGCGACGTGAGCGCATCCCACACCTTCGGCATGCAACTGACGGTATCGGCCAGAAGACTCAGTTCATTCTTGAGGTCGAGCGACGCACGCTGGAAACACACGAGCTGCTTGGCATAGGTGTAACTGAGCTCGTAGGAACGCACGTCCTGGATCGTCCGTTCGACGGCGATGCGTGCACGTTGTCGTTCGATGTCCTGCAAGCTCCGAAACGCCGGTGCTCGAGCGATGAAGTCGGCCTGAATCGCCTTGATCCCCGTGGGAGTCGCTTGGTCTTGATCGGCATAGACAATGAGGAAGGCATCCTCTTTGAATTCGGATAATTTGCATTCGTACTCACGTTCGAATTCACTCAGGATCGATGCGAAGGACGCGAACGTGACGGGGCGAGGCATCGTACTGCCATCGGGAGTCCGCACACTCCAGCCGGGGAGTTCATCAGCGAGCGCACGGAGGATCGCCGGCGCCGGTGCGTCATTGGCTCCCTGCTGTCCATCAAGAGGGAGGCAGGTCCACCGTGCACTGTTACGCAGGTACCCCTCACGCTCCTCTACGATCGCACTCACACGCTGTCGAAACGTCTCCAGAACCGTCGAGAGGTTCGTGATCCCATCGAACATCGTGCCTTGTGATGCACAGATGCGCAGTTCTTCGCTGCTACTCATCGAACCCGAGCCTGCGTCAGGAGAGCCATCAAGGAGAGCTGCTGAGAGAAAATAGTGCGAAGACCCAGCAAGAATACTGAGACCTGTGAGCACGACGATCAGTCCTTGATGCCGCTGCCACACGGACCAGAGATGCCGTGTAGCGCCCGTGGGAAGATGCTTCGGTGTCATTCTGATATTGTGGAAGGACGTGGGTCATCACACTGACCAATGAAACAGGGGATCTCATGGAGTTTCCCGAGCATGTTGACCATCGATTGCAGGGGAGCGAGCACCGCTGTTGGCGCATCCTCCTGCATCCAATCGATCATGCCCCCAAGCTGCAGTGAAGCGCGGTACCCACTGTCGTAGGAGAGTGCGAGACGAAGAGTCGCACGCTCAGCTGCAAGCGAACGAGCGACGGTGCGCCCACACTCGAGCACGAGATGTGGAATGTCCATCGTGAGGTCCTCCTTCGTCTTCCTGCACTCTGCGTATCTGTCGATCGTCTCCGCTGCACACCCGAGCGTATCGATGGTCAACGGAGTCTCACCGTCCTGCTTGTTCGACGCTTTCATCGCATTACAGATCGCGATACTCCGGCAACGAAGGACGCGATAGCTCTCGACGATCGGTTCGATGAGTTCCGAGCTCAGTCGACCCTTCGTCTCGAAGATGCCCTTGCCGATGGCATCCCCTGATACAGAACCTCCGGAGAGCAACACACCCAGTCCGTCGTCTCCACCTTCTCTCGCGCCGAAGACGTGTGCACGATACGTATCGTGTACTTTTCCCAATTCCTCGATGAACCGAGCTCGACAGAGTTCTGGCGAGGCCGAAGTCTGGCTAGAGACTCGCGCATTCGATGTGAAGAAGGTAATCACGATGCCTAGGCTCGCGAGGAGGCCGATGGAGAGACGAGAGAGTTTCATTGGACCGTGAGATCGATCGTGATCGGGAGATCGATAGATGGGAAGAGGCGCTTGAGCAGAGACACGGGGGCATGGAGATACGGATTCTCATCGTCCGTCTGAGGAAGTGTCTGTGACTTCATGTTCTCGCGGAGGGCGGTGAAGTCCGTGGTCTGATCAGGGAAGAAGAGTTTCCACGGTACCATCGTGGTTCGTTCGCCGAGGAGGAAGGCGCAGATCACATCCTCCTTGCAGGTGGGCGGGACATCTGGATCTGGAAATTCTTCGTTCAGACGGGCCGTTCTGCCAGCCCGGTCCTCTGGGAGGATCGGCATCCACCGAGAGAAGAGGCGTGCGACACGCTCCTTGAGGTCCCCTTCGACGTGCACGATCTTCTCGGGGTCCCCATGCTGATCATCACCGGGGTTCTCTTCGTTGGCATCGGGCGAAATCAAGATGCTGCGTACGAAGCGGCAGTACGCACCGCGCATGCTGGTGCGATCGTACGGAGGTTCGTACGGACCTTCGTCTTCGAGGATCCCTCCGTTGCTGTCTTCGCTCTCCTCCTGCGCAATCTGATCATCGATCGATGTGCCGTCGATGATTTGGCGGAACGCACGAAGCACCTCCTTGACGGGCCCGAGATCTGACGCCTCTACCTCTACCTCGAGCACTCTCTCCTCTGGAAGGTGCACCTCAGGCACGGGGAAGCCATCGAAGACCGACGCATCGGGGAGGGAGGGGAGATCGGGGAAATCCTCAGGATTTTGGACCGGAGAACGCGACTGGGGTGGCAGAGGAAGGTTCACTTTCACCTGTGTGGGAGAGAGGACGGGGATCCTGAACTGCCCTCTCGGAAGATCGAGGAATGAGAAATCGTACAGTTGATCTTTCGGAGGCGTGAACTCGATAGTGCGAAGATCGTCTGGCGGAACGTAATCCAGATTCCTTGCGTCCCCAGCAGCAGCCTCCTCCTCTTGCCACCAGCCATCGAGGAGCGAGTAGATCGGAACCGAGTACCGCATATTCGAGCACCACTGCAACTGGCATGTGTCCGCCTGCAGCATCGAGTTCTGGAGATGGCGCCAGATACGCTTCAGCTGTTTCCGCTGATTCGACTGTACGGCAGCTTCCTTGATCTTCTCCGTGTTGTCCTTGTACCACTTCGCCATGAATTCATCGAACACGCGGATCGGCTCGAAGAGTGTCGTCACCTCCTTATTGAGAGCACCACGCAACTTCCGCTCCGAGAGAATGATGTCCTTGTAGTGACGGAGCTTCTCGATGAGTGGGTCGGCCTGCGAAGCGAACTCAGAGCCCTGCTTCTCTTCCTGAGCCTGCCACTGCTGCCACTGGAAGATCAATCGATCGAGATCCTCGATGGAGACGAGCGGAAGGAGAATCGGAATAGGCACTTCGGTGATCGGTAAGACGTAGCTACTGCGCAGTGCGGCGAGCGCATTCCCGAGGTCGTCGGGACCTCCGCGCAGCGTGAGCTCCACGATACCATCAGATCTGGAAACGATGCCGCGTACGTACTGGTAGAGCGGGTTCTTATCATCGAGTCCGGTGAGGAACCGCGCAGGCATGATCAGGCGCACAGTGGGGTCGCGAACCATCTGCAGAAGGATCTTCTGCTGCGCTTCCCAGTATCCCGCAAGCCCACGGTGATCGGTATCGTCGAAGGTATCTGTTCGCGCGTGATCGGCAACCGTCTCGCTCGCGCGCTGCTTGACGGGAATGATGGACCCAAAGAGTCCCGCAAGGTCCGTATCATAGAATCTCGTATGTCGGTCTTTCTTGGTCCCTGTTAGTGCGAGATTCGTGCTGCTATCGGTCACCCACGGATCGGGTGCGACCCGTTCGTCACGCACGGATCCCGTTTGGGTGTGTGCTGGAACATTCTCCTTCTGTGCGTGCCCATCGCCATCCGGCCACTGGAGATTCTCGGGGTGCTCTTGGTCTGCACCATCGAGGACGATCTCACACTGCTCGTGATTCTGCGCGTCATCCATCCCCCCCGTGATCGTGTCCTTCGGATCGAAATCTCCGCTCCCGTTACCAGTGTCCTCATCCGTCACTGAACCTTTGTAATACTCATAACATTCGGCACGGAGATTCCATGTTTTCACTGTCCCTGTCCCGCTCTCTGCCCTCACAGAGACACCGAGGTCCGAAAAATCCCCCGCGTAGTGACGGTAGTACGAAGCAGTGATCGCATCATGCCTTCCTTCTTCATCAGTCACTTCCTGGTAGAAGCAGGGACCAGGAGTACAGAACTGCTCATCGTGGCACGCCTCCTCACAAATTTCTTCATCATGACATTCAGGTTCACAGATTTCTTCGGTACGACATCCATCCTCACAGATTTCTTCATCATGGCATTCAGGTTCACAGATTTCTTCGGTACGACATCCATCCTCATCGCAGATTTCTTCCTCATGGCACACGTCTTCACATTTCTCCTCGGTATGACACTCGTTTTCACATTTCTCTTCCTCATGGCACACGTCTTCACATTTCTCCTCGGTATGACACTCGTCTCCACAGATTGTTTCATCGTGACAGATATCCGGTTCGCAAATCTTATTGAAGTGGCACTCGGTCATCTTGTTATCGATCTTCGGTTTCCACGGCGTGCGACACGTGAGTGGTTGCGGTGGCAGATCGGTCGTGGAAATTACATCATTGGACTCATCCTGCTGGAGGATGCTGTGCACCGGCTCCTGCACCGCACTGCTCCCTTCGCAGACGAAGGTGTACTGTGGATCGAAGCAGTACCTCTTCTCGGGACGAGGTGGACAGTAATCACGTTCCTCTGGAGCGAATGCTTCGCAGTCACACGTACTCTGAATAGGAGGATGAATGGAGGTACAGATATTCTCGGTGCGACACGGTTGGTCCGTGCAGACACTCTCGGTGTGACATCCTTCATCATCACAGATCTCTTGATCTTCGCAGACGGGGCCGGGACACACTTCCATGTCGCGACAGAAATCTCCAAGTTCTGACATCTGCTTCCATGCTTCGAAGAGTCTCTTGCAGTACATGGGCGTCGCCTTGTCGGCTCGATCATCGAGAAGGCACCAGTGGAAGGGATTGATGTCGATGTGACCGTCGCCGGCAACGGCTTCCACACTCCCGTCTTCATGAATTTGCAGGTCGATCCCGAGTCTCTGGAGGTCTGGATCCTGGATCTGGTCTTCATGGATATCACATGCGGAATCGTACCCACGCGCACTGTCGGGGAATGCGAACTCTCCACGGACCCCAACTCCGGTCTTCGCATTGCCAAGAGGATCGGGGTTCTGGTGGCCTGGGAGATCGATGATGTCTCCGTTGTTTGGCCGCGGCACATCCCCCGTCACACTCGTTCCATCCACCTGCTGTTCTCCCGCCACCCACCCGCCGCACTGCACCGAATCAAGGTTTCTGTGCACCTCATCCACCCCATAGAGTATGTCCTTATAGCTCTCGGGGCGGCTCATCTTCGGACGAAAATTGTCTGCACTCGCAGTCACGGCAACGGTGAGAGAGGCGAGGGCCAGAGGAAGGAGAAGGAGACGCTTGATCATGAATCGCTGCGCGAAAAAAATTCTGAGCGCGGAGTTACGTGAAAGTGTACTGCGAAGCGATCTTCTCTGCCTCGACAGACCGCAAAAAAAGTAGGAGTGGAAAACAAAAAATATTTTCTTCAATCTGTTTCTCTTGCAGGGAGAAAAGAGAAGGTGTACGTTCGTTCACGTTCGGACTTTCCGGACTCGGCCCCGCGGCCTCCTCTACTTCCATTCCCCCCTCAGAGATGTTCTCTCTCAATAAGGTCGACATCATCGGCTACCAGACCCAGCCCATCACCCTCCGCCAGACCCCCAGCGGCACCAGCGTGACCGATTTGAACGTCGTCGTTCCGTATTCGTTCCAGTCTGCAAAAGGCGATCTCGTCCAAGGCAAGAGCTTCCATACGGTCACCGTGTGGGGTGCGATGGCCGACGTCGCCGGTCAGTACATCCGTCCAGGATCCCAGCTCTACCTCTCCGGTCGGTTGCAAACAGACAGCTGGGATGATGAAGCGACGAAAGAGAAACGATCGAAGACGAAGATCGTCGCGATGGATCTGATCCTCCTCGACCCAAAGGACGGGCAGGGGACGGCCCCAGCATCTGCTGCACCACTACTGAATTACTTGAACCGAGCAGCGGTCATCGGCAATGTGACACGTGATCCCGAGATGCGGACAACGACCAGTGGCCAGAACGTACTCACGATCGGTGTTGCCACGAACGAGAAGTGGAAGGATAAAGCGTCAGGTGAGTTCAAGGAGCGCGTGGAATTCCACAGTATCGTGATCTGGGGCGACCTTGCGAAGGCGGTCCAGAGTTCGGTGAAGAAAGGTCAGCGTGTGTTCGCCTGCGGGCGCGTGCAGACGCGCACTTGGCAGACACAGGAGGGGCAGAAACGCGCGACGACCGAGATCATCGCCGACAGCGTGACACTCCTCGGCATGAAGAGTGCGGAAGCCATGAGCAATATTTCAAATGAAGCGGCTCCAATCGCACGTCCTGCAGAGCATTCTCCCGCATCGGCCGAAGCGGTCGTCGGTGTCAGTTCGATGCCGGAGGTGAAGTACGAGTCAGAGATCAAGCCGGAGGACCTTCCATTTTAGAGTGCAGGAGCGGGTTCCTGCCTGCCGGTAGGCAGGTTCTACCCGCGGTGAATCGACACAGAATCAAACCCCGCCATTGGTGCGGGGTTTTTCTTGCCAAGCATTGCGTTCGTTCTACGATGGACTGATCAAAATCTCACCGTTCCATTCTGGTCGAAAAACCGCATCTCCACATCCAAATTCTTCGGAATTTTTTGCTTCACTTCTTCGACGATCTTCACTGCATCGTCGTAACTCGCATCGCCGACGTTCATCAGGAAATTCGCATGCTTCAGTGAAATCTCGACGCCGCCGATTTTCAGCCCCCTCAGTCCCGCCGCATCAATCAGCTTCCATGCGGGTGTGTCTCCGACAGCTTTGAAACAAGAACCTGCCGTCTTCAGGTGCGGCTGTGTCTCGATACGTTTCTGCAGAAGCGATTCGATGTTCTTCTTGATCGCCTCGGGTTCGCCTTTCGGAATCACAAACACGACCTCCCAAAGAATCGATGCAAGCAACCTTCCACTTTCCACTTTCCCTGCCTTGCCGGCAGGCAGGCACTTTCCACTCTTCCATCCGCTCTCCCGATACCCAAATCCACATTCTTCTCTCTTCATCGTCTGCCACTCTCCTCGAGCAAACGCCGTCACCAACTCAACGAACGCATCGATCCATGTCCCCTTCGGTCCTTGCCCCGCATTGCCGAAGATCGCTCCTCCGACCGTGCCGGGGATACCGGTGAGCGCCGACAGATCAAATCCCAAGACAGCTAATTCATTGATCAGTATCGCAAGGTTCTTCCCCGCACCGACCCTTACTTGTCCTCTGTCCACTACGACGTCAGCATGCTGCAGCCGCACGACGAGTGCAGCGATCTCTCCGTCGGCGAAAATCGTATTCGACCCGCTGCCGAGGGGAATCAGTGGAATGGAATGTTCGGCTGCGAAGCGGACGGCTTCTTCGATGTCTTCCCGAGTTTTCAGCTCAGCAAAATACTTCGCCGTTCCGCCGATGCGCATGGTGGTCTTCGGCCGGAGGAGAACGTGTTCAGAAACGAGCAGATGATTGGTTGGCACCTACCCAACCTACCTCACCTACCCAACCTTCGTCACCTCCACCTCACCTCGTCACCAAATCCGT
>JAHFJR010000001.1 GCA_023245775.1 Candidatus Peribacteria bacterium | reverse complement strand
CAGACTATCCAGAACCGCTTAAACAACCGTCCAAGAAAAGTGCTTGGTTTTAGAACCCCGTACGAAGTATTCTCCTCTCACTGTAAATGCCTTGGTGTTCGGATTTGAACTAGAATTCGGGGAAATCCCAAAAATTGACAAAAATTATAGATATTGTAAATTTTGATTATATGGAGGAGCGACTGCATCATTTGATCGAAGAACTTGGCGGCAAGCATGGGGTACTGGAGCGCCTTCGTGAGATTCCTACGATACAAGAGTACATCGTGCCAACGGTGCTCCTCAGAAGAGATGAAGGACTCACAGCGGCAAGTTTTGCGACAGTCCGTCAATTATGTGATGAATATAAAGTCGACAGAGTGCGCATTCGTACCAGTTGCGAGGCCGACTGGTCGGGAATGATCGATACCATGCCAAGTCCGCCGTCGACCATTGGAAAATTAGAGAGCAACCTCGATGCAGTCGCGGAAGCACTCCGCAATCAGCGCTTGCTGAACTACGCACGAGACGAGGGCAGCACGTACGATCCTGACAACGTATCAAGGACGATCAGTCCCTTCATAGAACCTCCCTACGGGACACTGACCGAACATCCGAATCAGTCAGACTTTTTAATGATTGATCTGGAAGATGAGGAAACGCAGGAAATCGAGATCGTGGATTGTAAAAACAACCAACTTCCGAGTGATCTTCCCATGCGGCACGTGCATCGCACCCGCGAACAAATGCAGGCCGTCCTGCAGATGCGGGAAGACGTGCGATCCACGGGCCTCTTTCCCGATGATGCACTGCAGTATGAGTTCGGCTTTCATCCAACAACACGATTGCCCCTACTCTTCCAAGTGCGTCATTTCTCGAAACGTAATGAGGAGGAATGGACCATAGACAGGAAGAATGAAAGAGGAACGAGCCAGCGCATCTTCGGCTACACGAAACAGAGTGGAATGACATTACCTGTGGCTCGCGCTGAATTTCGGGTAGTAGCCATCATGAAAGGAGAACAGTCCGGTAGCGACTACATCCTTGCACCTGAGAGCATCTCGGCGACTTTCCGTGCAGGAGGCGACCTATTCCTCTGCCCAAAGAACATGCGAGGATATGTTCCATGTATCCACACAGAACGCCAGATGGCACTCGTACATCAAAACACGCGATTCGTTCAAGGCGCACTGCGTCGCGATGGGTTTGCCATTTTGGAGATGAAACATTCGGCATTTCGCGATCTTCCTCAGGACGGCGGAAGAGCGAACGTCACCTGCAACGGGCGCGATTTCTTGATTGCACACGCCTAGCTTTGCCTTCCGTGTCAAAAGAGATATAGTTCCCCGCACATGAAAAGAGGACAACTGCTGATCATCGGCATATTTCTGAGTCTCTCTGCGTGTGGTCGAGGGCAAACAGTCGTCGAACACATGACAATCCGAACGACGGATGCAACAAGAGTACTCTCGCTCATCACGAGCACAGAACACGTCCTGACGAGACGACTCGCTGCTGTAAACGTCAAGAACGCATCGGTTGCTGCTGTCCCGACAGGAGCGAAGAGCGCAACACTGACGCTGAAACTCGCTGATATCCCAAGTGCAGAGAAGGCGAAAGCGATCCTTGCCGAACCCTTCCGTTTCGATCTACGCATCGAAGAACCAACAATGAAAAAGGTTCCAGACGACACTGCTCTGACATGGATCCCCACCGCCTTAACGGGGTCCAATCTCGAATGGGTGCAAGTCATCGGCAATAGCAGGACAGGTGAAGTCGCCATCGAACTACAGTTCACCAAACAAGGAAAGAAGATCCTCTCCTCCGTCTTCAGAGGCAATGTTGGCAAGCACCTCGGCATCTTCGTGAGAGATCTCCTCGTCTCGAAACTGATCATCGAGAAAGCGCCGATCACCGACCGAGTGCTCATCAGCGGTATCCCGTCCGCAAAAGTGGCAGAGATCTTTGCAGATGATGTCAATGTCGGACTCTCGGTTCTCTTCACTCCCGCTCCCTAAAGACCTCTCCCCCCTTCCTCTCATGGCTTCGAGTGAACAACGCTCTTCCTTCTGGCCCATCGTCACGCTCCTCATCGCTCTCCTCTGCGTGGTGATCGCACTGCCCGACCACTGGAAACAGTCTGCACCATCCTTCCTGCGTCCTGCACTCCACCTCGGACTTGATCTCGCAGGAGGAACACAGCTCGATTTTCGTATTTCAGAAGATGAAATTTCCGAGCGAGAACAGGAGCTGGCACAAGAAATCGCAAGTCTCAAGGGCGAAGGTCAAAACAAGGAATTACTCGCCAAACAATTTGAACTCCAGAATGTTCAGCAGCAACACACAAAACTCGTCGAGGCCATCCGGACCGTGCTCGAGCGAAGAGTGAACGCCCTCGGTGTCAGCGAAGCCATCATTACACCATCGTACTTCGGCAATGAGAAACACTTGCTCGTGGAGTGTCCAGGCATCGTCGACGTCAACAAGTGTATCGCGACCGTCGGCAAGACCATCCAATTGGAATTCAAGGAGGAACAGAGTGGGGCAACACTGGAGTATGCAAACGGAGTCCGTGCAAAAGCAAATTCTGTGTATCGAGCCGTCACGACGGGCACAGGAAATCTCCAGGTCTACGGTCAAGATCTGAGCTCGACCCTTGGTGTCACGTACTTCGACTCGAGACCACTCTTCGTGAGCAATCTGCCAAAAGGATTAGAGGGACTCCTGAACCGCACAACAAAAGATCCAGTCGTGAAGAATGAAGCAATCATTCAGACAGCCGTCCAAAATGAACAAGGACAACAGGAAGTCAGAAATATCAAAGGCATCTACCTGACGAAAATTCTGAAGGATGCAAGTCCTTCAGCACGACCGCTCACGGATCCACGTGATGCATACGAAGAGCTCCAGAAGATTGTACCGAGTGGGCTGCTGCAGAAGAAAGATGCCGTGGATGCTACGAGTGCACCTCTAGAGGTCGGCAAGAAACTCCTCACGATGGCCATCGGCTCGCAAGAATCACTCTCCCTCGACAATGGCATGGCGGCGATCCTCTACCTCTCCGGACGAACGGAAGGGAACGAGCAAATGACCGCAAGTCACATCCTCATCCAGTACAAAGGAGCTGATCGTGCAGACGCGACCGTCACACGAACGAAAGAGCAAGCCAGAACCCTCATCGATGACGTCAAGAGACAATTGGACGCAGGTGCAAATTTTGCAACCCTCGCGAAGAAGGTATCCGATGGCCCCTCCAAAAAACAGGCAGGAGCCCTCGGCATCATCACACGCGGAATGATGGTAGCACCATTTGAAAGTGCTGCTTTTACTCTGAAACAAGGCGAAATCAGCTCGGTCGTAGAAACAGGATTCGGCTTCCACATCATTCGAGCTGACAAAGCTCCTGCACTCTCGCCAACCCATGTGAGCTTTGCACTACTCACCTTCAAAGATAGCATCGCCAAAGCGAGAGAATTGATCGCCAGCGTGGAGAAAGGCACGATCACGAGAATGGAGGAGCAGATCGTGGTCCGGAGCCTGTTCTTCTCACTCGAACCAACAGGCTGGAAAGACACAGCACTCAACGGTCGCCGCTTCCGCTCAGCCGCAGTCTCCTTCGACCCAGTCACGAATATCCCTGTCGTGCAGATCCAATTTGATGAGGAGGGAGCCACGATCTTCCAAGAGCTCACGAAACGTAACATTGGCCATCGCATTGCCATCTTCGTCGGAGGAGAATTGGTCTCAGCTCCAAATGTGCAGAACGAGATCGTCGGCGGCAACGCCATCATTACAGGAAGCCGTACGATCCAAGAAGCACAGAATCTTGCGCAAGACCTCAACACAGGTGCCATCCCCGCACCCATCTACCTTGCAGGACAAACGACGGTGGAAGCAACACTCGGCAAGAACGCCCTCGACCAATCTGTCACCGCAGCCGTCGTCGGCCTCGGGATCCTCTGTCTATTCCTCATCACGATCTATCGACTCCTTGGCATCCTCGCAAGTCTAGCGCTCCTCTTCTATGTCTTCCTCCTCGTCGCCTCGACCAAGCTGCCAATCGGTCTGATCTCACATGAGTACATCGTTCTCACCCTCGCAGGCATCGCAGGCATCATCCTGAGTATGGGCATGGCCGTCGACGCGAACGTGCTCGCCTTCGAGCGCGTCAAGGAAGAGCTGCGGAAGGGAAAGATGTTCAAAACTGCGGTGGAGACTGGCTTCAGGAAAGCGTGGCCGAGCGTGAGGGACGGCAACACCTCGACACTCATCACCTGCGGAATCCTCTTCACCGTCGGCACGAGCATCATCCGTGGCTTCGCCGTGACCCTCAGTATCGGTATCTTCATCTCGCTCTTCACTGCCATCGTCGTCACACGTTGGCTCTGCAGGCGCATCGCGGAGTCTCCGCTCGCGGAGAGACTGGAACTGTTCGGGGTGAAGAAAGACGGAGTTGAAAGTTGAAAGGGTAGAGTGGAAAGTGAAAAACTGTTTCTTTCTACTTTTCAACTTTCCACCTTCCACCTTCCACTTTCTACCCTCCACTTTTTGTATGGACTCCACTCTCCTCCATAACATTTCCGTGTGGACCCGCATCGGAGTTCCTAAGATCGAGCGTGAGACGCAACAAGAACTCAAGGTGACAATCGAACTGCTGCATCCGACAAAAAAAGTCGCCCTGCAGGATGACGTGAAGCAAGGCATCGACTATGCAGAGGTGGTCGAATGTGTGAAAGAGCTTGCAAAGACGGAGAGGAAAACGATCGAACGGTTTGCCGAGGACATTGCCAAAATAATTCTGAAAAAATTCAAACCTGAAGGCGGCGTGCAGGTCACCATGACGAAGAAACCCACTCTACCGCTCGAAAACGTCTCCGTTACCATCCACAGGCCATAGCAACCGTCTTTCTCGGCATGGGCTCGAATATTGATCCGGAGCAAAATCTCCGCAAAGCCGCTGTGATGCTCAGAAATAAGTGGAAGAAGATCAGGTTCTCGTCCATCTACGCTTCAACCCCGCAGGAAGTCGAACAGCAAGCTTCATTTCTGAATGCAGCAGCCATGCTTGAGACTGATCTTTCACCCAAAAAAGTCGCAGCGACCCTAGGAAGCATTGAGAAAGCACTGAAGAAGAATCCACCGTACCGTTTCGGCCCAAGAACCATCGACCTCGATCTCCTGCTCTACGATGACTTCATCTCGCTTGATGACACGCTGACGATCCCCCACCTGTGTCTGCACCGCAGACGCTTCGTGCTCGAGCCGCTTCTAGAACTCGGCGCGGGAGACGTCGTGCATCCCGCCTTCGACCGCAAGCTCAGAAGCTATCTTCCAAATGTAAAAAAGCAGGAATGTAAGAAGACGGAGCTCAGATATTTGACTTAAATAATTTTAATATTAAAATAATTGTATGAGAGATTATTCGAAAATCTCCGCTGATCCTGAAGATGTAACTGCAGTGACAGGAAATGATAAGCCCCTCATTGTAGAGTTTGATGAAGACATAACAGATATTTTGAAAGATAAATCTTCTCCTCGTGATGCAACCGCCCGTACAATCCAGTCAAAACGCTTTCTCAGAGGAGACCAGAGTAAATTACCTCGAGAAATAGAAGAAATCATAAGCTCAGCAGTTCAGTATCTTCTTGCAGGCTCGGGTCTTGGTAGCTTAGATAAACACAGAGAAGTCACAGTTCTACTGGAAAAACTACGTGAAAAATTCAACGACGTACACGTCCTAGATGCAATCATGCACGAAGTCATCATGTCTCTTCTGTATGAACGAAGAGACGCAAACAGACAAGAAGAAGAGTATGATGAATCCTCCGTATGATTCCCATGGATACTCTCTTCAAGAAGCTCATCCAAGCTATCGGCGAAGACCCGAACCGAAATGGGCTGAAGCACACACCGAAACGCGCAGCCGATGCCCTGCAGTTTCTCACATCTGGTTATGATCAGGATCTAACAAAGATCGTCAACGGAGCACTGTTCCCCACCGATACCGATGGCATGATCATCGTGAAAGACATCGAGTGCTACTCACTCTGCGAACATCACCTTCTGCCATTCGTTGGAAAAGTACACGTGGGTTATATCCCGAACAAAAAAATTATCGGTTTGAGTAAAATCCCACGCATCATCGATATGTATGCAAGACGACTCCAGGTCCAAGAACGTCTCGGTCAGCAGATTTGCGATGCGCTGCAGTTGATCTTGAAACCTGTGGGAGTTGGCGTGATGATCGAAGCCAGTCATTTCTGCATGATGATGCGAGGCGTAGAGAAACAGCATTCCATCGCCGTCACGAGCCACGTCGCAGGAAGCTTCAAGCGCGATGCAAGGACGAGGCAGGAATTTCTGGAATTGATCCGAAGGTAACCCTCCCGCAGCTGGGGCGCAGCGCCCCAGCTGCGGGGAAGATTATGCAGCCATTGCAAACTGCTTCTGCTGTCTCGCCCGATCATCAATCTGCGTCAGATCTTTTTCGTCGTTCACGGCCCTTCGCAGATCATCCCGACTTAAGCCAGCCTCAGCAATCGCGGACGTCACTTCATCCTCATGCTGTCGATATCCATCGGAGACAAATACATTGCCAGTTTCCGAAACTGTCAATCCTTCAATCACTTCCGTTGTACTGAACTCCTCCCCTGCAATGACCACCATTCCACTACCATCCACCGTCTGCAGAGGTTCCAAGTGTTGATTCAGAGCATGGTAGGCTTCATGTCTGTCGACTTCTTGCATCTGTGCAATTGTTTTTTCAATCCCCTCAGAACCAACCTCAAGCGTCGATGTGGCGATCGTCACCTCCCCATCAAACTGCCCTCCGATTCCTTCGGGAAGTGCACCAACCGTCGCATCGTGCGATACATTCCGAAGGGCACTGATGTAGCGCGCGGTCTCAGGAGTCTCCATGCCCGAAGCAGCAGACATCTTCTCCACATGTGTTGCGAATTCTGACGTAGACAGAGCGCCGTTTTTCTCCGCATCCTGCACTGCAGTATTGATGACCTGAACAGAAAGCTCCTCTGCCGATGATGTAGATGTGATGTGTTCCATGCGCCAAGCCTCGCATCGATCGGAGGAAAGAGGAAAGAGAAGAACAATCGAAGAGGGCAACGATCAGAAAATCCTCAAGAAGAAGCCAGGATCACGATCATCATGATCTTGGCTTCTGTCGGTCGATGGGGAAGATTCAAAACATTAACGACGACGAACGGGGACATAGTCCTCCACCAATGCTCGCCTAGAGCGCAGAGTCGACTTCGGCTTCGTCAGCTTCAGTCCTGCCGCTTTCACGGCGATGATGAGCTGCTCCAGATCCTCATGGCTCGTAAGGGGATTCATCAGAGAAAGACGAAGGTACACGCCGGTCGGGAGCGTCGTCTGCACCACATAGAAATTCCCCGATTCCACGACGGCCGCACGAATTCTGGCTTGGAGTTGATCAAGATTCTCCGTGACACGGTTCTGCGGCACATAACGGAAGCAGACGATGTTGCTCTGTGGCTCAACACCCAGTTCCAACTCAGCATCACCCCTCGTACGATCGGCAAACCACTTCGCGAGGTCGAACGTGTCCGTGACGTACTCAGCGAAGAATGTCTCACCGTAGAGTGACAGCATGGAGTAGAACTTCACGCCCATGGAAATCTTCGTACACTCGAGCGTGCGCTTGCAGAGCGTGTACCAGTCAGCCTCGATATCGGGGCGCGTTTCATAGAGGTACTCCGCATCTTGGCGCATGGCTTGATACGAATCCTTGTGCTCGCGGAAGAGGACGGCTGTGGCGAGACCTGGTACCATCATCATCTTGTGGAAATCCCATACAATAGAGTCTGCATTCTCGATACCACGAAGCAGGTGACGGTATTTCGGTGAGAGGAGCGCCGGTCCACCGTGTGCAGCATCGACGTGGAACCAGAGGTCGTGCTCACGACAGAAGTCACTGAGCATCAGGAGATCGTCGAACGTGCCTGGCCCCGTATTGCAGCTGCTCGCTGCAAAGGCAATGATCTTCTTGCCACGAGCCTGCGCTTCAAGGAATGCCTGCTCCACAGACTCGCGCGTCATCTGGAAGTACTTGTTGGTAGGAACGACAACGACCGACTCCTTTCCGTACCCCATCATCTGCATCGGCCTCCGTACCGAGTAGTGGGACTGATCGGACGTCATGATCGCAAGATCCGCATGGTCCTGACTGCCGTCCTTCCAAACATCAAAACCGCGACGCATCCCCATGATCTGACGTGCAGCGAGGAGCGCTGTGAAATTGCCAAGCGTTCCTCCAGAGGTGAGGAATCCACCACCTGACGAGTAACCGAAACCGATCTTCTCGCACATCCAGTCGATGAGTCTCTTCTCGACCACCGTTTCAACAGGCCCCATATCAAATGTGGCAGCACAATTGTTGAGGAGGGAAGAAATCATATCAGAGAAGACCGAGAGTGGCAGTGGCACGGCATTCTGGTGACCCATGTACTTGGGATGATGGAGATGATTACACTGCAACAAGAACTTCTCCATCATCTTCACGAAATCCTCAGGTGCGGAAGGGGCAGTATGTGAGAGTGATGTCCACTCGCGCAGGAGTTGATCGGGTGACACGGCTGGGAAGACCGGAAGATCACTGGCTCCGGTCGTCGCACGCTGAAGGTACGCGGCAACCATGTCGACGATCTGATGTCCAACGGTCTGGAATGTATGTGGGCTGTAGGATTCGACGTAACGGGGGCTACGGGGAGGAGGCTCATCCGTCTGAGCGTCATCGAGGAATGGTGACATAGTGAGGAAGAGAAATGGAGAGAAAAGATTGCGCAAAGTGTAGAGAGAATCTCCGTGCACGCAATCATTTTCTCCAAAATTTTCTCTCTGTCTCTACTCGAAAAGAATCGCAAGGTCTTCTCATAGACCAGAACGACGAACACAAAAATTTGTTGCGCGTTGGCGAGATGAATGTAGAAGCAAAATCAGAACTTCCAAAGAAACCGATTGAACTGCCATGCAGATGCATCGTTCACGAAGGGTGTACCAGCCTCTGGATACTCGACAGCATTCGTATCATCGGGGTACCAGTCGAGCGGAACGGACACGACATCACCGAGATACGGAGAAGCGACTTTGAGAATATCTGCATGCGGGATCTGATCGGGCACGAGAACACCTTCCTCGGGATTGCGGATCATCCAGATGACAGCCCCCAGCACGGCAGCAGCAACCTGCAACGTCGTCGCATTCTGATTGGGAACCAGTCTGTTGGCCTCTTCGATACCGAGGATACTCCCCGTCCACCAGGACTTGAATTCATGCCCCATGATCAGCACACCAAGCTCATCCCTACCACTGATGATGTCATCGTTCATGATGCGAAACTTCTCCTGCATTCTGTAATGGCGTGCACGGAGTGCATGGAGCGACGAGACAGCCGCAGCGCACGGCGAATACGCGTAGTGCACGGTCGGTCGATAGATCGCATTGCCATCCTTGTCCCAAACCGTGAGTGCATCCGAGATCGTGAACGCTTCACCGTGCCTGACGACCATCCCGAGGATCTCCCCACTCGGCACACGAGATCTGACGAACGTATTCATGCCGAAGCGCGAGAGACAAATCTGATTCTTCGGACCCGACTCATGCTGGTGAGCATCCGGCGGCAGCACCTGCTCGTGCGTGCCCCAACCCATTTCGGCAGGCGCGATCCCCTCCTCGTAAAATCCTTCGACACTCCACGTGTTCAGAAATTCATCGTACGTATTCGGCTCATTCGTGATCTGCGTGTCGATTTCGCTGATGTGGATGACTTTCACACCAAGCAGCTGTGCGAGAAGGTGGAAGGACTGCGATCCCACAGCTTTCTCGATGGCCTTCGCCGTTCCGTTTCCATTGCCATCCTTGGCACGCTTCGCCAGGACTTTCTTGGCGATGTCGAGGAGTCCCGTCTTCGTGAAATGCGAGACCAATCCAGGATTCGCACCATGCTCAAGAATCGCCGTCGGACCCTTCGTCGCACCCCAACTCGCCACCAACTTGCGGACAGCCATGTGACGAACGTACAACGTGCGATCGGTTGGCTTGCCCCCCTTGGCGTACGGATCCCAGAGCTCCGTCGACGTATTGATGTACGTGACACCACGATCACGGCACCAACCCAGCATCGTGACGGTGTCGATGAGCCACGCAAGATCGATGATCATATCCCCCGCACTCACGTACTTTTCCAGCTGCGTTGCAAAATCATCTCGCGTGATGCGATCCCGAATGAACTGCACACCCTCGACGAGAACCGTCGACAGCGCCTCACGGGAGTCGACCATGTCGATGACCGTGATGGACTCGGCCGGCATGCTCAAATGCTTCAGGAGCAAGGGCAGAACGCAACGCGAAACGCCTCCGGCTCCGATGACGAGAATACGACCGGTGAAAGGAACTTTTCTCATGGCAGAGAATCAAACAGATGAAGAGGATGTCATAGTAGAAAATTCTGCCAGGAAGTCAAAAAGATTTTTTCCGCTCGTAGTCGATGAAGGAGAAAGTGTAGGCATGTTCGTCATCTGAGAGATGCTCCTCACGAGCAATTTCTCTCCACTCAGAAAAATCAAGGGAAGGGAAGAAGACATCTCCATCGATCTTCACATGCACGCGAGTCAGATAGAGACGATCTATGAGAGGAAGGGCAAGGCCAAAGAGTTCCGCACCGCCGATGACGAAGACTTCGTTTGTTCGTTCGCTCGTTCGCTCGTTCGCCTGCTCCAAAGCATCACTCAAGGAATGAGCAAGCACGCAATGATCCGGCGCAACTTCCAGATGCCTCGATACGACAATATTCAGACGATCCGGAAGCGGATGACCGATCGACTCGAATGTTTTTCTCCCCATGATCACCGCCTTGCCTCTCGTGAGTGCCTTGAATCTCTTCAGGTCATCCGGCAAATGCCACGGGAGCTTGTTGTCCTTCCCGATGACATTGTTCTCCGAGGCGGCAACGATGAGGGAGAGAATCATGAGAACAGAATAGAGAGGATGGAAGAATGCTTCCACTGCTTCGGTCCTCACCCCCGACCCCTCTCCCTGCGTCGGGAGAGGGGCGCACTGTTTCACATATTCCTAGCATTCCTCTCTCCCGGGCAGGGAGAGAGGTGTCCCGCTCGGCGGGACGGAGTGAGGTAGGAGGGGTCAGGGGATGAGGACCGAACAATCATCACACCGCAATCGGAGCCTTGATACTTGGATGTGGATCGTATCCTTCAAAGCTGATGTCCTCGAATCTGAAATCGAAAATCGACTTCCTCTGAGGATTCAACATCAGCTTCGGCAATGCCTTCGGCTTGCGTGAGATCTGCAACTTCGCCTGCTCGGTGTGATTGAGGTACAGATGCGCATCGCCGAGCGTGTGAACGAACTCCCCCACTTTCAGATCCGTCACCTGCGCGATCATGTGTGTGAGCAACGAGTACGAGGCGATGTTGAATGGCACTCCGAGGAAGATATCCGCGCTGCGCTGATACAGCTGGCAACTGAGTCGTCCGTCTGCAATGTAGAATTGGAAAAGCGTGTGACACGGCGGGAGAGCCACTTGATCAGCTTCTTTGGGATTCCATCCACTCACGATCAATCGACGGCTATTTGGATTGTTCTTGATGCTCTCGATGAGCGCCGAGATCTGATCCACGCCGTCCTTCTCGTATGTCCCATCCGACTTCTTCGTCGCACCGAAATTCCTCCACTGATGGCCGTACACAGGGCCCAGATCGCCTTCTTTTCTGCCGAATCTCTCGCACTGCTCTTTGGTGGCCCACTCGTCCCAGATCGATACACCGCTCTCCTTCAGATAGTCGAGCGTCGTCTCTCCCCTCAGGAACCAGATCAGCTCATGCACGATCGATTTGACCGAGAGCTTCTTCGTCGTGAGAAGCGGAAATCCTTTCTGCAGATCAAAGCGCATCTGGTAGCCAAAAACAGAGAGCGTTCCCGTTCCCGTCCGGTCGTCTTTCTTGTGACCATGATCCAGAACGTGCTGCAGGAGATCGAGGTACTGCTTCATAGGAGACGATCCTACAAGCGCTACCGTCTTTCGAACAAGTCTGATGTGTTAGACTTTGCATATGCTGATCAACCGCTTCATTGTGACAAAACATCTTCTGAAAACACGTTCACTCGTCCTGCAAATCATTGCAACGATTGCCATTTGGAGCATGCTGCCCTTCATTGCTATGATTCATGTCTCTCTCTGGATCTACCAGCAAGTGTACTTCTCGATTTATGCCATACCAAAAGCAAAATTCAGAGAGTATCTGATCATCGATCGCTACAAGTTGAGCAAGCTCAACCTCGGACAAAAACTTGCCTGTACGTATTGCGGCTATGCGAATGCCGTCGGTGCTTGGTGCAAGGTAGTCGCGAACCGAACCGAAGTGTATTCCTGCGCCATCAAACACGGTGTCTATCGAGAAGGTCAGGAGCACCAGAAAGATTTTTTCGAATACGGTGACTTTCGTTAAATCAAGAATCAAGCGATGATTCTTCGCTTGAACGTCCCTTCTCCCTTCTTCTCATTCTTCGGCGTCGTCAGAGCAGCATAGCGCCACGCCATCTCAAAAATCTGCCGCTGGGTCTCGGCAACTTCCTTGCTCTCGATGATCACGCCGAACATGTCCTTGTCACCCTTCAGACCGGAATCGAACGAGCAGATCGCCACCTTGTGATCGTAGATATTGATCTCGTTTGTAAAATCAAAATCCCGTGCAGGGACCAAACGTATTTCGCGAAGCCTCTCGCGGTCTTCTCCGTGCACGCGTTGTCCCGTGGAATCGTCCGGAGAAATCCCACGGAGAGCAATGCCCTGCTTCACACGCTCCTCAACGTACTCGAGGTCATACTGCGGCCAGAATTTTCGGACGACTGCGGAGTTGGCAAAGTTCAGAAGCTCGCTATCAGCAGTCAAGGTGTCTTCGTACACATGACGCACGCCCTCCCATCCCTCGAAGAAGCGGACACGTGGCTTTCTGTATTTCGCACCCTGCAGTGACCGCAGTTCGGGAAGCGCACGCTCGAGTGCCTCGGTGTTCTTTCTGGCTTCCAGAGCCACAAACTCGGGTGCAACGGGCGCGTACCACTTTGCACGGACCTTCTTGATGACGGTGAAGTACCCTCGATGCACCAACTCTTCGAGCAAGTTATACGTGGTGATACGGTTGATGCCCGCGGACTTCGCATAGTCAGACGCCGGTGCCGTTCCGAGCTGTAATCCAGCAACGTAGAGTTGCGACTGCTTCGCATCAAGACCAACCGCCTGCAGAATATGAATAATGTCTTTGGCCATAGAAAAGGAATCAAAGGAGTGAAAGGAAGCAGAAGAAACAGAAGAAAAATCTTGAGTAGTGTGGAGAAAAATACCATAATGTCAACTTGTAATACTTTCGAACAACAGGAGATCCGTATGGAAATTCTGAAGGACAAGACCATGAATAGATGGCTTTCAAATGGTCAAAAAATGGTGAACAGTTGTGTTGTTTAAAAAAGAAACAGAGTTAATTTCGTGTT
This sequence comes from Candidatus Peribacteria bacterium, assembly GCA_023245775.1. Taxonomy (GTDB): domain Bacteria; phylum Patescibacteriota; class Gracilibacteria; order Peribacterales; family Peribacteraceae; genus SICN01. The sequence goes on along the minus strand of JAHFJR010000001.1, from coordinate 62,256 downwards.
CAATACAACGATTGATGTCGCATCAGGAAGTGCGTACAAAAAACGAAGTAGTTAGTGATGAGTAGGAAGTAATTAGTACAAAATTAATCACTAACCACTACCTACTAGCCACTCCCCTCCTCCCCTATGACCGCCAAAGACGTCCTCGTCCTCGCAAAGAAACACCATTGCACCGTCCTCGATCTCACCTTCGTCGACGTGCCAGGTACGCTGCATCACACCAGTAAGCCCATCCACCAGCTCCCTGATGTGCTGAAGGACGGCGGAGGCTTCGATGGCTCCAGTATCCGCGGTTTCCAGCAGATTCAGGAGTCCGACATGCTCCTCATTCCGGATCCCGATACCGCCATTCTCGACCCGTTCACAGCTGAACCGACCCTCTCGATGCTCTGCGACGTGCGCGAGCCAATGAAGAAGGAATTCTATGAACGAAGTCCTAGAACGATCGCCAAGAATGCGATGGAGTATCTGCAGAAAAGCGGGCTTGCCGACACGGCGTACTTCGGACCCGAAGCGGAGTTCTTCATCTTCGATCACGTGAGCTACGCCTCGAGCGTGAGCGGGGCCCACTACTGCGTGGACAGTGAAGAAGCAACATGGAATTCCGGCAAGAATAGCGATGACTGCTGCCCGAATCTCGGCTACACCATCCGCCACAAGGAGGGCTACTTCCCGGCTTCTCCGTTCGATACGCTGCAGGATCTCCGTGCCGAGATGGTGAAGGAGATGGAGAAAGCAGGCATCGAGATCGAAACATTTCACCATGAAGTAGCCACCGGCGGCCAAGCGGAGATCGATATGAAGTTCGATACGCTGCTTCGGAGCGCGGACAAACTCATCCGCTACAAATACATCACGAGAAACGTCGCAAAGCGTCATGGAAAAAGCGTAACATTCATGCCAAAGCCCATCTTCGGCGATAACGGGTCCGGCATGCACACGCACCAGAGCCTCTGGAAAGGTGGAAAACCGCTCTTCGCCGGAAGTGAGTACGCGGGACTCAGCAAGATGGCGATGTACTACATGGGCGGCCTCATGAAGCATGCGAGGGCTCTCTGCGCGCTCTGCAACCCGACGACGAATAGCTACAAACGTCTCGTGCCGGGGTTCGAGGCACCGGTGAACTTCATCTACTCGGCCAGAAATCGCTCGGCCGCAATCAGAATCCCAATGTACTCAGAAAACCCCAAGGCGAAGCGTGTCGAACTCCGTTCACCGGACGCCGCAGCCAATCCGTATGTCGCGTTCTCCGCAATGCTGCTTGCCGGTCTCGATGGCATCAAGAAGAAGATCGGACCGGGTTCTCCGACCGACGAGAACTTGTATCAGATGGATCCGAAGAAACTCGCACGCATTCCGCACGCACCGGAAGACCTGAGCGAAGCCCTCGATGCGCTGGAGAAGGATCATGCGTTCCTGCTGGAAGGCGGCGTGTTCACGAAGCAATACCTGATGGATTTCATCGCCACAAAACGCGACGAAGTGGCCGATGAACGCAAGCGACCAACCCCGAGTGAGTTCTATAAGTATTACGATGTATGACGAGAAGGTAGTAGATAGTGATTCGTGATTAGTTCTCTACCACTCCTTCCCACTACCCACTAATTACTAACCACTCATCACTAACCACTTCCCTCCTCCCTATGGACACCGCTTCCCTCGCGCAATCGATCAACATCTTCTGGGTTCTCCTCTGCGGATTTCTCGTCTTCTTCATGCAAGCGGGCTTTGCGCTTGTGGAAACCGGTTTCACGAGGAACAAGAACGTCGCACACACGATGATGATGAATATGATGGTGTTCTGCATCGGTGCAGTCGGATACTGGTTGACCGGATTCGCACTGCAATTTGGCGGAGTGAATGTCCTCTATCCGGCAGTCGCCGGACACGATGCCTTCGCCTTCTCACCCACGACACTCGGTGACTGGGGAGGGCTTCTCAATGATTCAATCATGATCGGCGGATCGGGCGTTCTTGGCTGGAGCGGCTTCATGCTCGGTGGACTCGGTGCAAATACCGGTGTGCTCGCGTTCTTCCTCTTCCAGATGGTCTTCATGGATACGGCAGCCACGATCCCGACCGGCTCGATGGCGGAACGACTCAAGTTCATCGGATTCGTACTCATGGGTCTCTGGGTGAGCATGTTCATCTATCCGCTCGTCGGCGGCTGGGTGTGGGGCGGTGGCTGGCTTGCGGATCTCGGACGCACGATGGGGCTTGGTAACGGTGCGGTGGATTTCGCCGGATCAGGCGTCGTCCACATGATCGGGGGCACGGTTGGACTCGTCGGTGCGATGGTCCTCGGACCGCGCATCGGGAAATTCAATCGGAACGGTTCTGCGAATGTCATTCCCGGTCACAGCATCTCACTCGGAATCCTCGGCACGATCATCCTGTTCTTCGGCTGGTTCGGATTCAACCCGGGCTCCGCCCTCGGCTTCACGGGAGCAGCCGCAAATCTGGCCACCCTCGCCGCAGTCAATACACTGCTTGCGGGTGCGGCGGGTGGATGTTCCGCCATGCTCTACATGTGGTGCTGTAGCGCGGCAAAGAAACCGGATCCCGCGATGTGCGTGAACGGCGTGCTCGCTGGACTCGTTGCGATCACGGCCCCCTGTGCGTTCGTGACTCCCTCAGCCTCGATCCTGATCGGTCTCATCGCCGGTGTCTGGGTCTGCGTTGCCTCGGTGCTCCTTGAGAAATGCAGGATCGATGATCCCGTCGGCGCCGTCCCCGTGCACTTCTGTACTGGGATCTGGGGGGTGCTCGCGGTCGGCATCTTCGCGAACGGAAATCCGGATACAGCAGGATGGAACGGAGTCGCTTCTCCCGTCATCGGTCTCCTGTATGGAGGCACGACGCAGATCTTCGCACAACTCCTCGAAGTCGCGTCGATCATCGTTGTCGTCGGCAGCCTCACCTACGTCTTCTTCAAGATCCTCGACGCGTTCAAGCTTCTCCGCGTCTCCAGCGCGGATGAAATCGCAGGACTCGATCTTCCGGAAATGGGCATCATCGGATATCCACCGGACTTCGTGCCTGATCTCATGAAATGATGATCAGCATGGCCTCCCAAATCCCTAGAACTACCCAAACGTAAACGCAAAGGCTTCAACGCCTTTGCCATACAGTTTCAAGATAACGTCGTGCTCGCCGTAGTCGCCTGTGAACAAGTTGAAGAGGTCGTGGCGGTCGATGGTGACGGTCTTGAACGATTTACCATCGACGATGATGTCTGCTTGAACGGGCTTCGAGCCCTCTGATAAGCCAAGAACGAGGTTCATCTCCCCGCCGACGAAGCGCATGCGCACTTCGCCTTCTGCGCTCAGCAAGTTCTGAGATTCTTGATCATCGGAGAGTTGCCATGTTCCATTCAAATAATACTTGTTGAGCACCAATTTCTCAGGAGCCTGATATGCATGTTGATCTCCATCCGGATCACCAAGGCTATTCCCAAATGCAGGCCAGCTGCGTGCTCCAACATAGGTTTCAGGGCTGATCGGTCCCCCCGATCTCTTCTGAGCTTCGCTACTAGCCACTGACCACTGATCACTAGCCACTATACCGGCCTCTTTGAGCAAACTCGCAATCGCAGCATCTGTCTCTTCGTAGTTCCCCTCTCCGAAGTGCGTGTACCGGATGTACCCCTGCGCATCGATCAGGTACTTCGCGGGCCAGTAGTGATTGGCAAACGCCGTCCACGTTCCATAGTCATTGTCCTGCGCGACGGGATACGTGAGGCTGTGATGCTTGATCGCCTCCGCTACGTTCGCCTCACTCTTCTCAAAGGTAAATTCCGGTGTGTGGACGGCAACGATCACAAACTTTCCGGTATCCCTGTATTTGTCCCAGTACCCTTGAATGTACGGCAATGTACGAATGCAATTGATGCAGCTGTAGGTCCAGAAATCGACGAGGACGACCTTTCCCTTCAGACTCGCAAGTGTGAGAGGCTCTGAGTTATGCCAAGGCCCAAGACCGGTAAATTCGGGAGCTCTTGAAATCTGCGGGAGGGTGGGGAGCTGCATGGTGGAAAGTGAGGTAGGTATTGAAGGTTTGGAAAGTATAGAAGGTGAGGAAGAAGGTGCAGAAGATTCTGAAGACGCCGAAGATGCTGATACAGTCGGCTGGTCAAACTGATTCCCGACAATTCTCTCCTCGATGCGCGTGCCGATGGAGCCAAAACGTGTCTTCGAGGCAAGCCAGACCTGCAGATCCTGAAATATATTCAACTGAAGAAGCACGGCAGTAATGATGAGCAGAATTCCCGCAACGATTTTCACCATTCCCGTGTACTTCGTGAATGATCTGACCGAGTGAACGACTGCCTGTCCGCCGTATCCAATCAGGAGCAACGGAAGTCCCGTGCCCGCAGCGTAGGCCGTGAGAGCGAGAGCTGCTTCGATACCCGGCTTCTCTCGAACGAGAGCGAGGGCAAAACCGAGAGCCGGCCCTGCGCAGGGGACCCAGACCAAACCGAGTGTCAGGCCAATCACGAACGCCGTGAGAGGAGAATCCGCACCAAATTCACTGCGTGTCTTCGTCTGAACTGTTGATCCAAATTCTTGGAGTCTTGTTGCAAGAGTTGAACCAATGGACAGCAGCAGAATGCCTGACAGCATCGCGAGAAGAACTGCAGGTACACCCTTCGCCGTGAAGAACAATCCCCCAAGGATCGCACCAATGAAACCAATCCAGCGGTTGTGAATCGCAAACCCGATGCCAAACAGCAGGAGAATGTAGTTCGTCGCAATATGGATGTAATCGGCAAGTTCGACAAACTGTTTCAGAACAACGAGGAGCAGGAACGTGAACCCGACGAAACTCAGCACCATGCCAGCAACCGTCAGAAGCGGTCGCCACTTACTCCGTCCTACGATGCTGACACCGAGCACGATCGGAATCAGTGGGAGGATACACGGAAGCAGAATCGTGAGCAGACCTGCAAGGAAGAGCGTGAGGTAGAGAGCCATGCTCAAGGGTGGGAAGAAGTAAGAAATATCTTCAGTTCATCGTCACGTGGATGGATGAGAGACTGCTGACGAACACCGTTCGCATCGACGAAGACAAACGTATCAGGCACGACAACACCATAGGTGATTTTCATGCCCATTGCAGTGGAAAAATCGACGCGGTACGTCGGAATCTTCAGCTGCGCTGATGCGGAGAGCGTCGTGATGAGTGCATCGTGTGAGAGAGAGAACGGATCTTCCGCATCGACGAAGAAGAGAACGACGCTCTTCCCACGGGTTTGCTCTGGAGACGTGTAGAAGTCATACGGAACGGAGGGCGAAGAAGAGACCTGTCCTGATGGTGGGGGCATCCCCTGCTTGCGGAGCAGCGGCGAGACTCGAACGATGAGATTCAGAGATGAAGCGGATGATGAGAGAGAAGGAGTGTCTGCATCGCTCGTTTCAGCAATCGGTGGCTCTTCGCTAGGAAGCACGAAGAGGCGGTGCATGCCCCAACCAAATAAAAGAATGCACACGAGAGCGGCGAAGATCAGCAGTAGACGTTGCATGGAGGGAAGTGTAGCACGCACCTCATCCCCTGACCCCTTCTCCCTGATCCTCTCTCGTCCAGCACCTTTTGCGAAAGGGTGCCGGACACTCTCTCCCGCTGATGCGGGAGAAAGAAAGCGGAAAACTCTTCTTTTTTTAAGAAGGGGAACTCCGTTTCTTCTTCAAATGAAGTTTCCCTTGGATTCCTCTCTCCCGACTAGGGAGAGAGGTGGCCCGCTCGGCGGGACGGAGTGAGGTGGAACTCGGACACGTCTTCTTGAAGACACACTCCGAACACTTCGGACTCCGTGCAAAGCACACGCTGCGCCCATGTGCTACGAGGAGATGTGATAACATTGCCCAATCTCTGCGCGGAGTTTTTTTCATCAGATCTGTTTCGATCTTGCCCTGCTCTTTCTGCCTCGTCAGTCCAAGGCGACGACTCAAGCGGATGCAGTGCGTATCAACCGGAATTCCTTCGATGAGGCCATAGGCCGTCGACAGCACGATCGACGCAGTTTTCCGACCAACACCGCGGAGTATCAGCATCTCGCGCATCGTGCGCGGCACCTCACCCTTGAAATCACGAAGGATCGTCCTGCACGTCTCTTGGATCGCCCTTGTTTTCATCTTGTACGTTCCGCACGAGTGAATATCCCGCTCCAATTCGGAGACAGGCACACGAACGTACTCCTGTGGAGATCGGTACTTCTTGAAGAGGAACTTCGTGACGATATTCACGCGCTTGTCCGTGCACTGTGCCGAGAGAATCGTGGCAACGAGGAGCTCGAGCGGTGTCGTCCAATCGAGACTGCACTTCGCATTGGGATAGAGTTTCTTGAGTGTTCTGAGCACGAGATCGACGGTGATCTTTTGCATAGGAGAACATCATAGAAGATTTGATTCAATCGAAGAAACAGTCATTTTACATTTTCAATTTTACATTTTCAATTCACAATGCCTCGGTGCCCACCCCCCTCCCCCCACTCACCGTTTTCGACGTCGAAACAACGGGATTGGACCCGAGGAAGGGCCATCGCATCATCGAAATTGCAGGAGTCAGAATCGAAAACGGGACGATGGACGAAACCAAAACGTTCGTCGAGCTCGTGAATCCGGAGCGTGACATTCCGTGGGAAGCGAGGCAGGTGAATAAAATCACAGATGAAGAGGTGCGCGGAGCGGCGGGGATCGAGGAAGTACTGCCGAAATTCCTCGAGTTCGCGAGCGGATCGATCCTCGTTGCGCACAATGCAAGATTCGATATGGGTTTCCTCAGCTGCGAGAAAGAGATGTGCTGGGGCTATCTCGAACTGCCCGAGTGTCTCTGCACCATGCTCCTGAGTCGGGCACTCTTCCCACGTGAGTTTGGCCACAATCTCGATATGGTCTCACGTCGCCTCCATCTAACAATCCCAGCAGCACGTCACCGAGCGCTCCCTGATGTCCTCCTCACGGCACAGGCACTGATCAAGATGATCGAACTCGGAGAGATTGAATCGATGGAAGATCTACAGGCGATCTGCGGAGTGAACGTGAAAACACTACGATAAGAGAGCGCACTTCTCTGCCTCAATATGTATTCGGAGAGCGGCGACTCTCTGCTGGAGATCGGTGAACTGGTTGAAAGGCAACGAATCGGTCACATGGTCCAAATGCTGCATGTGCTGGGTCGTCGGAAAGAAACCATCGCCAAATCTTCCGACCTCACCCCTGATGTATTGCACTTTGGCATCCTGAGTCTCAAATTTCATGCACACATCATTGCACAGACAAAGAAAATTCGTGCATATTTTTCTCCTTACAATCTGGAAAAAGGCTATACTGAGACTCAAAATGGCCGTCCTTCCCATCGTCACCGGCGAGAGAACGCCTATCCTTCGCGCAAAAACGAAGCCCGTTTCCAAAGTGACAAAAGACGTCGTCACACTGATCCGCGACATGGAGGAAACAACGAGAGCGGCGAAGGGAGCAGGGCTTGCGGCCCCACAGGTCAATCGATCGGAGAGAGTGTGCATCGCAATGATTTCAAAAAAACTGGTTCCTCTCGTGAATCCCGAGATCACCTGGCGCAGTAGGGAACGAGAAACTGCAGAAGAAGGATGTTTGAGCCTACCAGATATCTGGATTCAAGTGCCAAGGGCTGCAGAAATTATCATCCAATTCCTCAGTGCAGCAGGCAGGCAGCGCGAACTGAAACTCTCGGGTTTCGATGCTCGTGTCGTGCAGCACGAAGTGGATCATCTGGAAGGCATACTGATCACCGATCACAAGAGGGAGAATATCCTCTGAAAACGCTACACTGTCTGCGATGGAACTCGAAACGATCATCGGCCTCGAAGTCCACGCGCAGATGAATACGAAGACGAAGATGTTCTGCGCCTGCGACAATAACGCATGGGAGAAAGCCCCGAATACCACAGTCTGCCCCGTCTGCATGGGCCACCCCGGCACGCTCCCCGTCGTGAACAGAGCAGTTCTCGAGAAAGCCGTACGTTCCTCGAAAGCGCTCAAGTGCACCGTGAATGAGAGATCACACTTCGACCGCAAGAACTACTTCTACCCCGATCTCCCTGCTGGGTATCAGATCTCGCAGTACAAGTTTCCGCTCGCAAGTAATGGAATCGTGAAATTCTCGGTCACGGACCCGAAGACCAATGCCACCACGCAGGGCGAATGTCGCATTCTCCGTCTCCACATCGAGAATGACGCGGGAAAACTGATGCATCGCGCGAATCATTCGCTCTGCGACTACAATCGCGCCGGCACGCCACTCATGGAGATTGTGACCGAGCCGGATCTGCGGTCTTACAAAGAAGCGAGTAGTTTCGCCGAAGAACTACGTAGAATTTTGATCGCGGCCGGCTCGAGCGAAGCCGACATGTACAAAGGCATGATGCGTTTCGATGCATCGATTTCTCTGCGTCCAAAGGGGGACACGAAGCTCTATCCGCGTGTTGAAATTAAGAATCTCAATTCCTTCAAAGCCTTAGAGAAAGCCCTGCAGTATCAGCAGAAAGTATTGGAGAAACTCTGGTCCGAGGGCAAGCAACCGACCGGCGAAACAACCGTCGGATGGATCGACGATGAGGAACGAACCGTACTGCTTCGTGACAAAGAATCCGCCGCCGACTACCGCTACTTCCCCGAGCCAGATATTCCACCCCTCTCCATAGGAGCGGCCTTTCTGGCCGCGGTGACGCAGGGCATGGAGCAACTCCCTTCAGAAATGAGGTCTGCATACATCGCTCTAGGACTCACGGAAGCCGAAGCAGCGATGCTCGTCGATGAGCCTCAATTGCGCGAGAGGTTTGATGCAATCCAAGTTGCAATTCAAGAACCCAAGCGCGCAAGTTCACTCGTCCTCACACAACTTCGCGGATTCCTGACGGAGCATGGGAAATCCCTCGCCGATGCGCCATCACCAAATCAGATGGTCGAACTCGCGAGAGCGATCAGCTCAGGCACCATCAATGTGAATGCGGGCAAAGACGTCCTCGAAAAAATGGTCCTCACGGGTAAAGCTCCAAACGTCATCATCAAGGAAGAAGGTATGGGACAGGTGAGCGATGGCACCACGCTGCAGAAATTCATCGATGAAGCGATCGCCGCGAATCCAAAGGCCATCGCAAACTTCAAAGAAGGAAAAACCGCCGCTCTCGGTGCCATCGTCGGTGCCGTCATGAAGATGTCAAAAGGGCAGGCTGATGCGAAAAAAGTGCAGGAGTTGCTGCTAAAAACTTTGACGGAAGGCACATGAGTGATAGAACGGGGTACTATGAGCAGCTCGCCTGAGCCACAACAGGAAGAACGGAAAGAAACGAATGAAGCTGAGCGAAGAATACGGGCATTGTATTGTACAGTGACACTTGCAACCGTTCTGGTGGGAGCAGTTGCTTTGCGCGAAGAGATTCAAAACGTCTGCGAATCAATCGGAGTATGGGCAAAGAAAAAACCCGTCGAGGTCCATGTGGAGAACGGCAAACATCCTGCAAGAGGGCCTGCCGTCGATCCAGATAGCGTTTCTGCGACCGTGGAAGAAACCGAAGAGGCAAACGAGGCATCGCCAGATGCGGCTCCTATCGAAGAGGTCGATCTGGAAAACAGAAAAAAAGAAAGCGAGCTCGTGAACTATCTCCGGGTAAACTGGAAGAATGTTCTCACCCGATCAGGCGTGATTCAGACAAAAGAAATGTACGAACTGGAGGACGGAAGGATTATCGTCAACATCGGAGGCATGTGGTACGCGGTCGTAATTCCTGAAGAAGAAAGGGCAATGGAGCGCATCATCTATGATGTCCTCACGCAACCCAGTAACGACGATAGTGTCATCGAACTGAAATATATCGATCGGTTCCGGTTTTCAAACAACTATCGTCCTGTCACCATCAGGAATTTGTTAGGTTCAGATCTTCGCTAACCTACTTGTTCGCCCTCTCCACGTACTCACCACTCTCGGTGTTCACTTTGATCTTGTCACCTTCATTCACAAAGAGCGGTACGTTGATCACGGCACCACTACTGAGCGTTGCAGGCTTGCCACCACCCGTCGCCGTATCACCACGTACACCCGGAGACGTTTCTTTCACCTCGAGCACCACCGTCACCGGCAACTTGATGCCGATCGCTTTCTCCTCGTACATGAGCGCATCGACTTCGAGACCATCAACGAGGAACCGGATCCCCTCACCGATCATATCGTCTGGAAGTTCAAACTGATCGTACGTCTCGAGATCCATGAACGCACGGGTGCCCTGTCCGGCATAGAGGTACTGCACATGACGATACCCAACATCGGCGGGCTCGATCTTCTCGCTGCCTTGAAAATTACGAGCCACGATGGCGCCCGTCTGTAGATTCTTGAGCTTGCACTGCATGTTTGCTTGGCTCTGGCTCTTGCGACCGAACTGAGAGGCGAGCACGATGAACGGTTCACCATCGAGAGTAATGGCACGACCAGGTTTGAGATCAGTGATGGTGTACATAACGGATTATTGGGAAGCTGCGGAAAGGTACTGGAACGAAGGCGGAAAGGCAAGAAAGGGCAGAAAAGGCAGACGGAAAGGTGGAAGGTGGCAGGTTGACGGTGGAAAGTACGTAGATACAAGAGAAGGAGTTCTTCTTCTTTACTTTCCACTTTCAACTTTCAACTTTTCACTTTTCCTCACCTCCCCTTCAGTTCATCTCCAAAATTCTTGATCTCCGTGAGCACATACCCACCGAGCCCATTCTCTGGAACAGCACGGAACAAGCGCCGCAGGAGCGTCCCACGATTCACATTGCCATGGAGGTTGTCCATCTCGAGCATCAACTGATTGTAGCGACTGAGCGGAGCTTTGAAGATGAAGATACGATCCACCATCTTCTGCACCGCTTCATTCAGTTCTTCTTCAGACACGAGAACCGCCTCGGACTCGGCAGGCAAGTACTGATGCAGATCCGATTGGACGGCAACGAGCACCTTGTCCTGATTGCCATTCGCAGATTTCTTCACGAGAGAGGACATGGTAACGAGTAAGGATTTTGCCTCTTTCCTGAGAAGTGGATGCGGGCCGTTCTTCTCATCACTGAGCAGTGATTTGAGGTACGGACTCACATCGGCATACGCCATCAGTGCCCCCGTCAAATTATGCTCGAAAGCGAGGGTGCGATTGATCTCTGTGAGCTTATCAACGAGCACATATCCTTCGATATCTTTCGTATTCAACTTCGTATCTGGGATCGCTGCACCGACATCCATCACAGCCGAACCCACGAGTTGGATCTTCCCCGATGATGTCATCGGAGTGAGCGAAGCGCTCGCATCGGCAACCTGCTGCCTGATGAGGAATTTCACGAGGTTGTCTCCCGTTCCACTCGCCATCGCAATGAGGGAATTCCTGTACTCGGTGAGAGGCACGGCCGCCTGTGCATTCTGACCTTCCTTGAAGAGCGCCAATGCCTCGCTGAGACGTGTATCAGCCTGTTGAATGCGCTTCTCACTACGACCGTCATGTGTCAGTGTGAAGAGCACGTCCACCTCCTCCGAGAGACGCTTCGCTGAATAGAAAATCGACGTGGGGAGAATGCCCGCCATCCGCTCCCGACGCTCCTGTTGAAGTTTGGCGATCTCGGCTCGATGCACAGCATCCTGCTGGAGATTCTCACTCACGTACGATGCAGTGAATACCCGAGTAGGGAACGTCACGATCGAGAATGGAGCAGTGCCATGTGCACTTCCTTTCTCGCCCGATACAACGAAGGAAGCTTGATTCCCCGCATGGAATGTCACTCCACGATCATAGACAGAAACGGTCATCGTATGGCCATCCTCCGAGAGAGAAGCGCTGCCAGAATTCACCGTCACCTCTCCTTGAATCGTTTCGATCGAAAGACCTTCTGTAAGTGCAGGAAGCAACCCAAGGACCCACATCTGACCACGAACGAGCGTCGCTGTCGGACCAGCAGCAGACTGCGGACGATCGGCAATATCATGGAGTTTGAATGTCGTATTCGGCTCCAGACGAACCACACCATCATCATTGAGGATCACCGTGACCCGAGAACTGCCCGTACGCACCATCAGTGGACCGCGAATGATCTCGGGCTGGACGACGCTCCGCCAGACCCCACCCACGTAGATCGATGCATCGTCACCTGTTGGAATGAGTTGCACACCGACATCGGCCTTCGTCGTTGGAGCCAAGAACACGAGCGGCATCGCGCGAATCAGCAGAACGAACACGGCAAATGCAGCGGCCCATTTCAGAGAACCATGCAGGAGCGATCCCTCTGGATCAGGACTGAGACGAGCAAGGATCGTCTCTCGAAGAGCGACAAAACGCGATGGAGCAAGATCCGTGGCTCGAACGAGATCACTCAATTCACTCGTCACAGAGGAACCGCGGAGAGCGAAGAGGATGCGCTGCTTGAGTGTTGTAGACAGTGACGGAGGAGGTACGACGCCTGTCACAGTCGCTCTGAGTGCCATGGGCTCAATCCTGCACTGGATCTGCTCTCTGAGGCGTGTTCTGAGGTCGCCACTCGGGGTGACGCCTTCGGCGAGCCGCTGGAGAATGGATTCATCGAGCATGGAATGGGGTTCTTCGCTTACTAAAACGGAAAAGTAGGAACGGTGTTACAGGAGAAAGAGGAAAAAAAGCAGTTTTTAGAAGAAATAGAATTAATCATTGTCAAGTTTTGGGAAACGAAGCAATCCCTCGAGCTTTTTGAGTGCACGAAATTTGAGAATACGCACATACCCTTCGGTCATCTTCAGCGCCTGCGCCACTTCCGTATGCCCGAGTCCGGAAATGTAATGAAGGAGAACAACATCTCGGTAATCCCTCGGTAATTTCTCGATCGCCCTACGAACACGAGCGACCGAAAGGGACTGTTCGGTACGAAGTTTCGGATCATTGTCGGGCTTCTCATCCACCAGTTCCTCACTGAGGTCCTCGAATCCTCTCTGACTCCTGTACGCATCGATGAGGGCATGCCGTGCGATGCGGAAGAGCCATGCCGAAAAAGGAATGCCGGCAAGCGGCCGATACGTATGCAATTTCTCCCACGATTTCACGAAGATATCCGCCACCAGATCCTCCGCAAGTTCCTGAGGAAAACGGAACACGACGTAGCGATAAACGGGCGTGAGGTACGCATCGTAGATCTTGCCGAACGCCTCGGTGTCACCATCCTGCGCCTTGAGCACGAGAGCTGCGAGTTCCTCGGGGGGAAGCGGACTGAGGGGGGACATGGAGACCATAGTATAGCCGAAATCCGACATGCTCAGATGACACCAATTCGCTTTCTATGTTCATAGCGGATTTTTGTGGTACTCCCCGCAGGCGTTAACGCAAACAAATAGCTATCATACGTGTGAATAAGACCCTTCTCTTGTAGAGTGCGCAGTGCATACTTCAGGTCAATCGAAGAAAACATTCCTTCCGTCATCAATTGGGGAAATGCCCCGTAACCCCATCGAAAAAGAAGAATCACCCTCACCTCGATCGGAGTCAAAAGTGATACAAGATTCTGATGAAGTATTTGAAAGCATCTCGGCATTTTCTCGAAAGCATCGCACGCTTCCAGCGAAGATCTTCTATCAAAACAATCGTGTGACATAGTTTTGGATTCTAACGAATTCATGTACCCGAAACCAGAGTATGCCCGATGCTACTCCCACTCGATCGTCGCGGGCGGTTTGTTCGTAAGATCCAGAAACACCGCATCGATGCCTTGCAGTTTCAAAATGCGTTCGGTCATTTTTTGAAGAACCATAGAAGGCAAAATGAACGCATTCGCAGTCATCGCATCGGTCGATTCGATCGGGCGGAGGACGACGGAGCGTCCGCCTTTCTGAATTCCAAACGGCAAAAGCGCGACGGGGAACTGCCAGATTTTTTCCGTGAGATTGGCACTTCGCATCTCTTCATCGGCAATCGCATCGGCCGCACGCAGGAGATCGGCCACCTGCTTCGTGATGTAGGTCGGCGTGAAGACCGGTGTGAACGGCGCTTGATGTGACGTACAGAGAAGCACGCGGTTGAATCTACGATCGGCATTCGGGATCGAGATCGCCAGCTGCTTTTGCTCATCACTTACCGTGAATGAGTCCTGAGAGAATAACGCAAGTGCATGCCGATACGTACGACCATCACCCTGCACACCGACGGACTGCACAGGGAGCGCCATACTAGCCACTAACCACTGATCACTAACCACTTCTACGTTTTCCTCGATCGACTCCCGCGCTGCACACAGTATTCTCACCCCCAGTCCCGGCCCCGGAAACGGATGCCTCCAGACCAATTCATGCGGAAGTCCGAGTTCTTCACCAAGCTGACGCACTTCATCTTTGTAGAGCTCTTTGAGCGGCTCGATCACGAGTCCCTTCTCGATCATCTTCTGGATGAGATCGACACGGTTGTGATGTGTTTTGATCTTGTCTGCATTTTTTGTTCCTCCGGTCTCGATCGTATCGGGGTAGATCGTGCCTTGCCCGAGAAGCCAGTGGGTAGTGGGGAGTGCCTGCCTGCCGGATAGGCAGGGGTAGTGGGTAGTCTTCGATAAACCTAAATGATCAAATACTCGCTTCTGGACAGCAAGAAACGTATTCCCGATGAGCTTCCTCTTCTCCTCCGGATCGTAGACATTCTCAAGATTTTTCAGGAATTCCTGCGAGGCATCTTCGACGTGCAAATTCTTGATCCCGAGCGGCTTGAAGGCTTCGAGAATCGCCGCGACTTCATTCTTTCTCATGAGTCCCGTATCGACGAGCAGTCCCTTGACACGATCCGAGCCGAGAACTTTATTGAGAAGCGTAAATGCCACCGTCGAATCGACACCGCCCGACACCAACATGAATACTTTCTTGCCTGCCGGCCGTAGTCCGCCCGAGGCGGACGAAGGCTGGTCCCCAACTTCTTTTTTTATCTCCTCTCTTATTTTCTCCGCATAACTCTTGATCGACCACCTATCGGGCTTACACAGGTCAACGAACGACCTCAGCAGTTCCATCCCGTGCTCCGTATGCGTCACTTCGATGTGAAACTGAATACCGAAAATTTGCCGCTCTGCGTTCATCATCGCCGCATTCGTGCAATCCAGAGAACTCGCCGTCGTCACGAATCCCTTCGGAAGCTTCGAGACTTCATCACCATGCGACATCCAGACGGTGAAACTTTCGGGTAGTCCAGAAAACAGATTACTAGCCACTGACCACTGATCACTCATCACTCGTATTTTCGTCGGTCCATACTCCTTCACCTTCGCAGGTGTGACCTTCCCGCCAAGCACATGCGCAAGCCACTGGTGCCCATAACAGAGTCCGAGGATTGGCACGCCGAGATCAAACATTTTCGTGTTCGCCTGTGGACTCCCGTCTTCATACACACTCTGCGGCCCACCGGAGAGAATGATGCCTGCGACTCCCTCTAACTCTTTCAGATCAACATCTGAAGGATAAATATACGCAGGGTAACCGAATCTCCTGATCCGACTCGCAATCAAATGTGCGTACTGTCCGCCAAAATCGAGGATGGCGATGGAGCGAAGATGCGGGGAATCGGCCATACGCGGAGTCTAGCAAGATTGACCCTCAACGGCGAGTCGGTGGCAACTTCATTGCTAAGAGAATCCACATCGAATATGCGACGGCACTATCTTCAAAAGCATGCAGAAAGAGTGCGGCGATACTCAGACCAAGAAAGGAGAGAAGAGTAGTTAGTAGTAAGTGACTAGTGATTAGTTTCTCTGACCACGAACCACGAACCACGAACCACTTTCGAAAAACAAAACACGGCAGCATCACACTCAATAGAAGTCCCAGCCACCCCATCTCCACCCCCCACTGCAGATACCAATTCTCGGTGAGCAGAGGACACGAGCACGAATGCGAAGACTGGCCTGCCGGCCGTAGCTCCCCCGAAGGGAGCGGAAGCTGGCCTGCCGGCCGTAGCTCCCCCGAAGGGAGCGAAGGCTGGACCTGCTTGCCCCCAACGAAGACACAGAGTGCAGGTGTTGCTTTCGCCCAAGATGGATCATCCTGAGGCCGCAGAAACACACAGGAATCACTGAGCGCATTGCTCGCCGGCCCAGCAGATCCGAGACCGAGACCAAAGGGGTGCATGAGAATCAGACGCATGGCCTCGACAGGTTTCCTCAGATGATCCGATGAGGAACCCATGCGACCAACGACCGATGGGAACAAGAATACCAATGCAATCGCGAAGCCTACAACGCTTGTGAGAGAACGAAGAACGATCTTCCTCCTGCGTTCCTTTGCAACAGAAGACGCATACACAACCATCGTCATCACAATCGCTGCGATCCACGCTGCACGGGAGAAAGAACCAATGATCGCAAGGAGTATCAGCAAAAAACTGACTACCTTCCACGGAGACCATGAACCAAGCACCATCCCAAGCGGAATCAGTAGCCAGAGTCCCAGCTGATTCGGCCCGCTCAGAACACTCTGCACACGACGAAGATCACTGGCTTGCAGGTGCTGGAAAGCCGAGAGAGAACTGTTGGCGAAATAGAGAGAATGCTGATTCGAGTACCCAAGCCAAGAGAAGAAACTGTCCGGAAGGAAGAGGGTGAGAAGTCCGTATGCAGAGACGATGGATCCTACGAGGATCAACGAAATCTGCACGTGTTGTAGCCATCGCTCACCCCACGGAACTCTCCGGAGAATCAGGAAAGCGATGAGGGGGAGGAAGTCATACTTGAAGCCGTAGATGAAGTGGATAGTAGATAGTGGGTAGTGGGTAATAAAAATAGCAATCGATAGCAAGAGTGATGCAAGAATGATCACATCCAAAGCATCAATTTTTTTAAAAAAAACTAACCACTGCCTACTACCTACTAACCACTGTTTCGCCGAAATCATCACCTCCGTCACCGCGATCCCCAGAGTCACCCCAAGCAACGCCTCTTTCCACACAGCGAGCACAGGTAGGGGTGCATGCACCGGCCCCACCATCACCTTCGTGAGCACCGTCACCAGAAATGCATGAAACGGGAGTAGACAAAGCAGAATCAGTGTCAGCCGCTGTCGAAGAGCCTGGAGCATCCGAATCATTCTACCGTCATCGCTTACCTGCGGTACACATTTGTACGATGTTTTGTAGTTTTTCTTTCAACGACGCGCACCGAACGTGCGCTCCTTTTCATCTATATTTTTCTCCCAAAGGAGCGGGTGTTCGACCCGCGAATAGTTGAGACAGGGACTACATCTTCAGCCGTTCCTCATCACTCCGGAAGATCGACCCTGCCTTCAGGACCTTCTCAACCGCATCGATACACTTTGCACTGACGTTTTTCCCATACAACTTCGGAGTGTTCCGCATGTCTGTATTGTCCCATGCGAACGTGATGGCTGCATGGATGAAGTCTGCATCGGTCGGCGGGGCGATGATATTCCCGCCATTCATTGCCGATTCGCTGCGGTCGGAGCCGAAGCGCAGCGTCACGCACGGGACTCCGAGCACGTTCATCTCTTCCTGCATCGAACCGGAATCTGTTGCACAGACACTCGCTTTACTCATTGCGGCAATCACATCGGTATAGAGAGGCCATACGGGCGAGTACACGAAGTGCTTGTACATTTTCACCATCTCTTCAAGTTCCTTGCGTAATCCAAAGCGATCAATCGCGGCTTCGGTTTGGAAGAGCGAAATCAAGAGAACAGTTCGGCCTTCCTCCAGAAGCTTCTGCATCGCGCGAAAGATCGGTACGAAGCGACGCTCGGCACTGCAATTCTCACGACGATGGATGCAGAAACGCACAAAATCACCTCTCTCAAGAATCGGATATCGCTCAAAAACACTTTCAAACCTTTCCTCCTTTCCTGCCCTCTTCAAGGCCTCCGCTGTCGCATCCGCAACTGTATTCCCAACAATAAAAATCCGATCATCAGCAAACCCTTCGCCGAGCAAAAATTCTCGATCGAGCTCCACCGGAGCCAGATGCACACCCGTTGCAGCCTCGGAACACCGCGTGCAGAACTGCTCGGGATATGGCTCCTGGCTCCCCCGCTTCCAATTTTTTCGATCCATAAGAAACTTTCTCCAAGCAGAAAGGCCATCTTCCACCTTCCACTTTCCCTGCCTGTCCGGTAGGTAGGCACTTTCCACTTTCCACTTTTCATAGTCTGGCGTCAGCGTCCGTATCCCCGCCTCCACATGCACGGAGGCAAATCCATGACAGTACGCCGCGTTACTCGCCGCCATCGCCGTCGTCGTGTCGCCATGCACGTACGGGATCACGATCTTCCCGCCTCCGCCAAGGCTACGGTGGGCAGGCCCACGTGATTTCAATTCGCCGATCACGAAGCCGAATCGCTCGATGATCTGGCTCACGACTTCGTACATGCTTCCGCGCACGTTCAGGTTGAAATCCGGCTCCACACCGAATTCCTTGAGCATCCCGCCACTTAGATTCTCGTCATAGTGCTGACCCGTGTGCCCAAGCAGCACCGCATGACCGCGCTTCTTGAGCTCATGGTAGAGCGGTATCTGCTTGATGATGTCGGGCTTCGTCGCGATCAGAACGACGTGGATCTGTTCCTGCGACAATGCGCCAACCGCATTGAAGAAATCCTTCCGGAGGTACGTGATCGAACGCATGTCCACAGGATAACGCAGCCACCGTCCAAAGACGAGGAAATCTGCTTCCGGATGCAGGCTACGCAACCTTCGCCGTGCCCTTCACCTCCATCCCAGCCACCGTACGAATTTCTTTCTTCGTCACCCTCTCCCCCTCACAGAGGTAGACGTATGGCACGGAACAGTTGATCTCCAGAACGGCTGCGTCGCCTTCAGACATGCCATCAAGATTTTTGAAAATCGGGCGGAGGCTATTACCATGTGCAATGAGGAGAACGTTCTTGCCGGAAGCCACCCAAGGAAGAATGTACTGACGAAAGAACGGCCACGCACGCCGCTCGCAATCTTCAATACTCTCTCCATGAGGAGGACGTACCGCATAACTCCTCCGCCAGAGATGCACCTGCTCTGCTCCATATTTCTTGATCGTCTCGGCCTTGTTGAGCCCTTGTAGATCACCGTAATGCCGTTCATTGAGAGCAGAATCTTCGAACACGGGAACCGTGAGAGATCCGTACCCTTCTTGGATTCCTTCCAGCGTCTGCTTCGCACGAACGAGGCGCGAAAGAAACACCACATCGAACCGAAGATCCTGCAAATTTTTGCCGGTGAGCACCGCATCGGCTCGGCCTGCAGGCGTAAGGGAAACATCCGTCCACCCCGTGAATCGATTCTCCAGATTCCACTGCGACTGACCATGTCGGATGAGAACGAGTGTGGACATAGAGTCATCCTACCATGGACGAAATCCTGATGCGAAGAGAGATGGAATCGTGTATACTGAGAGGAAACATGGACATCGAACACTTCGCACACCGGGGGTATCGCACATCACTCCTCATCGCCACTGTGCTCTCTGCAATGGCAGTGACCCTTGCCGCGGTCATCGGTCGCGGTACACTGAATCTGAAGGGATCGCTGTTCCAAAGTGTGCCTACGGTCCTCACCGCCATCGCCGTCGCAGGACAGGCATTGCCCAATGGCATCACGATCATCGACGTCCGCTTTCTTCGGGAAGAACAGGGGCCTGCAGGAGAGAAATCGACCTACACATACCATGTGAGGACGAGTGAGAAGAGCGATTATTTTGCACGTTTGCGCTTCGACACGAAATCAGCCCAGTGGAAACTGGATCGATTTGAGAAATTGTATGGCTCAACGTAGACGGAACCTGCTTCGGGCTACGAGGAACGGAAAGACAATGACCGCAGTAACGATGCGCCGAATGCGTCTGGGCTCACGGAACAATCGATACAACCACTCAAGGCCGAGTGAGCACATCCAGAGAGGAGCTCTCAAGCGCACACCGGCAAGGAAATCGAAGGAGCCACCGACCCCCATCGCGATCTTCACATATGGCATACGTCCGAGATTTCTTGCAATCCACAGATCTTGGATCGGCGCACCGTACGCGACGAAGAGGACCGAAGTCCCAGATGTATTGATGCGTTCAAGGATGTCTGCCTCTTCCTCCTGAGCAGGAGAACCGGCGTGTGTTCCGGCAATGATGAGGAACGGATTGCTCTGTCGAAGTACCTCAGCCGCACGTTCTGCAACCCCGGTCCCCGCACCGAGCAGGAACACGGACGTCTTCGTTTCCTTGCAAAATTTCATCACGACATCAATACCCGTGACACGCTCGGGCAAAGTCATGCCAAGGAAACGCGCTGCGAAGAGCAACCCAACACCATCGGGAATGGTGAGTGATGCAGATTGCAGAACGGAGAGAAATGCGGGCATGGTCTGCGCAGCCACGAGCATCTCCGGATTCGGCGTCATGACGTGGTGCTGGCTCTTGCTCTGAAGCATGCTTTGCATCCGCGCCACAGCCTCAGACAGCGTCACGGGGTCGATCGGAACATCGAGAATGGAGAGACGGGGTGGAGTCACAGGGTTTCATTATCCTGAAAAAGGCGGCAGAATGAAATCCCATGCGCTTGCGCTCCCTCCCCATCGAGCCCGTACTCTCGATGCTGCTCCTGAGCGCATGTGCGCTGTCGAGCCCGTCGAGTGACACACCAAAGACGCCGAAGCCGCTCATGCAAGTCTCAACGGGGACAGCGATCGTTTCGGAGAATGAGAAAACTCCGACCACCACTGATAGCCTCGAGGTCAGTCATGCAACGGGTGCAAACATCGTGCCACTCCTCACGGCAAGTGGAACGATCCTCCTCGGTAATGCATCGAATAAGCACCGACTCACGGTCTTTCTAGACGAGGACTGTGTGTACTGTAGACAATTCATACTGACGACCCTACCACTCATCACGCACACCTTCATCGATACCGGAAGACTCACCCTCGAACGAGTCTTCGCTCCGATGACGGAAGAAGGCACGGTGAAAGCAAAGCTCGCACTCTGCGCTGCTGCTCAGGGAAAATTCTCGGAAGCAGATCATTGGCTTGTGACACATGGAACGACCATCGACGAGAAGCAGTTCGCCAGCGTACTCGGACTGAAACTCCCGCAACTCTCTCTGTGCCTCAAAGGGAAAGACTTGCTCGCAGAGAACCTCAAGCGTGCGAGGGAAGCGAACATCGAACGTGTGCCCTCCTTCGTGCTCGGAAAAGACTCGTGGCTGGGACTACTCGACAGAGAGGAATTGATGAGGCGGATTGAGGAGGGACTCACCCGCTGAAGAGTATTCTCTCGTACAATCATGCAACTCAAAGACGCAATCTACGACTTTCTCACTCACTGCGAAGTGGGCAAGTATCAGAGCAAGAAGACCGTCGAAAATTATGGACACTATCTGAAGCGTTTCGAGCGTTTCGCGAAGGCAAAAA
This sequence comes from Candidatus Peribacteria bacterium, assembly GCA_023245775.1. GTDB lineage: Bacteria > Patescibacteriota > Gracilibacteria > Peribacterales > Peribacteraceae > SICN01. The sequence continues at coordinate 40,880 of JAHFJR010000001.1, read as the reverse complement.
CCGATGTCTCGCGCATCACATCAGATCTCATCCGTGAGTATCGGCTCCACCTGCACCGCACACCGATCGCCGGCCAAGGCGTCACACTGGATATCAAAACCCAGCAGTATCACCTCATCGCGCTCCGTGCGATGCTCAAGCATCTGCAGAAGAATGATATTCCAACACTCTCAGCCGAGAAGATCGAATTGCCCAAAGTGCCCGAGCGCCACGTGGAAGTCCTCGCACGCGAGGAGTTGGAGGCAATGTTTCAATCGATCGATCCGACGAAACGCAACGGTGCACGTGACCTCGCTCTCCTTCACCTTCTCTACTCGACGGGACTGCGTGTCAGTGAACTCGCGAATCTGAACCGCAAAGATGTGAATCTCGTGAGTCGCGAATTCCGTGTCGTGGGCAAGGGACGTAAAGCACGCATCGTGTTCATTTCCGACATGGCTGTGCAATTCCTCAAGGACTATCTGCAGACGAGAGACGACAACTGGACGCCGCTCCTGCTCAGCAATTCCAATCGGTCACGGGTGAAGAGTCTCTTCGGCGAAGAACGAAGACTCCAGCCACAAGCCATCGAACGCATCGTCCGTTCTCTTGCATCACAGGCAGGATTGGTGAAGAAAGTGACGCCACATACACTCCGACACACCTTTGCGACGGAGCTCCTGAAGAACGGTGCTGACATTCGTTCGGTGCAGGAGATGCTCGGCCACAGCAGCATCACGACGACGCAGATCTATACGCATCTGACGAACAGGAGGCTGAAGGAAATTCATGAGCAATTTCATCGGTGAATGTACTTGCCTCACTCCGGTCCGCCGAGCGGACCACCTCTCTCCCTGATCGGGAGAGAGGAACATATGCAATACTTCTTTCAATCAGGGTTCCCCCTTCTCCCGATCAGGGAGAAGGGGTCAGGGGATGAGGTACGAACCTAGAACATATCTCCGATATCCAACAAACTCGCCGTTTCTCCATCCTTACGCACCCGCACAACCTTCGTGCGCGACGTCTCACCGCTGACAATCGTGATTGCCGATCTGGACACCTGAAATTCCTTCGCCAGAAACCGCACGAGTTCTTCGTTCGCCTTCCCGTCCTCGGGTACCGCCGCGAGATCGACCTTCACAGCCCCATCATCCATGATCTCCCAGAATGCCGAATATTCCGCAGACGTGCGTATCCGCACAGTGAACGTCAGCATTCCGTTCAATCTGAACCTGCTCTTGAATGAATCGAACAACATGACGCCATTCTACCCTCAAACGAATGCCATATTTCCCCACGATAGCAAGAGTTCTTCGCCGTTCTCCCAAAGAACTACCATCGAGAATAGTGAACTGTGTACCACAGATTCTTGAGAAGAACAGTGTTGTTCAAAAAAGAAACAGAGAAAAGAATGTGCGCAAGAATGCCATTGTCTTCAAGAACCGAAATGCCAAAGAATGGAGTGCATGATCAACACCATACAAACCGACGAAGAGATACTCGACACACTCTGCGTGCCAATCGGGGAATTTCGAGTACCGAGAACTCTAGGAGATTTTCGTTCTCTCCTCGAGCAAATACACAAAAAAATCGATGCAACAACACTTGCGATCATCATGAAAAAACATCTGTTACAAAACAACTATGACATGTTGGAGCATAGGGGAAAAAGTACGAGTGGGATCATGGAGGAGGAGATTCTCGATGGTACAACGCGCTATCATGCAACGATACTCCTCCGTGGGATTCTGGCGTACGAAGAGGGTGAGGCCGAACAACGTGCCGAGAGGACTCGCCTCGCTGCACAGGAAATAGCTGCACCCCCACAACATTGGATGTCACGACTCGCATCATGGACAAAGCTGGCATCGCTACAATAATTTCGACTTTCTCCATTCCTCGATCTTCCGATGATCACCGGAGAGGAGAACATCAGGGACGCGCATCGAACGGAATTCCTCGGGTCGCGTGTACTGCGGATACTCGCGCTTGCGACCGAAGGCTTTTGAGAAACTATCCAGATGCGCCGAAGCTTCTTTGCCAAGAACACTCGGGATGTGCCTCGCCACGGCATCAACCAAGACCATCGCAGGAAGCTCTCCGCCCGTCAGCACATACTCACCAATCGAAATCTCCTCATCGATCCACCCGTCGATGATGCGCTGATCGATCCCTTCATAGTGACCACAGAGCAGAAGAATCCACTCTTTCTTACCAAGCCTCTCGACCTTCGTCTGCGTGAGCCTCTTCCCCGCTGCCGACAGATAGATGCAATGCGGTTTTTGAATATTCCTAGCGGACTTTCCACCGACCACTTTCCCTGCCTTGCCGGCAGGCAGGCACTTTCCACTGATTTCTTCGATCCCCCGAACGATCGGCTCCACCTGCATCAGCATCCCCGCTCCCCCGCCGTAGGGCTTGTCGTCGACCTGCCGATGTCTGGCCTCTGAGAAACTCCGAATGTCATGCAGATGGATCTCCAGAAGTCCGTTGTCCACTGCACGCTTGAGGATGCTCTCGGTGAGAGGGCCTTGGAACATTGCCGGAAACAGCGTCAGAATGTCGATGCGTATGCCTGCAGCGTACCGTTTTTGGCTGATACCTGACAGATCAACTGGTAGAATGCTGTCCTTATGAATCCCAGAATCGATGTCCTCCTCCCAACATTCCAACCGAACTCAGCTCACCTCACGGAAGCGCTGCAGAGTCTCAGAATGCAGGAGTTTCAGGATTGGCATGCGATGATTCACGATGATTGCTCCCCCAAGAGCGAAGCGAAAGCCATCGTCGAACCGTTTCTGAACGATCCGCGTCTCACGTTTGCCGCGAGCAATCAGAAACTCGGCATCGGAAGAAACTGGAACGTCTGCATCGAAAAAACTTCCGCACCGTTCATTGCCTTCCTGTTTCAAGACGACGTCTGGTCAACGGAGTACCTGAAAAATGCGGTGAACATTCTGGAGCATCACCCGAATGTCGGATTCGTCTCGCTACGCCACGAGTACCGAAGCGAGGGAGACATTCGGAATTTTCCGCTCTACGAAGCCGTGCAATCATTCAAAGAAAAAAATATTTCTGCAGGCCTGCATCGCGGACGTGAGCTACTTCGCTTCTGGATCGATCATGAGCTGCATCCGAACATCATCGGCGAACCGAGCTTCGTCGTGATGCGACGCGAGACCATGAGGAAAGCCGGACCCTTCCTAGAAGACATGCCGCAGTTTCTGGATACCGAGTACTGGCAGCGCCTCCTTCTGATCTCCGATTGCACTGTTCTGAACGAAAAAAACTACGGCGTGTTCCGCGTGCATCCGAAGGGAGCGAGTGCCGTGCATCAGGAGATGGGGACTGGCCTCTTCGATCGACTTCGCTGCTTCGAATGTCTCATTCCGGCTCTACAAGGCGACGATCGGGCAGCCGCGATCCGCGCGAGAAATCGGGCGGTCGCCCACATGGTCGAAAAATTCTTCACCCGCGTACAGTCAGGAAAGAGGGCGTCTCCACAAGGCTCATCGATGCTCGTGAGATTCTGCCTCCGGCATCCGATACTCATCGGAAAGAGTATTCTGAAGCAGATTTTTTATTGACGATACGAACAAAGCATCGGTACGCTCTCGTCACTATGAAACTCAAGAAATTTTTTGAACGCGCGGTCAGTCTCGGCATCAACTACGACCCCCGAGGCAAGGAGAGGATCGCAAAGATGCTCAAGAAGACGAAGGAGAAGGAGAAAAAGCTTGAGGGGAAGGAGAAGGAGCTCTTTGACGTCGAACGCACATGGAACCCGTTTCCAGACTGCCGCATCATCGCAGGGACAGACGAAAGCGAGTTCACGCACCTCATGGTCGGCATCGATATCGAAACCCCAGAACTGCTCCTTGCAGATCGTCTTCGAAGCCAAGGGAAGAAGATCGACGGCATGCTCATTCATCATCCAGAGGGCCGCGCACTCGCCGACCTCGATAAAGTCATGCCGGTACAGATCGACCTGCTCGCTGGAGTCGGCGTCTCGGTGAACCAAGCGGAGGGACTGCTCCGGCCGCGCATGGAGAAAATCTGGCGCGCCATTCATGCCGATAATTTATTTCGCACGGAACGCGCGGCGGAACTCCTCGGCTTCAGCGCTGTCTGCTGTCACACCATCACCGATAACCTCGTGTGGGCCTTCATGGAGAAACACATCTGCAAGCACGAGTACGACGACCTTGGTGAGATCGTGAACGCCATCCTCGAGATTCCGGAGTACAAGAAGTTCGCGCTCAAGGGTAATCCGCCAATCATCGTCAGCGGCAGTCGTTCGAGCCGTCCTGGGAAAATCTGCGCAACCGAGTTCACCGGCGGCACGAACGGTCCCGAGGAATTTTTCGAGGCAAAGGCGCGGGCCGGAGTCGGCACCGTCCTCTCGATGCACGTCACCGAGAAATCGCTGGAGGAAGCCAAGAAGCACAATGTGAATATCATCCAGTGCAGCCACATGGCCAGCGACGCCCTCGGTGTGAATCTGATGCTCGATGACATGAAGAAGGTGGACCCGAAGATGACGTTCCTCGAAGTCTCGGGGTTCATTCGCATCGAACGCAAGAAGTGGTAAATTTCACGAAAGACATACTTTCTCCGCTCATCATCTATGCAATTCGACCCCTACTTCCTCATGGGCATTGCAGGAATGATCCTGATTCTCATTGGTTTCTTCATGGTGCAATCGCACACGTGGTCGCAGGATGATCTGATCTACGACACAGTCAATTTCCTCGGCTCTCTCCTCCTCGTGGTCTATGGCGTTGCAGGAAAAGCATGGCCATTCGTCATTCTGAACAGCATTTGGGGGCTCTACTCGCTAAAAGACGTGATCACTGATGTGATCGCGAGGGGGAAGAAGAGGATTGCGAATGTGTGAATTTTTCTCGAAACCCGCGGGTAGAAAACCCGCTCCCTTCTGTCTACACTGCACGATGAAGCTGCGAGAAACATATTCTCAATGTTCCATTTTCCATTTTCAATTCCCCAGCCCCGACTCCTTCACAATCTGCTTGAAAATTTCTGGATGGTGAATGGCGATTTCAGAAAGTGACTTGCGATCGAGCGTGATCTTTGCCTTGGCGAGTGCTGGAATGAAACGCGAGTAGTTCAGACCCATCGAACGAAGCGCTCCATTCAAGCGGATGGTCCAGAGTGAACGGAAATCGCGCTTCTTGAGTTTGCGGTCGCGATAGGCATTCTGACCAGCCTTGATCACAGCTTCCTTCGCCTTCTTCACAGTGCTGCGACGCATGCCCTTGTAGCCCTTCGTGAGCTTGTGCAGAGCCTTGACTCTTCTGTGCCTATGGATACCACGTTTGACGCGCATGAGGTGTTAGAGGTGCGGAACAAGGTGCGCGAGGGCGCGCTCATTCGTCGGATGCATGAGCTTCGTCCGATTTAAGCGTTTCTGGCGCTTGTTCTTCTGGAGGAGAAGATGATTTCGACTGTTGCGATTGAAGACGAGTTTTCCGCTTCCGGTCATGCGAATTCGCTTCTTGGCGCCGCTGTGGGACTTCAGCTTGGGCATACGGTCGATGGAGTGTAGACAGTGCCGACGGAAAAGGCAACCTACTTTTTCGGCCTCAGAATCACAATGTACTGATTCCCCTGCTTCTTGATCGGCTGGTCCACCTCGGCAGCGTCTTCGAGTCCTGCGATGAACTTCTTCATCTTCTCGACAGCAAATTGCTGATTACTCAACTCACGACCACGGAGTGCCACCGAGACCTTGACCATGTTGCGCTCCCCAAGGAACTCGCGGCTGCGATCCGCGAGACGATCCAGATCCCCCGTATCCGTGCGAAAACCGAAGCGTACCACCTTCACCTCCGTCTGCTTACTGTGAGATTTCTGCTGCTTCTCCTTCTTCTTCAACCGATACAAGTAACTACCAAAATCACCGATCTTGACCACGGGCGGGACGGCTTTCGGGGAGACTTCGATGAGATCGAATCCCTGCTCCTGTGCACGTGCGAGAGCTGCGGCAATCGGAAGTTTCTCAGCAACCCCATCATCAGCAACCAAGAGTACTTCCAGAGCACGAATCTGCTCGTTGAATCTCGGTTTGTGCATCGAGAAGACCGGACGAGAGTAGCGTTGTCGCAGAGGAACGTGGGGAAGGAGGACGGAAGAACACTGGAAGGATGCCCATTCGTTACGCGTCGGTCAAGGAAGAGCTGTGCGTCAGATGGACGCCGAAGCGCTACATGCCGAACGGAATAAACCTGTCATCGTCGTGGGGAGGAGGCACGGATCTGTGAGGAGTGTCTGCACCTGCGGGGGGTAGTACGCACGAAACACATCGCTCGCGAAGAAGTACGTCCCAAGCGGATAGTGCTTGATGAAGAGCTCACGGTCAGCATGCGAACCGTAGAGAAATGTCTGCCAAGCCTCAAGCGGTTGCGAGTCGAAGATCCCCGGACCACTCACCTCCGCATCGAGCAGGTAACCGACGACCCACGGAGCCATCGTGTCGAGCACGATCACCTGCGCAGATGGTTCAACGGTCGAAGGAAGCTCTGCAAAGAAGGCGAGCATCGCTGGCTCCACGTGCGGGTCAAGACTTCTGATGTGCTGGAACAGAAGATATCCCTGAGCCACGATGAGCACGAGAACCAAGAGACGAGTAGCCCACAGACGTCGATCCCACAGCTCACGTATGCCCCATGCCGCACATGGGAGGAGGTAGAAATCTAGAGGGAGGAGGAAGCGACGATAGAAGAATGCGTGCGTGACAACGGCGAGCACACAGACCATGACGGCGAACTGCCAAACGCTCCCTCGCTCCCTTCGAAGAGAAGAGAAGAAGCCAATACAGCCGAGGAGGAGGAGCGGGAGCGATCGCTGCAGATACTCTCGCATGGTGAAGAACGATCCTCCATTCGTATCCATGGAACGATCGAGGAGATGTGAGAGTGCTGCTGGCGCATGTCCGGTCAGAGGCACGAGAACACCGACAGTCACGAAGAGGAAACAGAGCATCCACAGGAGGATGTAGAGGTGCTTTGGCACTGCACGCACGATGAAGAACACACCGATTCCAAGCCCTGCGATGAGGAGAGCGAGACGGAGGACAAATGAACCGAAGAGGAGCGGCAGAATGTCACCGATGGCACGCTCTGCATTCGGCAGGTACCAGAGCGCTCCAAGAACGCAGGAGAGAAGCCATCGCGAAAGAGCCTGCAGGAGATGCTTCCTGTCCCCGCAGAAAGTAGCACCCAGAACTGCAAGCACGAAAATCAGACCGATCTGCTGATGGGTGGCAATCACCATCATGCCGAACACAATCCAGACCCTGGAATTCCTCTCGAACGCATCGAACGCAAGAACCGACCACAGCAAGGCGACAAATACTTTCCAGTAGATCATCAGAAAGCCTTGCAGCTGCACCGTCGATAGCACACAGACGAGCAGAAGAAGAAGCCCGAACTGCGTACCATGACGCCTCGAGAGCACGGAGGCAAACACGATGCTGAGAACGACAGGAAACAGATTCCACACCCATCCAATCAGAGAGTCCACAGGAACGCCAAGGTCGAGAAGCAACGTCGAGAAGAAGAAGAGACCAAGCGGATGGGCGGCGGCCCATGGCGGAAGAGTCGTCACCAGAAAAGGAGGGAAAGCGTGTGCGTGCTTGAGGAACAAGTATCGATAGATCCCCGCGTCGTAGCCGAACGGAACGCCGGGGAAAGCGAAGAAGGACCAGAAGTATTTGGCGAGCAACAGGAGAATCAGCGCTGCAGCTGCCACGGTCATCGATGATCGCTTGTGGAAGAATGCCTTCATCGCATCGAAGCATACACCTCTCGGTATCGATCGATTTCAATGCGAGTATCAAACCGATCACGATCCTGCCTACAGCCACGGTGCAACTGCTCCCAGAGCACATCATCTGTGAGAATGGCAATCAGTTTCCTAGCGAGATCACGCGGATCAAGCTCTGCGAGCAAGCCCGTCTTCTGATCCGACACCACCGACCGAAGCCCGAGGACATTGGTTGCAACGACAGGGGTCCCTGCAGCGATCGACTCAGCGGCGACGAGACCAAAACCCTCGAGACGCGAAGGACACACAACGGTGCGTGACGTACCGAGCAATGTCGCAAGCTCCTGATCCGACAGAGAAACCGACGAGAGCATCGACGACGTGTCTCGGATGGGAAAGCCAACAAGATGAAGGCGTGCAGTCGGCACACGCCGCTCGACGATCTTCCATGCTTCAAGCAGAAGATCGGACCCTTTCCTGAAATCCGGACGCCCAACGAAGACACAGGTACGAACACGAGCGGCGAGAGGGCGATCGAAGGAAGCGAAGAACGACACATCGAATCCGCACGGGATGACCGTGAGCTTGTTCGTATCAATGCCATACGCACGTGCAACAGAATCCGCCGTATCCTGTGAGAGGCAAACGATGCTATCCGCAAGCTGATACGTGCGACGCTCCCACGGGACAAGGAATTTTTTCCACCACTGACCACGCAGTCTCGATTGATCGCAGTACGTATGATTCGCCGTGACCACGAGCGGACAGAGAGACGGACGCCGGAGAAGAAGGACACCGCCCGGTCCTGTGTGCACGTGCACAATGTCTGGCCGAACATCGGCGATCCACCGACGGAGCGTGCGTCCAAGGAGCAGTGAAAAGAGGAGATTGCGACCGAACGGAAGCCGCAGCGTCGATCGACTCAAGACTGCAACGGCGTGCCCCGCTCTGCGAAGCCCTACTTCGAGCGAACGCACATGTCGACCCATGCCACCCATCGGCGGACAGAAGTCCCACGTGACGAAGCCAATGGAGGGTTTAGGAGCAGACATGTTCGAGAGTTCGATGCAACATCAGATCAGAATGATAGTTGTGTTGTTGTGCCTCTCGAATGGCCTGTGGATACCATTTTTTTGCAAGTGCTTCTTTGAGAACACGTACGCAGTCGGTCGCATCAAGTGGAGTGAAAAAAAGTCCCGTCTCGCGATCGATCACCGCATCTTGGATCCCCTCCAGTCTCGCAGCAACAACAGGGAGTCCCATGCTCGCCGCCTCGATGCAGGTGAGTCCGAAACCCTCCATGTCACCCGCAACCGGAATATTGGGCATGAGGAAGAGAGTCGCTTCCGAGAAGAGTGTCCATTTTTTCTCCTCCTTCACCACGCCGAGGATCTCGACGACATGCTCCCATCCACGTCGTGAAACAAGTTCCCGAAGGCGCGGAAGTTCGGGGCCATCTCCAGCGATCGTCACATGGAGTACAGGAACACTCTGAAGGAGTAATGAAAGGACATATTCGAGAAACCACGCAGTCCCCTTGCGCTTGATCTGGCGACCAAACAGAAGGAGATCCACTCGCTTCTCTCCACGAATCGGCACTCTCTCCATGCCACGATCTTCGCGATCAATTCCACATGGAATGACGGCAAGACCTTCCGTTCGTGCCCCACGCGCACGCGCAGCATCAGCCGTTGCAGCACTGATCGCAACGACGCGATCGATCACCGGAAGCGCGCGCCTGAGAACGTATTGATAGAACGCAGACGGATACAGCAGATCCAACCCGAACACCGTGGCACTGAGCCTGAGACGCGGTCGGAAAAAACGCAGGATCGGTGCAGAGAGAACGAGAACTCCATCACCGAAATGCACCTGTGTTCCCTGGAAGAAGAGTGTGCGTATCCACGCAGACACCAAGAAGAATGGCAGTCCGAAACGTCCGCCTTGGTATCCGATCACCGTCAACGGAATGTGACGCTTCCGGAGTCCATCGATCACGATTCGTGTGTACAGCTGCATCCCCCCCTCCCCACCCTGGAGGCTCCGTGTGAGAAGAAGGATGTGCTTGATGCTCATCGACGATAGAGTGTCACATCGATGAGCCATCGGTCTGCATCGTGCGAGAGGGCGTCAATCGAGAGGAGCGGTAGAGGCCAGACGCGCTTGGTATTCATGGCTGAAACAAGACTACCAAACGCCATCTTCGCCGAAGGCAAACCAGACGTCAGGAGGAACGTCTTGAGGTCGGATTGAGCCTCTGGTGAGATGTCCTTCCAGAGGGCTTGTTCAACGTGTTCGGGGTGGGCCAGATACTGCAGAAGATCCGTGTACAGGAAGTCTTCTGCATCCTTGAGCGAGAGTGGCGAGTCGGCCTCGACCAAGCGCAGGAAACGATCGATGTCATCTTCGGTCAGTACATCACGAATCATCATATCGCCACCAAAGGAGAGGATCGTGAGGAAGCGCGCAAGGAAATGTCTATCACCGCGTATCGTCAGATGAGCGCCGACGGTCTTGTAGCTTCCGTGATCCATCACCGTCGTATCAAAGGTCAAACTCGACATCGATCCATCGCTCTTCATCTCCTTCCCGAGGGCAGTCGCGATCGTCGTGAGCGCATCGACGACACGCGAAGCCGCGGGGCCCTCAGGAAGAATGTACACAGATGCCTGTTCCTCTCTGGCAATGCGAGCATTCTGCGCGAAGAGTTGTTCGGCCTCTGTATTGGCACGCAGGAGCGCGACGGAGGACCGAAGTTCGGGGAGTGTCGTACCAATCATCACGGCTGTATCACGCTTGAGCGAGAAGGAACGCGTATGCGCCGCGATGAGTCCACACGCAACGACCGAGAGCACGATCCCACACGAGAAGAGGAGTGCACCGATTTTTGTCCGCTGGAGAACGGCAAGAACATTAGTCATGATCGAGGAGGAGCGTGATGGAGAAAGGAGAGACGGTGGTTCCATCCGTCTCTTGATGCTTCGTGTATTCGGGTTCCCTCACCGAGGCAACATGCGGCAGTGAACGGAGAATGTCGACGAAGGACGCAAGGGTCTGCATGGAAGAATCTCCCGGTGTCCGCACCTCGCCCCCAAGAAGAATCCTAGAACCTGAGCCAGAAATCTGAAGGCTGGCAAGGACGATAGGATCATGATCACCAGAACGGAAGCTGACGCGACTCTCCTCGATCTGCAGCAGAAGACGTCCCACCGGAACGATGTGGGATCGAAGCAGTCCAAGCTGATGGAGTACAGGAGTGCGTGATTCCTCGAAAAGACCAGAGGTCATCTCGAGAGCAGACTTCTCCTGGAGCAACTTCTTCTGCTCGGCCTCCAGGTCGATGAGTCGCACGACCGTGTCACCAATCCGCACAGGGAAACGATCGGGAGTGACGAGAGACGTCAGCACACTGGTGGCGATGAGGAACGCCACACCGAAGAGGAACACCGGTACACCAAGACGTGAGATCGCAGGAAGGAGCACCGAAGAAGATGCGGGAGGTGATGGCTCTGATGGAGGAGGAGTATCCATGTCTACTGGAGGAATATTCTCGTCGCACGAACACGCATGTGGTAGAGTACACCATAGTCCTCCCCCTCCTTCCATGGATGAGCTGCTCAAGAAGATCACCGAGCTCTTCGATGCCGTGACGATGGGCAAGGACTCACTTTGAGAAACGTCACGTTCCCTCGGACATCGCCACACTGGAAACGCAGACGAGTGCACCCGATCTCTGGAACGACCACCGCAGAGCGGAGAGTCTCTTCGATCGACTGAAAGCGCTGAAGAAACAATGGCTCCCATTGCTGGAGCTCCTTGGCCATGTGCGTGATCTCCTCGACATCGCAACGGTCAGCCATGCTGATGATCTGCCTACACTGGAGAGAGAGTATGCGACATTGGCAGGAGCATGGCGTCTTGCCGAGCGCGCACTGTACCTAGGAGGAAAATATGATCTGGGGAATGCCTACATGACGATTTCAGCGGGAGCGGGAGGGACAGAAGCACAGGATTGGGCAGGAATGCTCGGGCGGATGTACCTACGTTACTGTGAGCGCAAGGAATGGAAGAGTGACATCGTCGAACGTACGGATGGGCAAGAGACAGGCATTAAATCTATGACACTACATTGCGCGGGTGACGCAGCGTACGGACATCTGAAATGCGAGCGCGGAACACACCGCCTCGTACGTCTATCACCGTTCAATGCAAAGAATCTGCGTCAGACCAGTTTCGCACTCGTCGAGGTGCTACCGGACATGTCAGGGAGCGAGGAGATCGAGATCGCCATGAGTGATCTGCGTATCGACACCTACCGTTCGGGTGGTGCCGGTGGGCAGCATGTGAATAAGACCGACAGCGCCGTGCGCCTGACACACCTCCCCACCGGTCTCGTCGTCGCCTGCCAGAACGAACGGTCGCAACTGCAGAACCGCGAACGTGCGATGAACATGCTCAAAGCAAAACTCCTCGAGAAACGACATGCAGAAGAAGAAGCTGAGAAGAAAAAATTGAAAGGATCACATGTGAGCGCGGATTTCGGTTCCCAGATACGAAGCTACGTGCTACATCCCTATCAGATGGTCAAAGACCTGCGCACAGGCTATGAAACAAGCGATACGACGGGAGTACTCGACGGGGATTTGGATATGCTGATCGAAGCGGAACTGAAGAGAGAGGCGAAGGAGGAGTAGACTATTCAACGCGGCAAGGCATGCCGCTCCCTTTTACATGGATGATATGATTCAAAGGGAGCGCGATGCTTCGCGCGCTCCATCATCACACCTTCATATCTTCTGCTATCCTCCACTGACGTGGAGAGGTGGCCGAGTGGCCGAAGGCGCGCGACTCGAAATCGCGTAGACCCCACAAGGGTCTCGAGGGTTCGAATCCCTCCCTCTCCGCCATAAAGAATCATAAATATCTCCACGTACTCATTACTAGAATAGAACGTGATCTGCTCTCTAAGAGACACTCAGTCTCATCTGCCTTGCGACAGACGAGACTGAGTAATAGAAGCGGGTTAATACCGCCAATTTCGGCTTGCTGTCAATGCTCGAGAAGGCGTATTCGAACGCTGTCGTTCGGCCTTTCTCTCGGATTGCAAAGCTTCAGCGTCAGCGACTTCCTGTTGCCAAGCGCTAACACATGCGGCCTGACGACAAGTTTTGATGTGATGTCGACGATTCTTTTTCTTGGTACGACATCCGCATGGCATCTGAACCTTGGTGCTCTTATCGGCACCAACTTTTCCGGACAATGTGGCGGGCATAGCCCACTCCTTTCGATTGTTCTACTCTCCAGTATGCATGTCATAGACATGGCTTTTTGGATGCACCGCATGTGCAAAAGCAAGAGTAGATCACGATCTACAATACGCTGATTTGAAAGAGCTCATCACAACCAAACACCTACCTTCAAGCGGAGAAAAAGCCAGGCCGCTTGCGCGGCCTGGCAGTGCTTGTGCACAGATAGGAAAGAGTGGTGCACAAACAGACTGAAGCCTACGACAATGGGCGCTTCGGACACTTGTCCTGATGTTCAAGGATTCTCCTTCTTTTGCCAATGCGGCCACAATGTGGGCACGTTGCCTGCTTGTTGCCGGCCATTGGCTTAGAAGCATCCTCCCGAGCACGCAAATCCACGCCACTGTCATCAAAAAGAACAGCACTCATACCGATTCCCTTCAAAAAGGCTTCCTGCTTTTCTACCCCACACACCCTATCAGCGGAACCGAAGGGCGAAGGTAGATGTTTGGTCGCGACGATGTGAAAGATCTCTTCTCAAAAATTTTACTCAGTGTACGAATTCAGCTCCTCTTGTCTAATTTTTCATTTATTATTATATCATAAAATATAATTTATGCAATATGTAAATTTACGGTGGCCTATCTCACTCCATCCCAAGCACGTTCCGATGCGTTCCCGTCCTCAAAAGAAGCAAAACAAGCGTTCCTTCGTCTTTTACATACATCAGAAGCCAATCCGGTCCGATATGGCACTCCCGAGCCCCTGAAAACATGCCTCGAAGTGGATGATCCTGATAACGATGCTCGAGTATTTCGCCCGAAGCCAATCGATCGATGACATCTTCCAGATTGCGAACATCACGTCCCGATTTGGAAAGACGTTTGTAATCCTTCCTGTAAGCCTTCGTTGAAGAAATTTCATACTCTTTCATTTCCTGAGTATATCCTCATGCATTTCCTTTGCAGAATCATATCTCTGCCCGTACTTCATCGCCCATGCCGCCTCTTTCAGAAGCTTCCTCTCTGCCGCAACCGTCATTCCATTCTCTGTTACGATCTCGAAGGGAATGCCGTTCTTCTCGATGATCTTCAGCAGATAGATGTTCACAGCAGTGCTGAGGTTCATTCCCTGCTTCTCCAAAATCCTACGGGCGGCATTCTTCGCCTTGGCATTCGTACGGACTTGGATGGTCGTTGTCATGCAAACAGGATACTCAACTGTCATGACATTGTCAATACGTTGTATGTTACAATATTCCAGAAACGATGAAAGGAAAATTCGATGGAATTCAATCGTTGCATGCCTAATAAAAAAGTTGTCCGAAGACGCGGGTCTCGTGCCTGCACACCGGAGTGCCGTCTTCGTGTGCGAGAAGTGCCGGTGTTACGGCACGCAGGCGTGGGCCCCGCGGCTGGAGGACTCAAATGAAGGAAAAGAGAGTCCACGAGAGGAAAACGTAGTTTTCCTCTCGTGAAAATTACGTTCCCTCCTGCCAACTCCCAAGATACTTCTTCTGCTCCTCAGTCAGAGCATCGATGCGAAGTCCCATCGCCGTAAGCTGCAACCCTGCAATGTACGTATCGATCTCCGGTGGAAGTGTGATGACCTCGGGCTTCAGAGAACCACGATGTTTCACGAGGTACTCACACGCGAGCGCCTGACCGCAGAACGACAGACTCATCACCTCGCTCGGGTGTCCCTCCGCAGACGCGAGATTCACGAGGCGCCCTTCGCCCGCGACGTAGAGAATGCGGCCCGACTTCAGGAGGTACTCGTCGAGGTAGTGACGCACACGACGTTTGCGACTCGCCTTCCTCTCGAGCGTCGCCATGTCGATCTCGTTGTCGAAGTGTCCGGAATTCGCGAGGACGGCTGCGTCTTTCATCTTCTCGATGTGTTCCATACGGATCACATGCAGATTCCCCGTCACGGTGACGAAGAGATCTCCGAGTGCACACGCCTCATCCATTGCCATCACACGGTGTCCGTCCATCGCAGCCTGCAGCGCGCAGAAGGGGTCAACCTCCGTGACGATCACCTGTGCTCCCATCCCCTTGGCTCGCATCGCAACACCCTTGCCACAGCTCCCGTAGCCAAGGACGACAACCGTCTTCCCTGCGATCAGCATGTTGGTCGACCTCAAGACACCATCGAATGTGGACTGACCCGTCCCGTAGTAGTTATCCATCAGGTGCTTCGTGAGGTTGTCGTTCACCGCAATCATCGGGATCTTCAGTGCGCCATCTCGAACCATGGACTTCAGCCGCAGAATACCCGTCGTCGTCTCTTCGCAACCACCGAGCATCTTTGGAAGCAGATGGGGATGCTTCGTGTGCATCTCGGTGACCAGATCACAGCCATCGTCAATGGTAATATCCGGCTCCTGCTGGATCACCGCCGAGAGGAACTTGTAGTAGTCCTCGCGATTCTCTCCCTTGTAGGCCCACACCAGAACATCCTTCTCTTCAGCAAGTGCTGCGGCAATATCATCTTGCGTCGAGAGCGGATTGCATCCCGTGATCGCGACCTTGGCTCCACCTGCAACCAATGTGCGCACGAGAATACCCGTCTCCTTCGTCACGTGCAGTGCCATGCCGATCGTGAGTCCAGCAAACGGTTTCGTCTTGATGAAATTTTTGCGAACCTCGAGCAGCGCACCCATACGCTTCTCGGCGATCTCGAGATTGAGACGGCCTTGTTCAGCAAGCTTCGGATCGAGTACGTAGGACATGGGAAGAAGGGGAGAAAATCAGAAACGAATCGTGTAACAGCTTAAAGTGAAAAGCGCAAAGCTTAAAGCTCATTTCAACGACAAAGCTTCACCATGAACAACGCGAGCCGAACGCTCGCTCCATTTCATGTAGAAGTAAAATAAAGATGAAAAGGAGCACCCGTTCGGGGTGCGTCGTGTGCACAATGTACGATGTTGGATTTGGAAATTACTGCAATCTTGGCAACGCCTCCCCGTACGTTTGCTTCGCTTTCTGCTTCACCAGATCCATATCCAGTGAATCCAGCAGTGTCCCCTCCTGCTCACACACCAGCGAACCCAGAATGGCAGCCAATCTTCCAGACTGCACGAGAGGCCACTGTCGTGCACATCCAAAGAGCAGTCCCGCGCGCGCGGCGTCTCCGGCACCCGTAGGATTGATCAACCTGCTCGGGGGACACGCGGGGATCTCGACGGCTTCTTTTTTCGTCAAGATCACGAGACCCTTGTCACCAAGAGTTCTGACAAGCATGCCGCACTGAGACACGACCTCCGATTCATCCCACCCGAGTGTCACCGAAGCGAGCGACCACTCGTACTCGTTCACGATCAGTCCCCTGCTCCCTTGGAGCGCGGTACGAAAATCATCCTGACGAAAGGCATGGACGACTTGTCCTGGATCGAAGAGGTAGGGAATCTTCAACGCTGTACTTCTTCGAGCGGCCTCGAGCATGAGCAGAGGATTCCTCGGACTGATGATCGACAGTGCCGCAGTATCACGTTCATCGGAAAAATCCGGAAGCGCCGCCTCTCCATCCGCACCCGGATGAAAGAAGCTTATCTGCCGCTCTCCGCTATCCGTTGCGATGATCGCCGTTGCTGTGATCGCCGTGCGTGACTGCGAGACATACCGAAGATCTATGCCGCGATCTTTCAGGAGCGTCAGGTACTCAGCACCATCCGTCCCCACCGCACCGATCGCCATCGGTTGCTCCCCAAGAAGTGCCAAGTTCCAGGAAATATTCGCTGCCGTGCCTCCGTGATGGCGAACGAATCCCTGCGCAAGGTAATTGATGGACAACCGATCGAGCGTCTTCGGATCGATGGCATCCACGAACGAACCCTCATGGGAGAGGAGGAGGTCATAGGCGATGGAACCGTGAATCAGAAATTTCATAGGGGCATCTTACATGCCGATCCTCTTTTGAGTACACTGCAGCCATGAAAATAGCGATTGTCGGTACCGGCTACGTCGGCCTCGTCTCTGCGGCCTGCTTCGCCGAACTGGGTCACGAGGTGGTCGGCGTCGATATCGATGAAGCAAAAGTAGCGATGCTGAAAGGAGGAGAAAGTCCGATCTACGAACCCGGACTTGAGGAACTGCTGAAATCCGGACTGAAGAGCGGACGACTGACGTTCACCACGAAACTCGAGGAAGCATTACCAGAAACAAAAATCGTCTTCTCCGCCGTCGCGACTCCGCAGGGCGAGAATCATAAGGCGGACCTTCGCGCCGTCTTCATCGTTGCAGACACCGTCGCGAAACATGCGAAGCATGATCTCATCTTCGTCAACAAATCGACCGTCCCCGTCGGCACGGGGAAACTCTGCGAGGAACGTATTGCAAAGATCCTGAGCGGGAGGAAATCGAAGATCACGATTCCCGTCGTCAGCAATCCGGAGTTCCTCCGCGAAGGTCTCGCGGTGACGGATACGCTGATGCCGGACAGAATTGTGATAGGAATCAATGGAGAAACGGGGACGGCAAGAATGCTCATGGAAAAGCTGTATCATCCGATCACACGGGTGGGAAAGCCGCTCGTCTTCATGACACGCGAGAGTGCGGAGATCGTGAAGTATGCAAGTAACGCCTTCCTCGCAACGAAGATCAGCTTCATCAACATGCTCACAGAACTCGCCGAAGTCTCGGGGGCAAATATACGCGATATCGCTCTCGGCATGGGACTGGACCATCGCATCGGACCCAAGTTCCTGCATGCAGGGATCGGCTATGGCGGCAGCTGCTTCCCAAAAGACGTGAAGGCGCTGCTCGTAACAGCGAAAGAGCACGGCCTCTCGATGCCGATCGTTGAAGCGACGGACAAGGTGAATGTGAACCAACGCGAACGTTTCATCAAAAAAATGCTGGCGGTGCTCCCGAAGAAATCGACCATCGCTGTGTGGGGTCTCGCCTTCAAACCAAAAACCGACGACATGCGCGAAGCCCCCAGCCTCGATGTCATTCCCTCTCTGATCAAGGCCGGTCACACGGTGCGTGCATTCGATCCGGTCGCGATGGATCGTGCGAAGCCCCTCCTTCCGAAAGAGACGATCCTCGTGCATTCACCAATGGATGCAGCGAAAGACGCCGATGCCGTGGTGCTTTTGACAGAGTGGGACGAATTCCGCGGAATCGACCTGAAGAAACTGAAGAGTGCAATGAAGGGCAACCTCGTTTTTGACGCAAGGAATTGCTATGAACCCGAGCAGGTGAGGAGAGAACATTTGCAGTACGTCGGCATCGGTGTACGGTAGGCGAAATTTCCCCTCCCCCCTATGACGACATTGATGACAGAAACTACACGTGAATTCGGAGAAACAGGAACAGAAAATCGTGTGATTCGAGATGTAGGAGATCTCGATGAAGATGAGCTGATAGCTATTGGACATCTTCAGGAAATATCAGGGGTAAAAGCAGCGATTGCAGCTGTCATCCCTAATGCAACATTCGAAGTCCCTGACGAAGCCTTCTTCCATCGGGCAGTAGAGCATGAGGCAGAGGATCTTGTGAGCGGCGACGGACAGTAAGCCGCGATGCAGCATCAAAGACTGCAGTATCTGTACCTGAAATAGTCAGACCTGAAGCATTGCAATACTTTGGAATAGGGATATGATGACCGTCCATTTTATTCCTATCTCCAGCACGTATGGAACGATCGAACGAAAGAAATTCAATGAGTGATGCGGAACTGACCATGCGCCAGCGCCTAGAGCTGACCGCAAGCATGCATATGAGTGAATGTACGGGCAGAGAAGCTCTGGAAGAGTACAACAAAAGAGTGGAAGCACTGCTCAATGAGCAGAGTCAGTAATCTGCAAGTGAAGAGGAGAAGATTCCACATGCTATACTGCACGTGTTTTCACGCGAACCTATGAAAATCCTCTTAACCGGTGCTGCCGGCTTCATCGGCTACCACACGATTTGCAAGCTTCTCGAGCGCGGGGATGAGGTCGTGGGGTTGGATAATGTCAGCAATTACTACGACCCGACTCTCAAGGAAGCACGACTGAAGCTCCTCGAAGGCAGAGAAGGATTCACGTTCATCCGAGGCGACATTCTCGATCGTGCAACCGTCGCGAAGGCCATGAACGGCGTCGATCGCGTCATCCACCTCGCGGCACTTGCTGGAGTACGGTACGCGTTCGAGCATCCCGACGAGTACATCGATATCAACATTCGCGGGTTCTTCCATATCATCGACGAAGTGCGAAAACAGAAGGTCAAGGGATTGATCTATGCAAGCAGCAGTTCGGTCTACGGCGGCAATGAGAAACTGCCCGCATCCGAAGCCGATCGCACGGACGATCAGATTTCGCTCTACGGGATGAACAAGAAAGATAATGAGTTGATGGCTCACACATACCATCATCTCTATAGCATCCCCGTCACGGGACTAAGGTTCTTCACGGTCTACGGACCCTACGGCAGACCCGATATGGCGTTGTTCCTGTTCACCGATGCCCTCCTGCATGACCGTCCCCTCAGTATCTACGGAGAAGGGAAGATGCAACGTGACTTCACCTACGTCGATGACATTGTCGCGGGCATTCTCGCCTCCTGCGACAAGAATTATCCCGAGGAACTATTCAACCTCGGCTGCGGAAGACAAGAGGAACTGATGGAGTATGTTCGACTCATCGAACAGAGCTGCGGCAGAGAAGCGAGGAAAGAGTACCTGCCGATGCAACCCGGTGATGTACGCGCGAGTCTTGCGGATATTTCGAGAGCGAAGAAGATGCTTGGGTACGAACCGAAGACGAGAATCGCGGAAGGCGTACCAAAATTTGTCGAGTGGTACAGGGCATACTACGGACTATGAAATGAGTGGAACGTGCACTTTTCACTCTTTACCGTCGTATCCACACCTCCACTGGTGCTCCGTCCAAACGTTTCCACATCTCCGTATTCACGTCTTCTTCGCAGGTCTTCTTCGTACACACAATGGCCTGTGCACGGTCTTCGATGCTCGATGATACTTGTTGCGTGAATCGCCCAATCGGAGCGCTGCTCTCGTACTGCCACTCATGACCAAAAGGTCCGTCCATCAAGAGAAATTCCTGCATCGAAGTCACTCCGTGCGTCCTGAGGAAGTGCATCGTCTCACGCGCAGAACTTGGATGCGCTGATGGAAACAGCGTGAAGACAAAGAGGACACTCATGAGCACATGGGGGGGAAGGTAACACGTACTCGACAGTCTGCGTTTGCAGAGGAGCAAAAAGACTCCGGAAGCGAGGAGAGGGGTGAGCAAGATCGCGTAGTACTCCTGACTCGTCAGTGCGATGTAGGAGACAAGTGCCATGAGTGTAACAAGCAGTTCCTTCCTCCCACTCACAAGAAT
Source organism: Candidatus Peribacteria bacterium (assembly GCA_023245775.1). GTDB lineage: Bacteria > Patescibacteriota > Gracilibacteria > Peribacterales > Peribacteraceae > SICN01. Next base: position 20,534 of record JAHFJR010000001.1, on the reverse strand, counting down.
GCCTGCAATGCCAACAACCGTCAGCATGCCACTACCGGATACGAGCAAGATCCAGAGGATCTTCCACAGTCGCAGTGAGATCGGTAGAGCAGCATCTTGCGAACCCACATGAACAATACTTGCAAGAAGAAGCGGATGAGCGACCGTGTAGAGAACGAGGAGTAAGAGCGGCATGCCAAGGAAGAGACAGAAGTCTCTCGCCCTCAGATGCGCCTTGCGAAACACACCGAGGAGTAAGGGGAGATACAGGACAGTCTGATAGATACTGAAGAGGCCCAGGAACCAGAAGAGTCCGATGAGCGGAGCAGATGTCTTCGCAATCGGATGTGGACGAAGCACGAGCCACACACACACCAAGCCGAAGAGAGCCGTCAGTGGAGCCATCATCACCGTGCCTGCCTGCAACACCACCGCCGCACTGAAGAGCCAACTCGAAGCGAGTGCAAGACGCTTGGGACGAGGGAAGACGTAGCCCAGATCCCACAGCAACCACACGGCCTGGACGACGGCACTCGCAATCACGAATCTCCAGAAGAGCTCTTGATATGGCATCCATGAGAGCGACGCGAAGAGCGTACGTAGGAGCGGTGGGTGCGGATAGGGAATGGAGAGCAGGTACTTGGCTTCGTCCGTACGCACGCCTCCGGGCAACTGCACGACAGCGAGTGCAAGTGCATAGAGTTCGAGAAGCCCATGGGAGAAGATCAGTCGACGCATGAGAGGAGTGAAGTATGCAGATCGATGGAACAGGAACGAGGTGGTGTCGAAGAACGAAGATGAACACGATGAAGGATCGACACCGATGCAGGAGTCACTGCGGTGAGCTCGATGTCCGATAGCAGCCATCCCTGTCTGTCAGCAACCATCTGCAAAGAAGCCTGCACCTCATGCCGCAGAGACGCATGCATGTACAGGAGTCCAATGGACCAGAGACGAGGAACGATGAAGAAAGATCCAAGGAGGAGACAGCACAGGAAGAGACGAGAACCGTATGCCGTGATCTTCTCGAGGGCTCTGGAGAGAGCAAGCCTGAGCACCTGATAGGCAAACGTGACGTGCACGCCGAGCGAGAGCTTGCTCTGGCCATGGAGACGCATACGAAAAATCAACGGGATCTCGAGAACGCGTGTCGAAGACGGAACGTGCGCAAGAATTTCGAGGAGAATCTTGAAGCCGGTCGGCCGAAGCCTCGGGCGAATCGAACGGTAGAGATCGGCGCGGATCGCGAAGAAACCACCGAGAGGATCCGTCACGGGAACACGAGCAAGGCGTCTTGCGAAGAATGTCCCTGTCGAGCTGATGATGCGACGATCCACAACCCAATCGCCAATACTCCCCCCCTCCATGTAGCGTGAACCAATACTGAGATCCGTGCCCTGTTCAATGGCTGCAAGCAAGCGAAGGAGCAGCAACGCATCGTGCTGCAAATCGGCATCCATCACCGCCAGCACCGTGCCATGCGCGGCATCGAACCCGTCGACCACAGCCGAACTGAGACCCTTCTTCCCTCGACGAGGCAACACCTTGACACGTCGATGCAAGCGTGCGAACTCTGCCACAACGTTCGCTGTCCCATCGGGCGAATCATCATCCACCACGATGATCTCATGAGGCGTATCACGCAGCACTCCATCGAGATGCCCGAGGAGGCTCATGACATTTTGCGCCTCATTGTAGGTCGGAAGGATGAGGGAGAGCACGGGGACAGTGTAGGGATGTGAAGAGTGTTTGTCGTTACAATGTAAATGTAGAATGTATACTGTAGAATTGTCTCAAGCTTTCATCTGCCAGCAAGAAACTCATGAGAATTCTTATTACCGGTTCCTCCGGCACCATCGGCACGCGGCTCTCTGAACGGCTTCTGGAAGCTGGACACGAGGTGATCGGCATTGATTGGCTCCCAAATAAGTGGAATCCAAAGATCCAGAAGCTCACGCAGCTGATAGATCTGCGTGATGCAGAAGCGCTCAAAGCTCAAAGCTCCCTCCTTCGCCAAGGCTCCGGCGGACAGGCAAAGCTCAAAGCTGACCTGATCGTCCATCTCGCCGCAAATGCACGTGTCTATGAACTCGTGGAACACCCCAAGCGGGCACTGGATAACTTCATCACCCTCTTCAATACGCTCGAATTCACACGCACGAGCGGCATCAAGAAATTCATCTTCGCCAGTTCGCGTGAGAGTTATGGGAATGCCGGCACCGATACGTATAGCGAAGACATGGTCCGAGTCGAGAACTGCGAGAGTCCCTACACCGCGAGCAAAGTCGGTGGCGAAGCGCTCGTCGAGGCGTACAGACGTTGTTACGGCATCGATCAGATCACGTTCAGATTCAGCAATGTCTATGGCTCATACGACGACTCGGTGCGCGTCGTTCCCCTCTTCATCCGCCTCGCACGCAAGAACGAACCGATGACGATTTTCGGAAAAGACAAATGCCTCGACTTCACCTACATCGATGACACGGTCTCAGGAATCATCGCAGGAATTGAAAAATTCGAGTCGGCGAAGAACACAACGTATAACCTCGCAACAGGTACAGGTACGACGATCGTGCATCTCGCTGAGACGATCAAGAAATTGCTTCGAAGCTCATCGGAGGTCACCGTCGGTGCCCCGCGAACGGGCGAAGTCATTCGCTATGTTGCGAATATCTCGAAGGCGCGAAAGGCGCTTGGCTATAACCCGAAGACAAGCTTCGAGGAGGGGATAAAGAAAACGGTGGAGTGGTATTTGAAATATACTTAAAATATGTTAATATGTATATATGAGTGAAAAATCTGATTCAAACGATCTTGATGCATTTTTTTCGTTTCTTGCAGAGAACCAGACCGCCCTGCCAGTTACAGAATCCCATCAGGGTACTATTGCGACAAGAGTGAATGAAGTTCTTCATACTCCAGAATTTCTGCACTTCAACAGTGAACAGAACGCTCTCTACCCGGGAGGTAACACCGCATTCGAGGGAAAATTCAGACCGATTCTGGAGGCAGCGAAAGCTCAGTTTGCAGAGCGATTCTCTCTCATTCCACAAGATCTAAACGTAGTTTGGGAAGGGGAAGCTCCAAGCTTCAGAGCAGCAGCAAGAAACTTCCAACGATCGGATTTCTCTTGTATGAGGACCGGAAAAGAAGAACTAAAAGTGACTGATCTCAGAGAGGATAGAACAGAATATGAAGAATTTAGGATAGGCAGTGACACAAACAGTGCCTCCCAAATCCTAAGTATAGCGCATCATGAATTTGGCCATATGGGTTTTGGTAGTCATCTCCCTTCCGACCTGCCCATTCAGGAATTACCTTCCTGCTTTGTTCAAGAGATACTTGGAAAAAATAATGATGAAATAACTAGCCGATACGACATAGCGCACAATTTCAAAAAACCAATTATTTTAAAAGGCGAGGAAGGCTGGGGTGTTCCAACATTCGGACGGTTGGATAACGCCCCAAGCATCCCCTTCTACACAGCGTGGCTACATGCATGGAAAGAAATTTTTGGTAGTGATGAAGTGCTTGGAAAAGTGCTGCAGCGGAGTAAGGAATTGCATGAGCAATTACCACAGACCCGACTCACAGATAACCGACTCTATCGACGTCTTCCCACCCGAGATGAATGGCTCCAGATGAACAGGGAATTCGTGCCTGATATAGAAAGAAGGTTCCATGCAAATACAACCTTAGGAAAGCCAATACCAGATGGATACAGGACAATCTGGACACCTCATGCGCAGTGGGGCGGTCGCCTAGACTCCATGTATTTTGTAACGAATAAAAAATTTTTCTCACCGAGTGCATACGAGGTTGATACTCAAGCAGGAGCATTGAGTATTGTTCCCGGACAATTTGGTATGGAAGTGCCAAGTTTGGGCATTAAAATGGTGCTGCATCACACTGGTGGAATTGTGTTGGACCCAAAGACAATCTATGACTCAGTTCAATACTATGCAGAAGGAACACGAAAAAATATGACGCTCTCTCCTAGTACGACCATCCTTATTGCGTACGGCGAAGGGAAAACTTCGCATATCGAACTGAAGTGGAACGATATTGCTGAATCAATGCTGAACCTACATTCACGCGTAGAATAATCCTATGACTGAACTTACCCCAGAAGATCAAACGGCTATCGATACACTCATGACTCATCCCGACACGCTGAATGCTGCTCTTCAAAGTATTGCCGAAAAAGAGGGACTTGATAAGCTTCGAAAACTTTTCGAAGCTAGTACATCTCAAACACATACCGAATCGTCAAATGTTCCTTGTATCTCTCCAAGAGAAACAAGAGCAGGTCATAGATTCAGAAAGGGTTGGGGGTTCAGAAAAGGTAAATAGGGCTCATAGATCATGATCAATCTACCTTCTTCTCCTCATGGTATTCCCCTTCCAGATTCATTTCCCAGAGGTTTGATTTGTCCATGCAAAATGACGTTGTCGCAGACTGTCCATCACACCTGAATTCCATCCTTTTTGATTTCCTGCGCTAAGGTGGAGTACGCATCGTCTAGATGCTTGCGATAAAACCAGATGGGCTGAATCTTAAAACTGACAGTTCTGCGAATACGCGAGAGAGCATGCTGTTCTTCCATACGATTGCCTTTGTAGGGTCTGCCGATAACAGCAATATCGATATCACTCTGATCATGCATGCTGTCACGAGCTGCGGAACCGAAGACAATCATAGAATCAAAAGGTACCTTCTCGGCCTGCAGAGCTTCTCTGAATCGACTTGCCGTTCGCAGTGCTTCCTCCCTGTTCATGAATGCATCTTGGTAAGAAATTTCTCAACTTTTTCCAACCACATTCCCGCTTTTTCTTTAGTTGCATGTTGCGTATGCCACTCCTCATCTCCATATCGGGCCAGAACAGCACTGTCACTCAATTGATCAAAGTCGATGCAATCATTCGCCGACCATGCTTCATCCAACATCTGTGCAAGTTCGCCCAAATTATGAGTAAAGGGGGCAGCAGTGTCATGCTCTTGGATATACCGTGCTTTCAGTGCAAGCTCCAAAGCCAAGTGACAATGAAAAATCACCTCTCCATACAAATCTGACTCTCCTCTCTCAAAGAGAACGCTTGCGGCTTTGAGTTCGGAATGTGCTCTCTGTTGCCAGTGGGTAGCAGCCTCATTCTGAGTCATGATGCCAGTGTACCATACGGCATGTACATGACCATCAACCTTCCTTCTTCTCCTCGTGGTATTCCCCTTCCAGATTCACTTCCCAGAGGTTTGATTTGTCCGTGCGGCCGGACACAATATTATCCACGGCAAGCATGGCGGTGAGCATGCTGTGATCTTGATTGTTGTAGCGATGCATGCCGTTGCGGCCGATCAGAAATAAGTTCGGTACCGATTCGACGAACTCGCGCACAACCCCGAGCTGGGTATAGCTGCCAATGTACGCAGGATACGCCTTCGGCATGCGAAGTACGCAGCCGTCGAGCACATCCTCACGCTTGATCATCCCGATCGTCTCCATCTCGCGGATACCGAGGTCGATCAGCTTCTGATCGTCCATCACCCAGAGATCCCCTCCTTCATTGACGAAGTACTCGAGACCGATCCACACGGTCTCCTTCCAGTCTTTCACCATGTACGGACTCCAGTTGTTGAAGATCTGTACACGACCAACGCGCACGCCGCCTTCCTGGATGTAGATCCAGTTGTCCGGTGCATCGGAGGCGGGCTTCTTCCCTTGCTCCTGAATGTGCATCTTCTGGAGGAGCAGTCCCACCGTGAGGAAGTCACGGTATGCGAGGCCTTCAGCCACCTCGATCACGCGGCTTTCTGGCCGAGGAGTGATCATCCCGAAGAGATGTTTGATCGGCATCGTCGAGAAGAAGTAGTCGCATGCGAGTTCTTCTTGTGCACCTGTCACGGTGTTTTCAAGCGTCACCGAGGTCACCTTCCCATCCTTCGTGTGCACACCCGAAACGCGTGTCTGCATGCGCACTTCGCCACCACACGCACGAAGCTGTTTCGTCACCGCCTCCCACATCTGCCCCGGACCAAATTTGGGATAGAAGAAACGAGTGATGAGACTCGTCTCACGCTGCTCCTGCTGCTTCTTGAATTCACTGCTGAGCAAATCTTTGATGGCATGTGTCAGGGCTCGCCGAAGAGACAGGCCCTTCACACGCTGCGCACCCCAGTCAGCGCGAATCTGGCTACAGGGCACGCCCCAGACTTTCTCGGTGTACGCCTCGAAGAACGTACGATACAGACGATCGCCGAAACGGTTCTTGTAGAACGCATCGAGGTAGGTCTCGTCTTTCAGAGGGAACGTATGGCGCCAGAGGTAACTGCATCCGATCAATGCCGTATTGATGAACCCGAGTCGGCGCGCGACGAGGAGCGTGATCCCGATGGGGTACGGGAAGAAATTCTTGCGGTAGAAGATGCGCGAGATGCGCGGACGCTGGAGCATGACGTCGTCTTCCTTCTCAGGATCGGGAGATGTGCGTCGTATCTGCGCATTCATACAATCCTTACAAAGATACTCCACGACCGCCTCGGCCGCGTACTCGATCTCATGCTTGCGCATGGCAGTATCCGCCGCTGGTGCACCCTGACGCGGAAGAATATTGAACCACCACTTCATCACGCGTTCACTCTTCGAGAAGAACCGGTGCCCGCCGATGTCGATGCGATTGCCCTTGTAGTTGTAGGTCTGCGCGATGCCACCGATAGCAGTAGTCGACTCGCAGACGATCGGATGGACATCGCTGCGCTTGAGGAGTTCGTACGCAGCGGTGAGGCCTGCGGGGCCAGCTCCTGCAATGATGGCAATCTTCTTCGACATGTGTAGGGAGTGTATTAGAAAACCGGAACTTCCTCTATGGGACCTCCATCACTCCTGAAGATGAAGAAGTGCGAGAAGGAGTAGTTGATCACGGCCGTGATCGCAATGGCAATGACTTTGGCAGCGTAAGTGACATCGAGTGGTGTCGCGCCGTACATCTGTGCAATGGGCAGAGGCAAGACGATGTGGAGACCCAGAAGGTAGAGAGCTGAGGAGAGAACGTAATTCAGGAAGAATGTGAAGGTGTAGACGATCAGAAAACGCCTAGTCTGCCGGTGACTACTCCCTTTGGTCGCCCCGAAAGTGACGTGACGATTGAAGAGGAAAACGAAGATCGAAGGGAGGCCACCGGAGAAAATGTACGCGATCACCGGTGTCATGGCATAGCGACCGACGAGAACGTAGAGGATGGAAAACTCGAATGTCGCACCCAGAAGACCGCACACGATGAACTTCGTCACCTGACGGAGGTGAAGACGCATGCCGGGATGACGCAGGAGTTTTTTCATTGGGAGGAGTGTACTGCCTTTCCTCTCCACCCCTCATACGTTCGCCTGAGCCCTTCTGCAAGGGGAGTCCACGGAACATCCTTCAAGCAGGCATGGGGCTCGAGCACGGGAATGCTACGACTCCCGTCTGGTTTCGTCGTATCAAAATCGATCGGAAGATTCGGATGAACGAGATCACGAATCATCGTTGCAAGCTCCGACACGGTGGTGACATCAGGCGGTCGCACGTACTGGATGCCTCCCGCATCGACATCGAGCAAGCGAAAGGCAGCAGACACGAGATCAGCAACGTACAGAAAGACCCGCTCTTGCTTCCCGCTCCCCCAGACGATCATCTTCTTCTCCGTCTCCGCCTTGATGAACAGCGAGGGAATAACATTCGACTCGAGCGAGAACGTATCACGCTCACCGTAGACACCCACGGGTCGTACGATCAGCAGTGGAAATCCATACTGTCTTGCCGCCGTCAGCCACAGTGCCTCCGCGATGGCTTTTCCAAGGACGTATCCATCGGTCGATGGCAATGCAGCCAAACGAATCACATCGATCTCCGGTGGAACATTCGCCGAACTGAAGACCGTCACTCGCGCGTGCGGATACTCTTTGAGGGCATGGATCAGTGCGAGGGTCATCTCGACATTCCCTGTCACGACATCGGCGCAGTGCTCATGATGAAACTCGAGATGCCTGCGATGTGAGGCGAGATGGAAGAGGGCATCCATGCCCATGACGAGCCTCGTGCAATACTCGTGGTCACGGAGATCCCCTTCCATCCACTCGATCTTCGCACGCAGCTTGGACAGCGAACGGTAGTTCTCTGCACGCATCGGAACACGAACGATCGCTCCTCGCTGCAGGAGTTCCTCGACCAGCACGCTGCCGATGAACCCCGTACCACCGGTGACCACGACCCGCTTCTTGTTCCAATCGATCATGAGTGAAGGGTACACTACCATCATGCGTTTCGTCTTCCACACCTACGACGGCCGTCTGCAATTCATTCGTTCGGTGATAGGAAACCGCACGGTCTCACTCCTCGATGTCGGGAACCTCGGTGACGGAGCATCGACCTGCGCCATACTGAAGAAAGATGTCGAGAGAAATGGTGGAACGTACTTCGGCCTTGACAGTAACGAGCCACTCACACGAACGTTGAATCTGCCGAACCAAGTCGTCGGTGACCTGCATCGAACGACGTTCCCAAACGACCACTTTGACATCGTCTACGCTGGAGAAATCATCGAGCACACATGGACTCCAGCTGGAATGATCGACGAATGCCGACGCATCCTCAAACCTGGCGGGCTCCTCGTCCTCGATACACCGAATCCCTACTCGATGCTCAATATGCTGCGTTTCCTCCTTCGCCGTGAAGATGCGATGGGCGACAACCGAACGCTCGTCTATTACGAAGCAAAGAATGCCTTCGATGAGCTCAAGAAGAGAGGAGACATCCTACTGCAACCCCAGCACAAGATTTTCTTCACACCAGCGATGCTCCGTCAACTCTTCGAGACACAGGGATTCATCATGGAGTCCATCGGCTGCACACGAAAACCGAGAGGACTGCTCCATCGCATCTTGCTCTGGCTCTTCCCACACACCGGTCCCCACCTCTGTGCCGTGGCGAGGAAAGCAACAGTGGACGAGGCATTTGAGGATATTTCGAGGAAGGTAGGAACGTGAGCTACACTCCATGCATGCAAAAGAGGGAACCCATTCTCTGCGTCGTCGGCCTTGGTTATGTTGGTTTACCGCTCGCTGCCGCATTCGGGCGGACGGGATGGAAGACGTACGGCTACGACATTCATGCGGAGCGCATCCGCACGCTGAAGGCCGGCGAAGACTGGACTCATGAGCTGACCTCCGCGCAACTACAGCAGACACAAGTGGAGTACTCGACTGATCCTGCGGTGATCAGCAAAGCCAATACGATCATCGTTGCAGTCCCAACCCCAGTCGACAGCGCGAATGTTCCTGACCTCTCACCACTCGAACTCTCGAGTGCCGCGATCGGCAAACATCTGTCAAAAGGATCAGTCGTTGTCTACGAAGCGACCGTGTACCCAGGGGTGACGGAGGACATCTGTGCACCGATCTTGGAAAAAAATTCAGGATTGGTCTGCGGCAGAGATTTCTTCGTCGGCTACTCCCCCGAACGCATCAACCCCGGTGACAAAGAGCACACTGTCGACAAGATCGTGAAGATCGTCGCGGGACAAACGGAAGAGGTCACAGAGTGGCTCGCCAAGGTCTACGGAAAGATCGTCACGGCGGGTGTCCACCTCTCCCCAAGCATCCGCGTCGCAGAACTTGCCAAGGCTCTCGAGAACACCCAGCGGGACATCAACATCGCCCTCATGAACGAAGTAGCGAGATTCTGCGACCGGCTCGACATTCGTACGAACGATGTACTGAAGGCCGCGGGAACGAAGTGGAATTTCCTGAAGTTCACCCCAGGCCTCGTGGGCGGTCACTGCATCGGCGTCGATCCGTACTACCTCGTCCACAAAGCCAAAGAACTCGGCATGCACACGGAAGTGATCTCCGCCGGACGGAAGATGAATGACACGATGCCGACGTTCATCGAGAGGCAGATCACGAAGAAGATGGCAGACATCGGAGTCTCACCGGTCGGCGCGACCGTTCTCGTTCTCGGTCTGACGTTCAAGGAGAATGTACCCGACACTCGTAATTCCAAAATACATGACGTCATAAGGAAGCTGACGGAATCGGGATGCACGGTTCTGACACACGATCCGGAACTTTCGAAGGAGCAGGTAGAAAAACTGGGTTTTGCCTACGGAACAATGCAGGACGGACCGTACGATGTCATCGTTGCGGCCGTCGCCCATGCGTCGTACGTGAAGGACCTGAAGGAAGGAGATTTTTTGAAAGCCCTCAAACCGACAGGGATCTTCTACGATCTGAAATCGATGTGGAATCCGAAAAAAATTGAGGAGAAACACATCGCCTACCTCTCACTGTGACAGACAGGGTGATCCGTCAGTGGCCGCTCGTCATCCTTGGCACCATTCTGCTTCTTCTGCTCGGATTCACGTTGAAACCGTACGACGGCAATCTGAGTGCGCTCTTCCATCTGGATACGACGATGACGAATGCCCACCCCTTCCCCAAGGGATTCGTTGTGTTACAGGTGCCCGGCTACGACGGCGCACAGTACTATCAGATTGCGAGGCACCTTCCGAAGATTCTGCAGCCGAGCCAGTGGACAGAACTGACGACGAAGCCACCGAGTGCCTACGCCTATCAGCGCATCCTGCTGCCACTTCTCGCAGGAATCCTCTCACTCGGACATGAACGGGCACTGCCCATCCTCTTCCCACTGATCAATCTCCTCGCTCTCCTTGCAACGTGCCTGCTGCTTCTGCAGTGGAAACGTGGAACATCCCTCTACGCCCTCGCACTCTGCCTCTCTCCTCCAGCGCTCCTCGCACTCCACTTCGATCTCTCGGAGCCACTCACCATCCTCCTCCTCACTGCTTTCTTGATCCGATTCCTGCGGAAGGAAAGGATCGACGCAGCAAGCATTCTCTTCATCTCGCTCGTTGTTCTCTCGAGAGAAGTCAATATCCTCTTCGTCCTTGCACTCGGTGCTTGGCTGCTCTGGGAGAGGCGCTTGCGCGAAGCACTCTGGCTCCTGATTCCCGTTCTTGTCTTCCTCGGACTGCACAGTCTGATCTATTTGATCTTCCATCAGATTCCCTTCCTCTGGAGCACCGACAAATCGGGACTACCACTCTCAGCCATCTGGGAATTACTGATCGGTGAGCGTGGCTACAATGTGTACACACTCAGTGCGATCGCGCTCTTCCTCTCCTTCGTCGTGCCGGCACTCTGGATCGTGTGTCGGCAGATCGTGCAGGAGAAGAAACGTGATGTTCTCACGTATGCCTTGGGCCTGTTCCTTGGCATCATGCTCTGCATGCCGGACCACATCTGGGGCTCGATCACGAGCATCGGCCGCGTCATCACGCCCGTGTATCCGCTCTTCATGATCCATGGAGCCCTGCATGACACGTGGCTCCATCGAGTGACGGCACTATTCGTGGCGATCCTTGGACTTGTGACAGCGATCGGGCTTGCGCTCATCGTCCATCCCTCCATCGTCACGCCATAAGCAAACAAACGCTTCTGCCTTTGCAATTGATGCAGGATGGGTGTACGTTCGTACAGCCGGATGTTTGGGCCGTGACTAGGTCAGTTCATTGGGCTCGACATTCCGATGATGGGGTTCGATTCCCCCACGGTCCACCATTCCGGCACTAAAAAGAGCCACCCCCCGAAGGGGGTGGACTTCCTTTTCTAGGCCAGCGTACATTCGGACTCGACATAACCAGTATAGCAAAACCATGTTTTTCGTCAATCTCTTTGCGCTACACTTCTGTACGTGCCACCGACTCTCACCATCCTCGTACCCGTCTACAACGAAGAAGCGACGATCGCAGAAGTGATGCGCATTCTCGCGACGATCTTTTCGACGAGCGAGATCATCTACATCGATGATGGATCACGCGATCGATCTCTGGAGATCATCAAACGCTGCAAGAGACCCGAGGACATCGTGCTCAGCAAACCAAATGGTGGGAAGGGTTCGGCCATTCGCGAAGGCCTACTGCATGCGCATGGAGAATTCTGCGTGATCCAGGATGCCGATCTCGAGTACAACCCGAGCGAAATTCTGGTGCTCCTCAGAGAGGCACAGGAGCATCCGATGTCCATCGTCTTCGGTTCGAGGTTCCTGAAACCGAATCCGAATATCTATCCGCTCTATCTGCTCGGCAATAAGATGCTCACGTGGATGCTGAATATGCTCTTCGGTGGACACCTCACAGATGCATACACGTGTTACAAATTATTTCCCACAGCCCTGCTGAAGACATTGCCCCTCACCTCATGCGGGTTCGAATTGGAAGCGGAGCTCGCCGCCTATCCACTGAAGAACGGTCACAAGATCCGAGAGTGTTCCATCACGTACCAACCACGCACGTTCGAACAGGGAAAGAAGATCAACTGGAGAGATGCCGTGAAAGGCATCTGGACGATGGTGAGGATCTGGTGCTTGTAAAAACTAAGGCAAGCAAACGCATGCTCTCTCTTTCTCAGATCAACGTGGGTACCCATTTGACATCACACAAAGACAACCATGTCCTAGACCAGCCGACTGACACTTGTCTGCCCCAACAACACATCTGCCACCGCAGGTAGGCGCTGCAGAATCACCACAAGGAATTGGGCAACTTGATCCAAGTGCCATGCCACAATCTGAAGCTGTGACGCTTGGAAAGAAGCAGTCTGCAGCATTTGTGCTCACAGAGCATCCACCTGTTTTTTTACAACAGTATTTTGGCATGGAACTACATTCGCAATTAGGATTTCCATTAAATATCACACTTTTACAACTCTGACCAGCAGGACATGCTCCCCCGCAGACAGGGAAGGAGACAAATGTACAAGAAGTGGGAGGAGAATCTGGATCAGAATCATACTGACAAGATGTCGCGTTACACGTTGTCACATCGGTGAAATGCGGCGAGTCAGAGGCGCAGCTAAAACCATTATTCTGATTCACACAGGAACCATTCAGAGAAGTACAACAGTAGTCTGGGGTTGCAGGTGGCGCACTACTAGAAGAGGAAGCCGGCGGAGAAGATTAAGTGGAGGAGCTACTTGAAGAGCCGCAAATACCGCCAAATTGATTGGTAAAATTACACGTGGCTTGCTCATCACAACAACGTAATGTATTCGAGCAAGCTTCGTCGAGTTCGGCGCAAAACGCGACACATTTGTTTGCTTCGCACACACCTGAAATACAGCACCCACCTTCAGAGCAAGCAGAGCCGTTCGGCATACGCCCTGGGCAAGTAACTGTTATGATACCAAGAGTGTGTGGTAATGGTGCATCACAGCAAAATCTGCGGGAATTACATTCTGGGTCACCGCAAGCTTTTGTAACATTCGAGCAAAATGGCAGAGCGGCGAATTCCTCTGGCGTGCATGGTGTGAGTGGTGTGGGATAATAGACGTTATCCGATGCAAGATCACCTCGCAGGTGAGAGCCGAAAAAGTTGAAGCCAGAACGCTGACTGATGATGACCACCGCAAGCAGTACCATGACACTCCCTGCTGCAATGATACCCAACAAATGTTTTGGCATTTTTGGAGAGGAGTGATTGAACAAATTGTCCATGCAAGAAGCATTGAAGTCAACTGCTAAATCAGTACGCAAATGAAACACTTACCTTAGAAAAAAACTCCTGAAACCTACATCCCAATCACTCGGAGAACTTTCGCGGGAACGCCACCGACGACCGTGTGCGCAGCGACGTCCTCCGTCACCACCGCACCCGCGGCGATCACAGCCTGCTCACCAATCGTGATGCCAGCGAGGATCGTGGCATTCGCGCCAATGAACGCACCGCAACCAATGCGAACTGGAGAGTGCTTCGCAGGAAGGTGCACCTGGAGCGGATGATCTCGGTAGCCCACATTGATGTGCGTCAGCACAAGGACGCGCTCGGCAAACGTGACGTGATCTCCGCAGTGAATCTCGCTCGCAAGATCGAACATGCATTCTTCTCCAACGAAGCAGTGATGTCCCATCCGCAGTCCCCGAAAACCCGTGCGATACACATTGACGAAACTACACGCATGCAGAACCGACTGACTTCCGATGCGCGCACCAAACAGACGGAGAAGCCACACTCGAAACGGCGGGAGCAGAAGACCTGAGCGCAGGAGACTGCACTGCACGACACCGACGAGATAGCGCAGGGCTCTACCGAAGCCGATTTCTTTCAAAGCATCAAGCATGAGCCTATACTACCACCAATGAGAACCATTCCGTTCGCACATCCTGTTTCCCATGTCCGCCTCCTCGCTGAGGCAGGCGGTTGGCGCTGTCCGAACACAGGAGAGGTATTTCCGATCGTGAACGGCGCTCCGGTATTCATCCCATATAGGCTCCAGAACCACATGGAAGGAGAACGCATGGGGCTGTTGAACTCCTGCAAAACCTTCCTGCGACGTTTCCCGTTTTTCTACATCACGCTCATTTACATCATCAGTCCGATCTGCTTCGTCGGACGATCAGCAGCCTCATTCGTTCGCGAGTTCAGGAAGGATGCACTGCTCCTGAACATCGGTTCTGGGATCCACACATTCGGACCGAACGTCTTGAACCTCGACATCTTCTGGTACAAGGGGGTCGATGTCGTCGGCGATGCGATGGCATTGCCATTTGCAACGGACAGCATCGACGGCGCGGTCTGCGAATGCCTCATCGAACATGTGCCCGATCCGCAAGCCGTCATCCATGAAATCGTCCGCGTCTTGAAACCGAACGGACGCGCGTACATCGCAGCCCCCTTCGTCTATCCGTTCCATGCCTGCCCAAATGACTTCTTCCGTTGGTCGATCGAAGGAGCCAAGATCCTCTGCAAACGTGCAGGCGCAGAGATCGAGATCGTGGCACCACGTAGTGGACCGACATCGGCGCTCGTTGCAGAACTCGGCGTCTGGGCCGCCATCGTGTGTTCATTCGGAAACAACACGCTCTTTAGCGTCCTCAACATCTTCTTCACGACACTCTTCTCGCCGCTCAAGTGGATCGATGTCGTCTTTGGACGGTACAAGACGGCGATCCACGGACCGGGTTCATGGTACGCAGTGATCAGGAAGCCTGACACTCGTGGATGAAGAAACCGCCAACTTCCTGCGTCTTCGAACAGAGCTGCGCGAAGGGTGCAGACAGCGCGGCTGACGGCGTCACGAGAATGTCAACATGAAATGTTCTGAGCAGATGCACAGAATCAATCTTTTTCCTATCGAGCTTCGTGAGGAGATCCTGATGATAAATCTTGCTCCGGATGTCTCGTCGACACTGTGCATCGGACATCCGAAAGAGCGAGAATACCCTGCACGCTGTGCGCTCTCTCGCAGCAAGATTCCCCGCGTACAAACCGAAGACGAGATTGTACGTGTGGTCCTCGGTACCTGGCGGTGACGGAAAGAGCGACTCTTGGAGCAGATACCGATCAGCAAGCTCTTCGTCACGTGCCACCTGATACCGACTGTAGTGATTGAATGCAACGTAGTGATCGGTGAAGACGGGCACGAGATCGGCAATCGCATAGGGAGCAAGAATCACACGTTCACGCGGAAGGCGTTGGAGCTGATCGAGCACGGCAGGAATCCCTGATGCCTGGAGCAGCGCATACTCGCTTCTCGACTGCATGGTCCATGCGTTCACCGCTACGAGGAGAGAGGAGAGAGTCACCATCGAGACACCACTCAGCACGACCATCCTCACCCTCGGCATGCAGCGAAGGAGGTCCCACACAATGAAGGTCCAGCTGATGGACAGCAGAATGTGTATCGGAAGCGCGTAGTACAGGCCAAACACCACGTCGATGCCATGGAGGAGCGACTGGTTCAATGCTAGGAGTCCTGCCGTGAGGAGCACCATCAGCAGATCGATCTCCGTACGCATGTCCGATCGATATCTACGAAGCAACACGAGTGCGATCACTGTGGCAACGATGGTGATCTGCAACCCTGGAGCAGCAGGCATATGACTCGGAATCATCCCCATCCGTCGATACGTATCGGCAGAAGCCACCATGTCCTGCGTCAGCGAGCCAAGAGAGAATTTGAGAAGTGCTGCGAGGAGAGCGGGGACCGCCACGAGCACTGCACGTCGGACAGCACATGGAAGAGATGTGCCACGGAGCAATGCCAAGAGGAAGTCCACGCCTTCGATGAGGAGGAGGAACCCGGCATAGATGATGTGGAAGAAGAAGAGTACTCCGATCAACAGGCCACGCTGCAGAAAATGGAGAGGAGTGCGTTCACGCACGACATACACGGCGAGAGAGAGTACGAACACGGTGATGGTGATCTGAGGACTGATACTTCGTAGCAAGCTGAGGCTGCCCACGGACGCTGCGATCGTGAGTGCGGATGCGGCAGCGGCGACAGGTGAACGCAGGAGGGACAGGAGAACGAAGAAGAGCAGGAGCACGAACAGAAACGGACCTGCGATGTACCCAAAGAGCACCGTCATGGCGATGTCCCAGTGGAAGAGACGCATCAGGCTACCCTGAAGGAGGGGGGCATAGCTCGCCGCACCCGTATCGAACCGGTGCTCCTTCAACGAGACATTGCCAAGATTGGAGTAGCCAGTCGCACCGTCTCGAATCAGTGCGAAGTAGTAGCGTTCATCGACAGATGTTCCCATCTGAGCCCTGCCAGATTCGCCCCGTATCAGCGGCCCCAACGTGCCGGCATTCAGGAGACACGTGAAGAACGCAGCTGACAGGATGCCGACCAACAACATGACGCTGCGGAGAGAACGAATCATACGCTACGAGGATACGTTGCTCCGCTCCCGACGGAAAGAGAGCAGTGCTCGGAGCGACTTCCAGCTGTCGGAGAACGCCTTCACCGTCGAGATCTTGTTCTGTTTTCGGTCGAAGAGAACAGGCTCACTCTGGATTCTGAGCCCGGCATCGAGGGAACGGACGACAACCTCCGTATCCCAAAACCAGTGCGTATCACGGACGTGTTCGAGCACGGGAAGAATGGCCGAGCGACGGAAAAATTTGAAACCGGCCTCGGTATCGATCGCGGGGATACGCAGAAGTTTTTGAACGAGGAACCGGTAGCCTTTGCTCATCAGATAACGCTGGAGGGCGAAAATGCTAAAACGATAATTGCGATCCGCAATGACGATCTCTGCATGGCCCTGCTCTAGCGGAACGAGTGCAGAGAGGATGTAGCGTGCATGGACCTCGAGATCGATATCGAGAAACCCCGTGATGGCACCGCGTGACAGCTGCATCCCTTCGGTGACCGTTGCACCGCGTCCGTGATTCTTGGCGTGGAAGAGAGCACGAAGACGGTGATGCGGATGCTTCGTCAAATATTCCCTGATGCGCTCGGCAGTCGCATCAGTACTGCAGTCATCGATGAGAATCAATTCGTACTTCATCTGCAGTCGATCAAGGAGATGGAGGATCTCATCTAGACTGCTGTGCAGATGCGGCGCTTCGTTGTAACAGGCGATCACGATGCTGAGATCGAGTGCCTCGGTGCTGTCCCTCGTCACAGATGTTCCGTAGCTCACATCTTTTTTCTGTACCGACGACGCGGCATCCGGATGGAAGAAACGGATCACGTGTTCAATGATGTAGTCGCAATCCGAGAATGGAAGATGTGGAAAGAGCGGGAGACGCACGAGACTCGCCGCAACACTCTCCGTCACAGGACACTGCCCCGGCCTCGTCCCGAGGTGTTCGAGCGCATACGGAGACAAATGGAGCGGCAAGTAGTGGAAGAGAGCGCCGATACCATGATCCTTCAGAGAGGCGAGGAGGGCATTGCGCACCGGAAGATCATGCACGAGGAAGAAGGCGAGGTGATGATTGGGCGTGGAGAATGACGGCGTCTTCGTGAACCGGATGTGTCCCTCGTCCACCAGTCGTTGCAACCCTGCACGATATCTCCGCTGAATCGCCGCACGTGCAGAGAGGATGTCGTCGAAGCGCTCGAGCTGTACACGGAGCAACGCAGCAAGGATCGAGCTCATCGGGTAACTGCTCCCACGACTGACCCACGTGTACTTGTCGATCTCTCCACGGAGGAACTGGGAGCGATTCGTTCCCTTCTCGTACATCCACTCAGCCTTCTCTCTCAACGCTGCATTGTTGAGGACGAGTGCACCGCCCTCCCCCGAGACGTAATTCTTGGTGTCATGGAAACTGAAGGCTCCGAAATCTCCGATCGTCCCAAGCGGACGATCTTTGTATCTGGCTCCCACCGCATGTGCTGCATCTTCGACGAGGAAGAGTCCATGCTCCTTCGTGAGCTTCAGCAACTGGTCCATATCACAGGAAACCCCACCGTAGTGCACGGGCATCACCCCTCGCAGATTGGTCGATGAAGATAGCACCTCGAGAGCAGAAAGATCGATATTGAGTGTCTCTTCTTCGATATCGACGAAGACAGGTGTCCCTCCGGCTTGGAGGACGGCATTGGCCGTCGAGACGAAGGTGAAACTCGGCACCGCAATGAGATCACGCCGTTCGAGATCAGCGCAGTGCAGTGCCAATTCCATGGCCGATGTGCAGGACGTCGTCAGAAGCACCTCATGGCCAGCGGTGAAGGATCGGAGGATGGCTTTCGCTCCACACAGGTTCTCCTCGGTACTCCCAAGTCTGCCTTGGCGAAGCACAGACACCACCGCTTCGATTTCGCGATCGGTGATCCACGGTGCCGAATTCGGAATGAAGGACCGACTCATGCCCGCTCATGGAAGGCATCGGACCTCTTGAGCCGGAAGGCGAGGAGGCCCATACCGAACATGAGGGAAGCTCCGATCAAGAAGATCGAGCCGAGGAGTAGGAAGAAGGAATCGGCAATCAAGAAGAACTCAACCACGCACGCAATGGCGAGGAGGCCGAGACATCCGGCCATCAGCAGGAAGAGTTTCAGAGGATTATACGTAGCGATGACCTCCGTCACGTACTGCAGTGTTCGGAACGAATCCCGCAGGATACGAACCTTCGACCTCCCGACTCGTTTCAGGTAGAGTGCAGGAACGTAGGTCACGTACTTTCCCGTGAGCAGGAAAATTAATGTGATCGTTGTCGTGAAGCTAAATCCCTGACAGAGATCTGGAAAATATGGAATCGCTGCACTCTTTCTGAAGATGCGGAGTCCTGAGTTGATGTCGGGAATGTGTCTGCCGGTCGTGAATTCGACGAGCCACTTCAGCAGTAACCGAGCCGGCATCTTGAAGAAGGATCCACGGTAGTACTTGCCACTGCGGGCTCCCACCACCATGTCGAAACCCTGCTCGAATGTCTTCAGGAGTTCCGCGATATTCTCGGGTGCGTAACTGCCATCGGCATCCGTGAGAACGATGATGTCGTTCTTCGCAAGAAGCATGCCATCTTTGACGCTCTTCCCGTATCCAGCATTCGCCGGATGTGTGATCACAATGGCACCCTCGCGCCGTGCCACCTCCGCGGTACGATCGGTGGAACCATCATCGATCACCATGATCTCCGCATGGGGATAGAGCTTGAAGAGTTTCCGCAACACAGGGGCGATGCCATGCTCCTCGTTGTAGGCCGGCAGGAGAATGCTGAACGACGTCATCGGTGACGATACCAGTGTAGCAGACGCTCGTATCCGTAGGCAGCGAAGACGGTGTAGCAGAAGAGAATCGGCAACAGGTAACGTGGCGTGGCGTCGGTGAAGATGAAGAAGAGCGTGTGGTAGAGCATGAGAGCAACGAAGAGGGTCGAGCGCTGATGGAAGAGGAAGGGCATCCCAAGGAAACACCCAAGGTAGAGGAAGAATGCTGCAACGGATGCACCCAGATTGAATGCGAAACTCCACCCTCCCCCGACGTACGGGAGATGCAATTCGAGAATCTCGAAGACGGAGAACCAGAGGTACGAAGGGAGCGAGTGCACAATCCTGAGCTGGCTCACTCTCGCCACCTGTGCTTCATTCCCGTTCGGTACACCTCGGGGCCACTCGCGATTCTTGACCCCATTGAAACTGCACGCATCCGAGCGGCCACTCCAATCCCGAGAGACGTACTCCGACCAGAGACAACGAAGTGGTTCCAATCCGTGTACCTTCTCCGCTTGTTCAGCTCGCACGTACCAGACGTAGGTCATGCGCTGCAACACTTCCGTCTGCGCTGCACGACCGTACTGCGCATTCCGGATGAACCACGGAGCCACAACAACGAAGGGCAGCACCACGAGAATCACCGCCTCACGAAAACGTATGCGATGCCGCCAGAGAACAACGGCAAGGAAGAATGGGAAGAGGAGAAACGAGGAATAGGTGAGGATCACGCCACCAAGCACTGCTCCGGAAGCGAGTGCTTTCAGCATGGTGCGGTCGCGAAGGAACGAGAGGAAGAGCGAAGCGAATGAGAGGAGGAGAACCAGTGCGAAACACTCCCTGTAGGCAGAGAAAATCGTATGGAAGACGGAAACGTAGGTGAGCAGTAGGAAGAAACAGAGAGCCGCAACGCGCTCACCAAAGACGTTCCTCAGAGAGCGACAGAACCAGAGGACGGAACAGTAATAGAGAGTCGCTTGCACGAGGAAGAGTGCATACGCATTCTCGATACCAAAGATCGCATACACGGCAGCGAGGAACAGGCTCATCCCCGGCT
>JAHFJR010000025.1 GCA_023245775.1 Candidatus Peribacteria bacterium | reverse complement strand
TCGCACAAATTCAGTCTCTATTTAAAAGAGTGTGAATTCCGATTCAATCACCGAAACGAAAACATGTATAATGCTCTCCTAAACGTCCTCAGAAAATTCTAATCTCCTAGGGGAGAGCCAAGGAGTTTACGCCATGCGTAAGCTTTTCAGCGGCACGTTGTTTGTGGCTCTGCTTGGGTTGGGTTCTGTTGCTGGTCAGTCTCCCGGTTCGTCTGATGGCGGTGCTCTGAGCATCGTCAAAGCGACCGAGATTGTCACACAGAAGCAAGCCGAAGTGAGCTCAGGCACGAAGATCAGCGATCAGTCCAGCGGCGTGGTCACTCAACACTCGGGTGTCGGCTATTTGCCTGACACCCCAGCAGTGGATACCACGACTTCGAAGATTGAGCTGATCACGGCGACGGTGTCCGGTCGACAAGATGTGCAAGCCACGACGAACACGGCAGCTCATCAAGAAGCGACTGCGACGATTCCCGCCGAAGCGGCGAAGACGAGCGATGCGACGGCATTCACCATTGCGGCTGCCGGTATCACTACCGACGGCCAAAAAGTGGAAGTCAAACGCGCGACGTTCGCTGCAGTGTCCGATATGGTCAGCACTACGGTGCTGGCCTAGTCCTGCGGTGGTTGGTCTTTGACCGACTACCGCTAGACCACCGACCCCCTCTTGGGGTCGGTGGTCGATTACAATCATCGAGTGGGGATTAGTTCTTACAACTGCGTCTGGCCAAGTTATTGGCCTTTTAAAGGTGCCTCCAGAAAGGCCAATTGCACCTTGACCAACATCATGATATGATGTTTTTTGACATTTGATCTTTTCAGCATTCTTCTAAGAAGCAATTCCTTCTCATGTCTCCCGAGAAGGAAAACATCCAGTGGCTGTTGAGACGCGGAATGGTTCACTGGAGCTCTGCACTTCCAACTTGGAAGTGCAGAGCAGTTACGAGATGGAGTTCCTTCTTACGATCAAGTCTTCGGGCCATGCTATTCTCCCCGCATGTTCTCCGTGCAGTCAGGCACGCACCGATGTACTTCTCTTCATTGTAAGCCGGTATGACGAGGCTCATTCTCATGAATCCATAGTACCTCGAATCGCAAAAAACGTGTAGAATGAACGCGTGTTGGGGAGTCGCCAAGTGGTAAGGCAGGGGCCTTTGAAGCCCCCATTCCATGGTTCGAATCCATGCTCCCCAGCCAACCTGCGCGCTTCGGCGCTTCGGTTGGCAGGCCAGCTCGCCGAAGCTCTTTTGACGTATCTGCGCAGGTTGTCCCCCGAAGCTTCCGCAGAAGCGCAGGGGGGCTTATACTGATCTGCTATGTGGTATGTCTATATTCTGCGAAGTGCCAGAGATGGCAATATCTATGTTGGTTCTACCAACAATCTCGAGCGACGTTTGAAGCAACATAGCAACGGCGAATGTATTTCTACCTCAAAGAGACTGCCGATGGCTTTGGAATCCTATGTGGCAGTAAAAACAGAAGAGCATGCTAGATCCCTCGAGCTCTATTTTAAATCAGGATCGGGTGCGGCCATTCTGAAGAAGAGAGTGTTACAATCAGGATAGCAACATGTGCTTGAAAAAGCCCACTTGTACTGTGCCATTTGTTCCATACGGACCTGACCGTGCCGCTCAGCCACGTCAGCTTAAGCTGACGTGGCCAGCCATGCACTACTCGCTACGCTCGAGTGCATGGCGGCGCACACTTCAGTGAAGGCGTGTAGGCAAATCCCTCAATTTCTCTCTCTTTTGTGATAATCGGATTTGTAGCGGGTGAAGAGGCTATTAATGATAGTCATATTCTGATGCGCTATGGCATGTTTCTCTGGATCATTTGTGAATTTGTCAGGATGATTATGTACCGCAAATTTCTTCCAGGCAGATTTCACTTCATCGAAGGGTGCATGAGGGGATACGTCCAATGTTTCAAACATGGTTGCATTCGGATTCACCGGTCTCAGCCCCTGTTCTTTCGGTTTTTCCTGCGGCTTTCGAGGATCAGCTTTTTTTGAATTTTCTGCATCGTCTCTTGGCTTACTGTTTTGGTTTTTCCTGTCTTCAGATGATCGTCCAGAATCAGAATTCTGGTTCAATTCCTGCTCGAGGAGGGATGTCTTCCTTTTGAATTCTTCGTCACGGAATACCTCACGATGACCTTGGAGGATCGCCAAACGCTTTTGAATTTTTTGAGTTCTATTCAGCGATGAGTCCAATTGAGTTTCTACATCTGCGAGACTGTATTCAAGATATCTTCGCTCACTGACATCAAGATTTTTATCGTCTAGCTGACTTCTGATTTGTTTTTCTGCTGCCTGCAGACGTGCCTCAGTAGGTGTAGTCGGTGCTTCTCGTGGTGGAACCTGTCCGCTCCCGCGATTCTTTTTCTCATTATTTCTTGGTTCGCCTTTCCCCGTGCTTTCTGCCGACCAGCTCTTCAAATCCTCAAGAGTTACATCCATGTAGTGTCTGTATTTGTTCATGATACGATATTCTCCTGTTCGTTCGTTGTAATTCACAATAAACCAATCATTTTCGACTGTGCCATTCGGGTTTTTGACGCGAACGCTTTGTCCCTTGTTGAACGGCGAATCGGTAGGATGAGGGGATTTCGGTGCTTCTTTCGGAGGCATCTGCTTGCTACCACTATTTTTATTCTCAGTTGGTTCTTTCGCCTTCTTCCCCGCTGTATTTCTATAGGCTTTATCCCAGTCATTCAACTCACGTAATGTTCCTGTCCTATACCAGACAGCTTTCTTTCCATCTTTTTCAAGAACTTTTGCGAATTCATACACAGGTTCTTCACCATGTGCTTTTGGAAGTGTCTGAGAATATTGCCATCCAGGATCAAGGTCTCCATTCCCACGCTCCAATACAACTTCCTTCCCACTCTGGATGAAATCATGTGGTTGGATCTTCATCTGCTCGGGAGTGCTACGAAATGGTGGTGGACGTTCTTTGCCTCCTTGCCTCGTCTGTTGCGTTGGAGATCCTTGATCTGCCAATCGTAATCTTGCTCCCTCCACCGTGAGAAGCTGAGTGAATCCTTCATCAGTCTTTCTCGTAATGCGATAGGTATCATTCTCGAGCTTAGCAATGACGGTATATCCTGTTTCCTCTTGTCCATCGGATCGCATTCTGGTTACAAGGACCTGCTCGCCACGAGCAAGGCCTGCATCGATCTGTTGCAATGTTTTTCTCATGGGAGAATCTACATTCGGGCCATTCCTGTTCTGCGCCGCATCGGAAGTCTTAGTATGATATCCGCAGACACCCATACGAAGCAGAACTTCCGCTTCGTCAGGTTTGAAACCAGCCATCTGCAGGATATTGGCCTTCTCTTTGAGATCTTTTTCGGAATACTTTGGATTGCCTTTTGCGTCTTTTCCAGTCATTGGCACTTTGTGTGCGGCATCGATCGCATCTCCTTTTGCCTTGTCGATTTTGATGTTTCTTCCAAGTAATATTTTGATGGATGACTCAGCTGCGAGAATGCGCTCCTCCAGAGTTCCAATGCGAAGATTACGTTCACGACCCTCAGCGAGTGATGGATCCTCTGCAATCTTTTTCTTGATTGACTTTTGCTCCGCACCAGCCGAAGGATCACCATCTGATTTTTCTCTGGGAGGTGCAGGATTCTCTTTTGGATTGGTGTTTGTTTTTGGAGAACTTTTCTTCATTCTCTCCATCATCTTCGCATGGAAGTCTTCGAGTTTCTGAGACATACGCTGTTCCCATGCTGCAAATTTTTGCACAGACTCTGGGCTCTTTTGAATCAGCCCCTGCCTCCATGATGCCATGCGACCTTGGAATGTTTTGAAGAATCCCTGCATTGCCCCTCCCATGAGCGTGCCATAGAGCATCTGATCGCTCTGTACGAATTGCATGAAGGCATCGACTGCCTGATCCGTCGGTTTGTCATGGAAGAGTACTTGGTAGGATTCATCGCCAGCTTTGCTGAGAGCTGATTGAATCGCTGCACTGCCCATCCCTTCAGCACTGCTCGAAAATACCGATTTCAATGTTGCTTTCGCAACTTTTTCGAAACCTGCATCCACTGCTTCTTTTGCGACCTTTTCACCACCCTCTTCGACTCCCTTACCGAGGATCTTCATCGCTTTTTCCAATGTCTTTGGTTTCATCGTTGCTAGCTTCTTGCCAAACTTCTCCGCCATCGGCTGTATTTTACTCAGAAGCATTTTGCCGCCTCCCTTCATGCCCTTCATGGCTCCTCCTGCCAATTTTGAGGAGACAAAATCGATGGCGAATTCCTTCGCTGCTTCCTCGGTTGACTTTGTTCCGATGCCGACCGATGTTGCACTCTTTGTAAAGTTGTAGACGAGATTTCCATACGGAACGGCATTCGTTGCGATCTGCATTCCTGTATCAACAGAGCTGAAGAATGTTTCCCATGCATCGAGCACCCCTTCGGACGCACGAAGCTCTTCATTGATCGCCATCCAGTCCATGTCCAATTTCTTCCCTTGGTCCCGTCCGCGCTTCACCATGCCTACGCCTTCGTCGTAATTCTTCACCATATCCAGTGGTAGTGCTGGGAGGCTGATACTCGTGCGATAGTCTTGAAGCTTCTTCAGTAACGATTCAGGAGTATTCATTGGACTGCCCTTCGGTGCATTTTCTGGAAATCGGGAGAGGAATGTTGTTTGTTCTTTCAGATAGCGTGCGCGAGCTTCTAGCAAATCTTTCAGTTCCTGTTCCTCATCACCCTGCGTAGTTTTACCAAACAAGCCTGCTACTTTCAGTGTAGAATCGAACACCTCTCCCCAACTGCGATTTTTAATTTGCTTTTCTGCTTCACCGATCATCCGAGTGTAGTAGGCAATCTTTTCTCCGATACTTTTCTGAGTATCCCGCCTCACCTTTGTGTATGTCTCTAACAATACTTTTCTTTCTTTCTCTGGATCGGGCGTTCCATTCGAAACGGATGCTTCTTGCTCTTCTTTCTTCGTTTCCGAATCCAGCTTTGTAAATTTGTTCATGATGTCTGCAACGGTGGCACTATCAATGTTTGCAAGGAGTGCAAGCAATTCCGTTTCGATACGATTGGCAGCAGCTTCCAATTTTTGAGCTCCTTCTTTCTTTCCATTCTTGCGCTCGTTGGCAGCAGTGCGGAGATGTTCGATCCCCGTTGCGATAGGAACGCTCAGTGCAAGTAAATTCCTTCCCTCTCGCAAGTACTGATGGTCTTTTTTTTGATCGAGGAGATCGACCCGCTCTTGCTCCTTAGCAACAGCAGATTCCTCGCGTGCCGGTTGTTTATTTTCAAGCGACATTGATATCTGCAAGAAGTATTTCTACTGCATCCGAGGAGTCTAGTGCATCTATGATCTCTTCCTCTTTGCGTACTTCCTTCTGCATGTGTCGCAAACCTGTTTCAAGTACTGAGAGCTGTTGGTCTGAATACCGTTCGGGGTGTCCCAGAATGGCATCGAGTATCGCCGCAATCATTCCTTTGTTTGTATGTGTCATAAATCGTATTATTATAGCAGATTGTAACTTTGAATTCAATGTTTTCTTCAGAATCCTGATATGTCATGTCCACGGATTCAAGCTGAAAGCCAGATGTCTCACGTGAACAAAAATTCTGCTAAGAAGCCCTCGTCTCACGAACACAGTCTGCTTGCGTGAGCGAATGTTCTTATGACTCCTCCCGCACCTTTCGCATCGCTGTGATCGTGTATGCAAGGCTCGGTGTCAGTTTCTTCTTCTCACTGCTCGTCATCTTCGAGAGAACCCATGCCGCAAGGTCCATTCCTGTTGGCTGTGATCCGAGTCCGATCCTGAATCTCGGGAAATTCTCCCCAAGACACTCGATGATCGATTTGAGTCCGTTGTGGGTGCCGGGCCCGCCCGACATTCTCAGTCGGTGTGTTCCAAGTGGCAGATCGATATCATCACAGCAGACGAGGACATCCTGAATGGGATTCAGTGCATAAAAATCTGTAAGCTTTCTGATCGCCTCACCGGAGCGATTCATCAGCGTTGTCGGTTTGACCAGAAAACACGGTGTTCCATCGATCGTCGTTTCCGCGATGAGGCTCTGGAAGCGTGGCTTGTCGCTCCACGGTCCAGCTTGGAGTTCTTTTGCAGCTGTATCCACTGCCAGAAAACCTGCATTATGACGTGTGTTCTCGTACTGCACACCGACGTTACCGAGGCCAATGAGAAGGAATTGCGGCTTCATCGATAAGGAGTATAGCTGCTAGGTAATATGTTAGAAATCCATGTCATTCATCAATCGTGAGCTGAAAAATAAATTCTAGAAATGCGTACTTGTGATGAAGTTCGAAAGGTAGAGAGTGCAGGACCTGACACAGGAAGGCCTACTCTAGAATTTATTTTTCAGCTCACGATTGATTCTCCTGTTTGGAGCAATCTTCTTCACCTGCTCCTCCGCATTCTTCTTCTGCAAGGAACCCGCGACGAATTCAGCGAGCAGCGTCTGCACGACGGTCGAGTCCTTGAGGTTCTTTGTGTGCATGTACTTCTCCATGCCCTCGAGGATGATCGACTCGACTTTTCTCGGTTTCTTGATGTAATCCATGCCCATGGTTGTGCCTGTGGAAATCTTCTCGATGTCCATGTGTCCATAGCCAAAGAGTGTTCCAAGGATCCCATTCACTTCGTAGCTGACTCCTTGGAGGTCGCTATACAGAACGCGTGCGGAGCTACGATGGAACCACCCATGCCACTCGAGATCGATAATCCCCTTATTGGTGATCACCCATGCATCGAGGTAGTAATCCATGAAGTTCCTGATCCACCAGATCAGAACGAAGACCGCTGCCAATGAAACACCGTATGCAATGTACCGATTCGGTGCAATCGCGAGCACGCTCCAGATTCCAAGAAAAACAACCGAAGGCCAGAAGAGATTCTGAAGGCCCACCAGCCAGTGTTTATGCACGACGAGGACGATCTCCTCTTCATCATCCAAGTGTTTGCCGAAGAAGAAGGACTGAAGCATGGACGGAAGTGTACCGTGTCCCCTATACTCTCTGCCATGTCCTCCTCCGCAAAGAGAAGTCTCTGGTTCCACCTGTTCGATGTCACGCTGAACATCGTCATCATTGTGGCCATCGTCGCGCTCATTCGTACGTTCATCGTGTCACCCTTCCAGATCGAGGGAAGCTCGATGATCGATACACTGGAGAATAAGGAGTACATCGTCATCAACAAGTTTCGCTACCTGTTCAGGATGCCTGAGCGTGGGGACATCGTCGTCTTTCGACCGCCGACGGATATGGCGAAGTACTACGTGAAGCGTGTCATCGGTATGCCGGGGGATACGATGGTCGTGCGAGATGGGTACCTCTTCCTCCGCGATGAGAATAAGGGTGATATCCGTTTGGAGGAGTCGTACCTAAGTGGCATCAATGCGGGGAAGACGTATCGTTATCCTGTGAACAGTGGTGACACCAGCGAAGAGATATTTTCCGTTCCCGAAGGACAGTACTTCCTGCTGGGTGACAATCGTCAGGGAAGTCTCGATTCACGCAGCTTCGGTCACCTCGGCACACAGGAGACGGCATTCGTCCCACGATCGAACATCAAGGGGAGCGTGTGGTTCGTTGCACTTCCGGTGACGAAGATTCATGCATTCGATACGCCCCAATACCATCTGTAGCCGATGGTCTTGCGGACTCTCCCCTCTTCCAGTAGGATCATTCAAGAGCAACCGCTTTTTTTGCGTATTCTGACACTATGAACGCTGTCACGTCCTACATCCGTGGAAGTCTCGAAGAGCTCCATCAGGTCCGCTGGCCTACCCAGCAGCAGGCTGTTCGTCTCACCGTGATCGTCGTTGGTTTCATTGCAGCGAGCGCCGCTTTCTTTGGCCTGAGCGATGCGATTCTCGTACAGATCATTCGTCTCACACTCAAGGCCTAAATCCTCCATCACTATGGCAAAGCAAGACCCATCCGCTGGTAGAAATTGGTACGTGATCCACACGTACTCGGGCTACGAGGACAGTGTGAAGAAGTCCATCGAGCAGCGCAGTGAGACCTTCGGCATGAAGGACTACCTGTTCAACGTCGTCGTACCGAAGGAGAAACAGATCGTCTTCAAGAAGAATGAGCCAATCGAGGAGGAGAAGAAACTGTTTCCCGGTTACGTGCTCATCGACATGATCGTGACGGATGACAGCTGGTACATGGTTCGAAACACCCCAAATGTCACGGGTTTCGTTGGTTCTGGGAATATTCCTGTCCCCGTGACTCCCGAGGAATTCGGTGTCGTCGAGCGCCGCATGGGTGAGCAGACCGCCAAGTTCAAGAGTGACTTCCAGATGGGTGATCTCGTCATCATCATCGACGGTCCATTCAAGAACTACGAGGGCACGGTGGATGCCGTCGACATCGACAAGGGAAAACTCACGGTACTCGTGCTCATCTTCGACCGAGATACACCGGTCGAGCTGGATTTTACTCAAGTAAGAAAAAAATAATCTGCGTTCTTCGCTTTTCTGCGAGACCCTGAGCTTGTCGAGCGTTGACGGTCCTCATCCCTGCCTGCGGGCTGGAGAAGGGCGCACTGTTTCATGATGTGATCCTCAGTTGATTCAAATGAACTGGACTTTGAGGGCCAGGCAATTGACAATCATTTTTGTTGTTCCATTTCCCAGTTTTTCTATGCGCATGTTACGTACATTTCTTCTTCTCGTAGGTGTCATCATTCTCCCCGAGAGCACGTTCGCTCTCGAAGGCATCGGACCTCGCGTGACCGTCACCGGTACGGTGCAGGAAATCCACATGACGCAGAAGCAGAAGTTCGATCAGATCGGAGGCGAAATTATCATGAAGGCGGAGAACGGACAGATCGTCACCGTCATCCTGCAGGACACCGCACAGATTATTTCCGAAGGTCGACTCAGCAGGAAGTCTCTGATCCCCGCCAATATTCAGCTCAACATGCTTGTACGCGCGCGCGGTTGGAGAGTCGACAGTAAGAGTCTGACGGCGGCGCTCGTCATTATTCAAAATATTCAGCTGAATCCCGCACTCAGCCTGAATGGTGTTCTTCAGTCCATTGACGGCGACAACATTTCCGTTCTGTCGCAGGACGGTCAAACGAGGACCTTTGGTATCACGAATGAGACGACCGTGAACATCAGTTATGAGTTGACTGGAAAAAGTGCACTGTCACTCATCGGTAAGCAAGTGCTGCTCACACTGAATCCGAAAGACCAGTCTCTCGTTCGCATCCTCAGGATTATGGGAAACAACGGCATCATCACGACGACGCGGCCATAGTGCCATGATTCCTCGATGAACGGAGCGCGTACAGCAGTGAACTTCCGAGCAACAGCGTCTGTGTCGCTTGGGCAACGACGTACGCGATCGCGAGAGCGTAGACTCCGTACAGCGGCAGAAGCATCGTGCCAGACACCACGGCAACCGCGCAGCTCGCGATGCTGCTGAGAGCCGGAAACATTGTGTTTTTGAGCGCATAGAACGATCGAAGGACGATGTGGTTCGTGCTTTCAAACGGCACCGCAAGGCAGTAGATCCAGAGCGCCGAGACGAATGTCGAAGAGACGGAATTCTGCAGATGCAGAAGCCATCCTGCAGTCCGTGCCAGCACTGCAAGAGCCACCGCTCCCGGTATTGCGAGTACGAGATTGAAGACGATGCCATGGAAGATCAGACGCTTCATCGTGCATCGATCGTTCTTCGCGGCCGATTGACTCAGCAGCGAGAACGCCGATTGTGCCACCGAGATGCCGACGATGCCGGGAATGACCGACTCGAAGTTGCTTGCAAATTGATTGATGGCGACCGTGCCTGTAGCGAGTCCCGATGCAAGTCGGTCTAGGAGCAAAAGCTGAAGTTGCAGTGCTCCAAGTGCGACCATTCGCGGCAGAATCAGAAAGCCCATCTGCTTCAGTTCTCCGTGCAAAACTCCCTCTTTCCCGAGAGAAAAACGGAATCCGGATTTGAACACTCCAAACAGACGGACCAGCGTATAGACGACGGTTCCGATGACCGTGCCCGCGATCGGTCCCATCGCACCGAGATGCGGTGTGAGCAGGTACGTCCCTCCGATGGTTCCAATGGCCCACAGAATCGGCGTCAGTCCGTACACCCAATATCGTTGGATGGTGATGAGGTACTGCCCGAGCGTGTTGCCGAAGACGAAGAGGAAATTTGTCAGCAGAGCGATGCGCCCGAAGCGGACATAGAGGGCAAGACTCTCTCCCTGAAATTTGACCAGATGCGGTGCAAGCATCGGAAACAGGAGGGCGAGAATCAGGGCAAGAATGCCGAAGACACATCCGAAGACGATGAGCGTGCTGGTTGTGATCCTGTTCATTTCGTCCCTTCTCCCATGCGCGAGATGCGACGCGAGAAACGGCACAAGCACGACACTCAGACACGACATCACGAAGAGTTGAAACAGCAGATCGCTTGGACGGAATGCCGCGATGTAGACCGAAGCTACACCAATGGAGTCGCTGTCCAATGGAAACACATCAGAGAATGCGCGGTCACGAAGAAACCCACAGCCAGAGGAGATGAGTTGGGTAAACGCAAGCACGGCGGCACCACCGGCAATGCGCTTCTGGCTCGCGAGGGAACGAAGGAGACCCTTCATGTTGAGAGAATAGCAGAAGGGCTATTTTGGACTGCAGTGAGATCTCGGGAATCGATCCGTACACACTTTTTGTTCACGCATAGATCACGTCGTTCAACGACGATAATTTCCCTTTTATTTAGTAAGAAGTCAAATGTACTCTGACAAACCATCTTCAATTTTGCGTAACTCTCTCTACAATTCGTATATGAATCAGGTGAACTTGCCATTTTCATCAATGTCCGATGACGAGGTTGGAGCGTGTCTTCGAAAGCACAGCATCGGACTCACGGTCGACGAGGCACGCAAGGTGCAGACGATGCTCGGGCGAGCTCCAACCCTCACCGAAGCGACGATCTGGGGGATTCAGGGAAGTGAGCACTGCAGCTACAAATCAAGTCGTAGATTCCTGAAGCAATTCCCAGTAACGGGCAAGCACGTCATTCTCGGTCCGAAGGAAGACAGCGGGATCATTGCGATCACCGATGGTCCTAAGGGAAAGAGGTGGGGACTGGTCGTCAGTCATGAATCGCACAATCATCCATCGCAGATTGTTCCCTACGAAGGAGCAGCAACAGGCGTTGGTGGTTGCGTTCGTGATGTGCTCTGCATGGGCGCTCGTGTGATCGGATCCCTCGATTCCCTTCGATTCGGTGATCTGAAGACCGAGGAAACTCGGGCCATCGCCAGCGAAGTGATCCGCGGAGTGGCTGCGTACGGCAATGCGCTCGGCATTCCGAATCTCGGTGGGGATACCGTCTTCGATGTCGCCTATAACCGTAACTGCCTGGTGAACGTCGTCTCGATCGGCCTTGTCCGCGAGGATGAGATCATCCATAGCTTCGTTCCCTCAGAAGCTGGAAGCGTCGGCTACGACATCATCATCGTCGGAAAAGCGACTGACAGAAGCGGCTTTGGTGGTGCGTCGTTTGCAAGCCTTGCGATGGAAGACGAAGAGAAAGAGCAGAATGCCGGTGCGGTGCAGGAGCCGAATCCGTTTCTCGAGCGTCATCTGCTCGCTTCTTCATACGCGCTCTTTGACAACCTGAAGCGCGAGAAGAAGCTTCATCAGGTCAGCTTTAAAGACCTCGGTGCAGGCGGCAATGTCTGCGCATCCGTCGAACAAGTCGCACCTCTCGGCATGGGAGCGACCATCGATCTCGACAACATTCACACCGCGCTTGCCGATCTCCCGCCTGAGGTCATCGCATGTGCCGAGACACAAGAGCGTTTCTGCTGGATCTGTCATCCTGAACTCACTGCGATGATTCTCAGGCACTACAATGAAGTATGGGATCTTCCGACTGTTGCCGAAGGTGCACGGGCTTCGGTGGTTGGGAAAGTAACGGAGGATGGCACATACACCCTCACGCATAAAGGACAGGTCGTCTGTTCGGCTTCGTCAGAATCGATCACGTCAGGATTGCAGTACACACGACCCACGAAGCTTCTGGGCAGAAGATTCCAAGAACCCGACATCGACTGCACGGGAACGATGGTGACGTACCAGCACCTTCGCTATGCACTGGAGGACATTTTTTGCTCGATGATCTGCCATCCAACCCATGCAAGCAAATCCAGGGTCTTCAAACACTACGACAAGAACATTCTGGGAAATACCCTCATCGAAGCGGGTGAAGCTGACGCAACGGTGATACAACCCTTGGCGGATCTGCAGAGGTACGAAGTCGATGGCGTGCATCCAGATTGGGTTGAGGCACTCCCCTCCTCTGACTTGCACATCGGTGTCGCACTTGCATCAGGGGGGAATGGGCGTTACGGACGCATTTCTCCCTACCTCCAGGGTGTGAATGCCGTGGTCGAAAATGTGCGCAACATTGCGGCTGTTGGAGCTTCGCCTCGTGCAATCACCGACTGTCTGAATTATGGCAACCCAGAAATCCCCGAGCAACTCTCAGCACTTGAGCAAGGTGTTGCCGGCATTGCTGCTGCGGCGCGAGGACTCGATGTCGATGGAGAACCTCTCCCCATCATTAGCGGGAATGTGAGCCTCTACAATGCGACGAAGGAGGGGCCGATCGATCCGACGGCGATCGTGTGCATTATCGGGACGATGCCCGATGCTCGCAAAGCCATCACGATGCAATTGAAATCCCCAGATTCTCTTCTGCTGCTCCTCGGCGATCGCAAGGACGAGTGTGGAGGGAGTGCGTACTACCAGATCTTGGCGGAACTCTCGCTCTCGCCGATGGATGCACTGCTCGGGGAGCGTGTGCCTTCGCCTGATTTCTCCAAGGTGTGTCAGGAAGTTGCATTCCTACGACGTGCCATCGAGCAGGGATTGGTGCGTGCATGCCATGACATCAGTGAAGGTGGACTGCTGCTTGCACTGTTCGAGATGACACTCCCGCACCGCAAGATGGGAGGACAGATCGGCGTCACCGTTGACCTCACGGACATCGGTGAAGGACTTCGAAACGACACCGTGCTCTTCTCGGAGACGGGAGGTTTCCTCCTCGAGATTGCACAGGAACACCGCAGGACGCTCGAGACACTCGCATCGGAGAGCGGTTGTACACTTCTCTCCATCGGTTGCACATCTTCCGCTCCAACCCTCTCCGTTGAACGTGCAGGGGAAAATTTGTTCTCCCGCCCGCTCTCGATGCTCCTTCCTACCTACATGGATGCACTCGATCATGCTCTCACTCCTTCGTCATCCGTCGACCTTGGAGGTGTCTAGCCGAAATACTTGAGCAATGTTCTTCTTTTTGATTTCATGAGTGCATGCAACTCTGCACGCGTGTGGTCGTCCGTTCTCTTGTTATTTTCTCTGCACTTGTTTTCTGCAGCCCAACTGTTTTTGCAACCGCAC
Source organism: Candidatus Peribacteria bacterium (assembly GCA_023245775.1). Taxonomy (GTDB): domain Bacteria; phylum Patescibacteriota; class Gracilibacteria; order Peribacterales; family Peribacteraceae; genus SICN01. The sequence goes on along the minus strand of JAHFJR010000025.1, from coordinate 4,834 downwards.
AGGCAACGATCACCATCGAGCAGATTTCATCGGCACTCCTTGGCTCGTGGACATTACTCTCCGCCAGTGGCTCCACCTATACCAGTAGCGACGTCGGTGTGAATAAAATGAGGCACTCGATTGCCATCAGCGAGTTTTCACCGATGACACTGAGTGTAGTCCAGCCTCCAGGCATGTCGGTCAAACTTGGGATCTACCGGGGCGATGCTCTCGTCAAATCGATCGAGATTCCGCAGTACTCCTTCACGCCGTATCCGAATGATTCCTACCGTTTCCTCGTTCAGTACTCGCTCTCTCGACTCGGCTCACTCGGTATTACGAGTACGCCCTCGGGTGTGCGTCTGCGTCTGAAGGGTCCGACCGCGAAGACGTATAGTGCAGTAACGCCTTTTACTTTCACCAGTCTCCCCGCGGGGAGGTACTCAGTTCTGTTGAGTGCTACCTCAGCATGTGTTCAGCCACCACCCCATGCAGCAGTCGTAGAACCGGAACAGAGGAATACCCTCCACATCACTATGAACTGTGACAAGAAGAAACCTCCAGAGGCAACCACTCCTTCGATGAAGCCGACGAAGAGAGAGCTTTTTCAGTACGTCGAGCAACGGGAGCTGAAGTCTCGGGGTGAGAGGAAATAACAACGTCTGGGTTGATCACCTACGCGAGAAGACGCTCCGCGAGCGTGGTGATATCTCCTGCACCCATGACAACTACCACATCTCCTTCCTTCAGAATCGTCGATTGCAGAAGGTGTTGCGTTTCCAAAAGGTTTCCAGCGAAGGTCGTTGGTCGCTTGCTCTGCTGCTCGATGGCGTGAGCGAAGAGTGTCTCGTCTGCGCGTTTCGTTTCGGTGTCCGGCCGTGCATCGTAGATCGACGTCACGATCACCCTATCGGCAGCCGCGAACGCACTGGCGAATTCTTTCCACAACTTCAGTGTGCGATCGTGCGTGTGTGGCTGGAAGACGCAGATCATTCTCCTCTTCGGATACTGAGTTCGCAGAGCCGACAGTGTTGCACGGATCTCCGTTGGATGATGCGCATAGTCATCGATCACCGTGATGCCGTTCTTCGTTCCCTTCACCTCCATCCTCCTCCATGAGCCCTCGTACGCCTGCAGGCTCCGCATGCTCGCCTCAGAGGAAAGAGCGAGGTGCTGTGCCAACGCCTGCACCAACTGTGCATTCTTCTTCATGTGAAGGCCGGGAATGTTCAGATCAAGGAGAGGTTGCTCATCCGCATTGATGCATCGCTTGCCTGAGCGCCGAACGATCCTCATCGACTGCTCGTCATCCCCGTGCGCGATCACGACACCATTTGGTGGTAGGAGCGAGAGGAAGGCAACGAAGGCATCCTCGTACTCCGACGCGTCCTTGAAGGCATCGAAATGATCGCCGTCTGCATTGGTGAGCACGATCATCGTCGGAGACAACGAGAGGAATGATCGACGATACTCACATGCTTCCACGAGCCAGAGTTGCTCCGCACCCTTCCTCCAATTTCTCTGCTGTAGCTGAGGTACCTTGGTGCCAACAATCACATTGGGATCGAGTCCTGATTGCTCGAGTACAAGTGCAGCCATAGACACCGTCGAAGATTTCCCATGCGTTCCACAGACCGCAATCAGTGGCTTGCCTGCGGTGAGTTCCCCGAGTGCATGAAAGTAACTCATCTGTCGTATTCCTTTTTTCTCTGCGGCCATCCTCTCTGGCGCATCGATTGGAATCGCCTCCGAGTACACGAGGAGATCGATATCATCCGTGATGCCAGTTCCGTCTTGATGGGTGGTGATGTGCACTCCACTTTTTTCAAGATCACGCAGCAGTGCAGAGTCTGTCCTGTCTGAACCCGAGACGCTGTGTCCTCGTAGTAACATATGCATGGCATATGCGGAAAGCCCGATGCCACCAATGCCACTGCAGTAGATCTTCATGCTCATAGCATAAGTGGAAAGTGGAAAGTGGAAAGTGGAAATGCTCCATGAGCAAGGCTTGCCAGTACCTTCCACTTTCCACGGTGCACTTCTATACTGTCGTCCGTGCCCTACAGAGACATCGCACCCATCCCAAAACAGATGACCATCGTCATTGGTCTCTGTGTTGTCGGCTTGATGGCTTTTGGCTTGGCGCTGTCGTACTACAAGAACATCCTCTTCGACCGCCAACTCTCCGCGATGCACGAGAGGAATGCAGCACTCAGACATGACGTTGTTGAGGGCTACAAGGAACTGAGGTACCTCGAGTCTGAACAGTACAAGGATAAGTATGCGAAGGAGAATTTCGATGTCCTTCGTCCAGGTGAGAAGGTTCTCTATGTGACTCGATCTCCTCGTCAGACGGACATTGCACTCTCACAGGAGCTCACAGCAGAAGAGAAGGAAGCGGTCTACGAGGAGAATCTCCGCAACATTCGTGTCGTCGATCACTGGAGGCTCTACCTGTTCCATCGTGATCAGATCGATCTACTACGACGTGGAGTCTAGGCTGCGTTTGCCTTCCCCTCGCCAGTCCTGCATACTGCGCCGGCATCCTGACGCGGGGTGGAGCAGCCCGGTAGCTCGCAAGGCTCATAACCTTGAGGTCGCAGGTTCAAATCCTGCCCCCGCAACCAAAGAAGCTTTGAGCTCTGAGTTTTGAGCTATGAGAAAAAAACTCATAGCTCTCAGCTCATAGCTTTTCTGAGTGTATTTTCACTTGTAGAGCCCTAGATTTTCCCTATACTCTCCACGCTATGGCAACAAAGAAGGCCGGTGGGTCTACCGAGAACGGCAGAGATAGTTGGTCGAAGCGCCGCGGCGTGAAGCGCTTTTCTGGCCAGAATGTCAACGAAGGAGAGATCCTCATTCGCCAGAAGGGGTCTTGGTATCGAACAGGACCGAACACCTATGTTGGGAGTGACTGGACGATCCATGCGGCAAGAACAGGAACGGTTGCCTTCAAGAAGTGCAAGCGACTCAAGTTCAATGGGAAGAGAGAGCTGTGCACGATCATCAGCGTTGTTCCAACCGCTTCGCTTTCGGGTGCTCAGAAGTGAGAGACAATGAAGAAAACACTTGCTTCGTAACAGTTGCAGAGCATCCAGTGGCATCAGATTATCATTTTTGCAGTGCCTCCACTACAATGTTTATATGCGAAAGAAAGAAAGAATTGCAACATCCTCAGCGCCGAGTATTCACAAGCTTCTTCCAGAAAAAGTCGAATACTTTTTTCTCATTCTTGTTCTGCTTTCGCATCTCTGGCTCTTCTTCGCGCACTGGGGAGATGCCGTTGGTTGGGATACTGATGTGCACCTCCAAATGCTCTCGGATTGGCCCTGGAGCGCACACATGTGGAACATCGAATCGCAATTCTATGCGTACCATCCGCCTCTTGCATTCCTCTTGGCAAGGGTGCTCCTCATTCTAGGTCTTGATCCTGTCGTTAGCGTACAAGTTGTTTCGGCAGCGGCTTCCATCATAGGATTTCTGTTTCTACGTGCATCGCTTAGTGCATTGAACATTCTACGGACATGGCGTGGCTTGTTCTTTCTCATCATCACATCCTCACTCCCACTCCAGGTGTACTTGGCACGAAGCATCAATATGGATGTGTTGATTTATGCAGAAGCATGTGCTGCTCTCTTCTTCTCGATCCGTGTATTTTTTTGCGATGAGATCACACTCTCAAGAAACAGTGTCACAACTCCATTTTCGCTCTGCTTAGTCCTCAGCCTTGTGCTCGGACTCTTTACAAAATATTCCGGCCTCCTTCTTCTCAGCATTCCATTGTTAGTATCCATCGTCCATCAGTGCCGTTGTGCCTCTATTCTTCCTCGCAAAAATTTTCGGGGAGTTTTCCATGCAAGTTGCCTCTGTGCAATCGCTCTCGCCATAGCATTTCCATACTATTTCGAGCGATACGAGCAGAAAACGGGGCAATTCTTTCCAACGAATCAGGATTTGGACATCTATGACAAACACATGACGCTCGAGGAAAGAGCTGTGCGAGATAGGGATCGCATTACATTCCTGCAGCAGTTTTTCTGGGGCACATCATCTGATGCAGTGCGCATGCAAGATCGTGATCAGAAGGTTTTGCGTATTTTGAATACATGGAAGGATGTGTGGAGTGCTAATAAATACAATATTGAACAATCTCCCTTGTCACTCCTCTTGAGCAGGATCTATGCCCGTCTCTCGCTCTTGTTTCTTGGGCTAGGATCCATTTCCTTTCTCTTGCAATTTCGTCGATGGACTTCTTGGGATCAACTTGGAGTTATTCTTCTCCTCTTCTCGCTCATTGAAATTCTCTCTCTTCTCATCTATTCGTATCAGTACCCGCATCCTATCGGCATCCCCAACAAGGGGATGTACATTGCCCCAGCGCTTCTTGGATGTGGCTATCTGATGACTGCTTGCATTCAACCTGTGGAAGATATGCTCGTACGACATCTGTTCTTCGCTAGACTATGCGCATATTTCGGTTTGCTTGCGTTAGCGAGTTTTCTTCTTCTGAATGCTCTGATACCTGTCTACTAAAATTTGCCAGATCTATTGCAGCTACGGCGGACAGGCAGTTTGCAACTTCGCTCTGCACGGAGAACAGAATTTCTTCAGGTATACTCTTGTGCGTGGGCCAGTAGCTCAGTTGGTCAGAGCTCCGGACTTATAAACCGGCGGTCGGCGGTTCAACTCCTCCCTGGCCCACCATTCGACTCGCTGCCAAAGCCAGCGAAGTACGACGTTATAGATTCAAGACCTTTGCAACACTTCGGAAGGAGTAAGGAAATCTAAACCAAGGTGTGCTCTTTCGTCGTTGTAGTACGGAAGATAGTGAGTAATCGCTGCTTGATATACCTGC
>JAHFJR010000024.1 GCA_023245775.1 Candidatus Peribacteria bacterium | reverse complement strand
AGGAACAGATCAGGAAATTCCTTGATCTCTATAACAACGTGCAACCCCATCTCTCCTTGTCTATGATGTCCCCAAGCCAATATTCCGATCAGTTGTCACATTTGCGGTGAGACATATCGAATCTTGGTTTTCTTCGCCTTTCCCGCTACGATCGTTCAGTCATGAACGATTCTCTCTGCCTCTGCGAATTGATCAAATCCCTCGCCGCCGTCTGCGAGCGGCGGCTCAACGATGCGCTTACGGATCTCGGGATCACTCATTGTCAGGCCAGCGTGCTCGTAAAAATTTTGGATGGGGCCTCGCAGACGATGTCTTCGGTCAGCAAGGAACTCTCTTGTCACAAGAGCAACGTGACCCAGGTCGTGGATGGACTAGCGGCCAAGGGACTGATCGAGCGGAAGAATTCTCAGACCGATCGTCGTGTGTGCACGCTCATACTCACGAAGAAGGGCAGAGCGATCAGCGCCAAGGCACAGGTGCTCCTCAAGCACCGAGCCGAGCTCTGCGTCGATGCACTGGACGCGAGGGATCAGATGCTGCTGATGAAGATTCTGAGGAAGGCGCTGAGCAGGGCTTAGGAATTAAGAATTAAGAATTAGGAATTAAAAATGAGGATCACACTGTATGTGTAAGGCAGTGTCCTAATTCTTAATTCCTAATTCCTAATTCTTCTATGTTCTTGGTAGCAGATCACCCTTCTCCCCGATAATTCTGATCGTGTTGAAGGCAAGATTGACATCGTACTGTGCGCCGAATTGCTCGAGGATGGACCTGGCCAAATTCGTCACGACGGAGCGGCGCTTGCCGATGGGGACGGTGAACTTCAGTGTGAAGAGGATGCCACTCTCGGCGAGATCGACGTGGACTTCGGGAGGGGAGACTTCCCACGCTGTATAGAAGAGAGCGGTACGCTTGCGCTGCTGACGACGCGCTTGCTCCGCATATCCTGCGGTCTCTTTGGCTAGCGTCTCCTTCAGAATGGTCTCGGCCTTCTTCCAGTCACTCTCGTAGGAGACGGTCACCTGCATCTCCACACTCATGAAGTCCGAGGTCGTATTGTAGTTGAGGAGAGGTTCTTTCAGGAGCAGAGAGTTTGGAAGATAGAGCGTCTTGCCCGTGCGCTCATGTGCGGTGAAGGGACCAGCGACGCTGACTTCGAGCATCGTGGTACGCAGGAGACCAACATCGATGACGTCTCCTGTGTGATGTCCGATGCAGATGCGATCGCCGAGCGTGAACAGTCGGCGCTGTGCGATGATCATCCAGCCTACGACGTCCTTCACCACGTCCTGCAGCGCCACGGCGAGACCCGCACCGACGATGGCGAGTGAGGCGAGCGCATTCGGATGATCTGAGAAAATTTTACTGACGATCCACAGTGTGATGATGGAGTAGATCGTCGCGGTGAGAATCTTCGAGATCAGATAGCGTTTTCCTTTCTCTTCGATGCGGCCCACGATCATTCGCCGCATCGTGCGTTCGATGACCGCGCCGATCACGATGATGCCGATGTAGCTAAGGAAGCTGAAGAGGAAGGCGAACTGGTCGAAAATCTGCTCGCGTTCCAGGCCTGTTTGCCGGCTTTTCTGGAGAGGCAGTGCATCATCGATTGCGGCGATGCGTTCCTCGAGGATGGCCCTGCGGGCGAGCAACTCTGGGTAGTTCTTCGTCAGGCGCGAAGCATCGGTATTCGATCCGGTTGCGGATCCGGGGGAGAGGTAGTATTCCCCCTCCTCATCTTTCAGGAGTCCGAGATCGACTGTATGCACTCGTAGTTGCTCTTCGAGTGCTGCAACGACGCTCCGCTGTTGGTCGAGGGCTTTCGGAAGCACGGTTTTATCATTCAGATCGAATGCAGTCGCAGGTGTGGTGATTTGCTTCACTTCATTCGCGGCTTCCGATCGTACGCGTCCACGTTCATCGAGAATGCGTTTCTCGAGATAGCTGTCCGACGAATGTTTTTTCAAATACGCATCGTAGAGATTGACGAGGCGAGTTTCGTCGTAGTTGAAGTTTGCCGATTCCGCCGCGGCGATCCCGCTCACACTGAGCAGTGTCAGGGTGAGGAGCGAGAAGGAGAGTGTGCGGAGGGAGGTCATGCGCAGGGGAGTATACATGATGAACAGAGGCGCTCGTTTTCGATTTCTCGTAGGGGCACAAGATCTGATCACAGATCTTGTGCCCCTACGTTTGGTACACACCATCTTTGCGCTCAGGAAATCCACCCCGTCCCGTACAGTGTTGCCGTCAATACCGATACGATCGACATCAGCTTCACGAGGATATTCAGCGCGGGACCGGAGGTATCCTTGAACGGATCTCCAACCGTGTCGCCGACGACGGCGGCCTTGTGCGTGTCGCCACCCTTTCCGCCGTGATTTCCGGCTTCGATGTACTTCTTGGCATTGTCCCACGCGCCTCCGCTGTTGGACATGGAGGTGCCGAGCATCATGGAACTCACGAGTGCACCTGCGAGCATGCCGCCAAGTGCTTCTTTCCCAAGCAAGAGTCCGATCACAACAGGAGAGATGATCGCGAGGAGACCCGGTGCGACCATTTCTTTGATGGCTGCCGCCGTGGCGATCGCTACACACGTTGCGGGGTCACCTTCGGCCGTTCCTTCCATCAGACCTTTGATCTCGCGGAACTGCCGACGCACTTCTTCGATCATGGAGATCGCAGCACGCCCAACGGCGCGCATGGTGAGCGAGCTGAAGAGGAAGGGGAGCATGCCGCCGATCAGCAAACCAATGAGTGTAAAAGGGTTACTGACATCAATGCCCGTGAGTCCGGACTCTTCTTTGAAGGCGCCGAACAAGGCGAGACACATGAATCCGGCGACGCCGATGGCGAAACCTTTTCCGATGGCGGCGGTCGTATTGCCAGCGGAGTCGAGAGCATCTGTTCTCTCTCGTACCTCTTTTGGGAGCTTGCTCATTTCCGCGATGCCGCCGGCGTTATCCGCGACGGGACCGAAGGCGTCGATGGCGAGTGTCATCGCAAGGGTCGAGAGCATCCCGACAGAGCCGATGCCGATGCCATACAGACCTGCTTTCACAAACGCGACTCCGATCGCGATACAAATGACGATGATAGGGAGCGCGGTCGACAGATAACCGAGAGCGAGACCTTCAATGAGCGCGGTGGCAGCTCCGGTCTTCGCGGACGACGCGAGTGCTTGTACCGGTCGATAGACTTGCGATGTGTAGTACTCGGTCAGTCCTCCGACGAAGACACCTGCAAGGAGTCCCGCTGTCGAAGCCCAGAAGACGCCCATGGCAATCTCTGCAGGCAAGATCACACCTGCGAGCCAATACGTACCGATGACGGCGAGGAGCGATGCGACGAGCATGCCGTTTTTCAATGCTTGTTGTACTCCTGCCGCATTCTTTGTTCTGACGACGATCATTCCGAGAATGGCAGCGACGACACCGATGGCGGATACGAGGAGAGGGAAGATGAGTGCGGCATTCATCGCATCGGGTGCCCAGTCGACGTGCAATCCTACGAGCATGGTGGCGAGAATCGCACCGATGTAACTCTCGAAGAGATCTGCGCCCATACCGGCAACATCACCGACGTTGTCACCGACATTGTCTGCGATCACAGCGGGGTTCCTTGGATCATCTTCCGGAATACCGGCTTCGACTTTTCCAACGAGATCCGCACCGACGTCTGCAGCTTTTGTGTAGATGCCCCCACCGACTCTGGCGAAGAGCGCGACGCACGATGCACCAAAGCTGAAGCCCGTGAGCGACTTGAGCGCGGTTGCGACGTCTACCGATTGCAGAAGATAGAGCAGCACACCGACAAATCCGATCAGTCCGAGTCCGACGACCGCAAGACCCATCGTGGCACCGCTCAGAAACGACACACGCAGTGCTTTGACGATGCTCGTTCTCGCCGCCTCGGCTGTTCGGACATTTGCGATCGTTGCCGTGAGCATCCCGATGAAACCCGCGAGTGCTGATGAAACGGCTCCGATGACGAAGCTGAGGGCCGTGAACGGCCTGCCCCAGCTGGTTCCGACGTTTCCCCAACCGGTATCAAGAAATACATAAATAAGGAGGGCGGCAACCGCGATGAACGGAATGATCACCGTGTACTCACGTGTGAGGAACGCCAAAGCGCCGACGCGTATTTTCCCTGCAAGATTCTGCATCACTTCGTTTCCGGCACTCTGCTTGCCGATGATTATGCGGAAGGTCAATGCGGTGACGAGAGCGACGAAGCCTGCACCGAGGGTGACGAGGAGTTGTTGGTGGAAGGAGAGGGAAGAGAGGAGGCCGGACATAGTGAGGAGAGGGGATGAGCAAAATAGTGCGACCCATTCTGGTGTGTTTGTTGCTTCAGCGCAAGTTCTTAGCATTGTCACGACCAACTGTCCGCTCTGTCTATTTTTCTTGCTTCCAAAAAATCTTTTTCGCGGCGATAGTTCGGTCATGCTCACCTCACTCAAACTTCGATCGATGCAGCGGTCGCAGAAAGAGGGAGAGAGCATGGTATCGAGGGTGCTTCCGACTGAGTTCCAGCAGTGGCTTCTCAGTTGTGCGGTGCTCTGGTTCATGACGGGATTCTTCTTGGATGGCTGGGCGCACAACCACATTCCAGCTCTGGAAACATTTTTTACCGTCTGGCATGCGGTGTTCTATTCAGGATACTTCTTCATCGTTGCAAGTCTCGTTGGCATCACACTCTCTCAGAGAGGCAAACAGGGTGGATCTTTTCTTGCGGCAATTCCCTTTGGATACGACACGGCGATGATCGGAGTGGTCGTTTTTGCCGTCGGTGGTCTTGGGGATCTTGTGTGGCATGAATTCTTCGGCGTTGAAAAAACAATCGAAGCATTGTTGAGTCCGACGCATTTGATCCTCGCCGTCGGAGGATGTCTGATGATCACGGCAAATCTACGTGTGTGGTTCCTCACTCTGCCGCCGCTCGGTGTGCCGAAGTTCGTGGATCAGGTGCCGATGCTCTTCTCACTGGCAAGTATGCTGTCGACGCTTGCATTCTTCACACAATTCTCCCATGTGATCACCGTGCGTGCTGGTGGCGAGCCGCCTGTCCTCCAGATGATCGAGGTCAGTCAGTCCGCTGCGATCACTGGATATCTCTTCGATACGGTCTTGATGCTCGGCTGCTTCTTGTTGATCGCACGCAGAGCGAAGCTCGCTATCGGCGCATGCACATTCGTCCTGACGCTTCCCATGCTTGCGATGGCGCTGATGCGTGATGGTCTCCTGATTGTTCCGAGTGCGTTCATCATGGGTCTCGTGGGAGATGCGTTCACTCGCAACATCTTTCCGTTCGAACTGCATGCGAGGCGTGTTCGTCTCCTCTGTTGCTCTGTTCCTTCGACGTTCTTCCTCTGTTACTTCGTGACGATTGCATGCACGAGTGGCATCTGGTGGTCGGTGCATCTGTGGACAGGATCGATCGTGATGTCGGGTCTCACTGGATTGCTTCTGAGTTACTTGGTGTTACCTCCGAAGGAGAACTCAGGTGCGAATTGAACATCGAACATTGAAGGTGAAAAAAATCAGCAGAAAATTTTTTTCATTTTCAATTTCTGTTCTGCACTCATCACAGAGAAGTGCAATGAATTATTTTTCTGAGCTCTTCACAGCGCAATATTCAAGAGTAAAATAAAAGTTAAGCTTTATTTTTTCCTCCATTTTTTTATGGCTACGAAGAAGTCGAAGAAGACCAAGAAGTCTCCGGCGAAGAGAAAGACGAAGAAGAAAGGCGGCAAGAAACGAAAATAGTTTCTCGTGAAGAACGCCCAGCACCTTTTCTAAATAGGAAGAGTGCTGGGTTTTTTTATGGTAGGATTTCTCCATGGCTCGTTCCAAGTCGCTAGAGGATGTTCATCGCAGTGTGACGATCGATTCACCTTCCTTCTGGAAGAGACTTTTCGCCTTCGCGGGTCCCGCGTACCTCGTGAGTGTTGGATACATGGATCCTGGCAACTGGGCGACGGACATCGCTGGAGGGTCGACGTTTGGCTTCAGTCTGCTCTGGGTGCTCGTCGTCTCCAATCTCATGGCGCTCCTCCTGCAGACGCTCTCGGCACGTCTTGGCATTGTTGCAGGACGGGATCTCGCACAGGCGTCGCGTGATTTGTATCCGAGGTCCGTACGTATCGTACTGTGGCTCCTCTGCGAATTTGCGATCGCCGCATGCGATCTCGCCGAAGTGATCGGCACCATCATCGGTTTGCATTTGCTCTTCGGGCTTCCTTTTGCATGGGGACTGCTCGTCACCGTGTGCGACACGTTCCTGCTTCTCGCGATCCAACGATTCGGCATCCGGCGCATGGAGGCGTTCATCATCGTGCTCGTCTTCACCATTGGTGCGTGCTTCGTGATCGAACTCTTCTGGGCGAAACCCGATTGGAGCGGCGTGTTTGCAGGCTTACTTCCACACGTCAGTGGCAAGCCTCCTTTTTTCTTCGAGAATCTCGATGCACTGTACATCGCCATCGGCATTCTCGGTGCGACGGTGATGCCGCACAATCTCTACCTTCATTCTGCACTCGTGCAATCACGCAGAGTCGAGCGCACCGAGAAGGGGATGCGCGAGGCGTGTCGATTCAATCTCTACGATTCATTCTTCGCTCTCAATGCTGCGTTCTTCGTGAATGCATCCATCCTGGTTCTCGCCGGCGCTGCATTTGCAGTCAACGGTCAGGTCGTCACGAGTATCGAAGATGCGTACAAGTTTCTGCCGCAGTTTCTGGGTCCGAGTCTCGCTGCAACACTCTTTGCGATCGCGCTCCTCTGTTCGGGCCAGAGCTCAACACTCACCGGAACTCTCGCGGGACAGATCGTCATGGAGGGATTCGTCTCCATCCGTATTCGCCCATGGATTCGTCGCCTCCTCACGAGATCCATCGCATTGATTCCTGCCGCATGCACCATCTTCTTCATCGGTCAGGAGCGCCTGACAGAGCTGCTCATCCTCAGCCAAGTGGTGCTCAGTTTACAGCTTCCATTTGCGATTATTCCGCTTCTGACATTCACGAGTGATGCGCGCAGGATGGGCCCGTTTGCGAATGCGCTCTGGGTGAAGATCCTAGGATGGATGATTGCGATCATCATCATCGCGCTCAATGTGTACTTGGCCGTCAGTGCGATCTTCGGTTGGCGTTCGAGTCTTGCGGCGTCAGGTCATTCGACACTGTGGATCGATCTCACAGCAGTCCCGATTCTGTTTGCGTGTGGTGCCCTCCTCCTATGGATCATCGGTGAACCGTGGTTACGGAGATCGAGAGAGAAGTCTCGTAGCAGTCGTGCGTCTTCATCACAGGTCATCGATGCCATCAGAGAACCGATCTTCAGGACGGTTGCTGTTGCCGTGGAGAATGTGCCTGAGGATGCGAAGGCGATCAGTCATGCGCTTGCACTCGTGAAAACGCATGCGGCGAAACTCCTCCTCGTTCACGTCGTCGACGGTGTGGGGGCACAGTGGTACGGTGACGAAACGTCGGATGAAGAATCCTCGGAGGATCGTGCGTACATTGACGAACTCACTGCATCGATACAGAAACTCGGCGTCGAAGCGCGTGGCATTCTGCGCTACGGCACGGCTGCGGATCAGATCATCGATGTGATCAAAAAAGAATCTGTTGATCTCATCGTACTACGCGCTCACGGACATGGAATCATCGGTGACAGTGTTTTCGGTCAAACTATCGACAAGATTCGCCATGCCGTCGCTATTGATGTGTTGGTTGTGAGGTGACGAAGGTGTGCTTTCTTCTGAAGAGTCCCGCAAGCATTTCTAACATCTTTGCACGAGTCGACTGTTGAATTCTTGCGGGTAATTGCAGATGGAAGATTTCTTCAACGCCTGTATTTTTTTCTGCCCTAAACAATTTGAATGATGAGATTCCGCAGAGAGAACAAAATTCTTCGATCGGAAATTCATACTTCTTACTGCCAACTATTTTCTTTTTTTCGCCTGTCTCATATTCATGATGCATGATCATGACATGAGTTCTTGTTTCGTTGATCAGTACTCTATCCAGACGGATCGTTTTCGCATGCTCTTGTATCGTCATTCCTTCCGGCAAGCTGCTGAACTTCAGAGGACTCCATTGCATCGGATTGTTCAATGTAAAACCGAAGGATATCGTATCATCGATATCGGCATTCCATTCGCGCGAAGATCCAATGGATTCAGATAGGTGCATAGAAAATGAAGAAGATCATATCTTCCGTATCTACGGTAAAAAGTCAACCCTCTTAGAGCCCACTTTCTTCATCTGCTATACTGGGTTCCTATGGCCTCCAAATCAGATGAATCAAAGGAAATCGCCACCTTCGGTGCAGGGTGTTTCTGGGGAGTGGAGGAGACATTTCGTGTCCTCGAGGGTGTCCTTGGGACACAAGTCGGATACTGCGGAGGTACGACAGAGAATCCAAGGTATGAAGCGGTCTGCACGGATCTCACCGGACATGCGGAGGTCGTGCAGCTGACGTACGATCCTGCGAAAATTTCCTACGAGCAATTGCTCGATGTATTCTGGTCGAATCACAATCCGACGACGATGAACCAGCAGGGTCCGGACTTCGGTTCGCAGTATCGCTCGGTCATCTTCACGCATTCAGATGAACAGAAGAAAATTGCAGAAGCGTCGAAGAAGGCACTGGAACAGAGCGGCACATGGCAGCGACCGATCGTGACGCAGATTGTCGATGCTCAGCCGTTCTATCCTGCCGAAGACTATCATCAGCAGTACTTGAAGAAGAGGGGACTGGGATCGTGTCATCTGTGACGAGTGAGGAGGGTGGGTTGATCTTGCACATGCAACTCGGTTGCATTAGTGTGATCGGCGTGTCGAGTATCACCTTCTACGCTCTCGGCAGCGTTCTCTTCGTGAGCCTGATTCCGGTGCTTGGAATCTTTTTTCTTTGCATCCGCGAAGAACTTGTTCGCCGATGTCTTCTCTTCTTCGTCAGCTTTTCCACGGGAGCACTGCTCGGTGACGTGTTCATCCACATGATTCCGGAAATGCGTACGGACCCTGCGTTCGATCACGATATGTACGTGATTCTCCTTGGCATCGTTGCGTCGTTTGCCATCGAGAAGGTCATTCACTGGCGTCATTGTCACATCCTCCCTGACGGTCCGCACGATCACAGTCACGTGCATCCGATGGGTCCGCTGAATCTGATCGGTGATACGATTCACAACTTCATCGACGGCCTCATCATCGCCGCGAGTTACGTCGTGAGCATTCCGGTTGGCATCTCAACGACACTCGCTGTTGTTCTCCATGAAATCCCGCATGAGGTCGGCAATTTCGCCGTGCTCGTGCATAGCGGTTACTCGCGAAGGAAAGCCATTCGCTTTACGATTCTGGCGCAGACGTCGGCTATCTTCGGGGTTGTGCTGTTTCTCGTTGCAAGTGGTATGTTCACAGAACTTGCGAAGTACATGTTACCGCTCGCTGCAGGAAACTTTGTCTACATCGCAGGCTCTGACCTGATTCCGGAGTTGCATAAAGAAACAGGGCTTCGTCATGTGTTTTTGCAGCTCTTTGCAATGACGCTCGGTATTCTCGTGATGTTTTCGATCACGTTTTTGGAGTGACGGTCCTCATCCCCGACCCTTCTCCTGCCTGAGCGCTGGAGAAGGGCGCACTGTTTTTAGTGAAACACAGGCCACCTCCTCTCCACATCAGCTTGCCCTGAGTCTATCGAAGGGTGGAGAGGAGGACGGGACCTGCCTGCCGGCAGGCAGGGGTGAGGACCGGAACGCCGCATCCAAAATAGTGCTCCAGCAAAGAATGATGTGATCCCTTCTCCTCCCATCTTCTGCGTCTTTCTTGATGTTCCTGTACCATCCCGTGGTCCATGACGATCGCGACTTCTTCGAAGGCCACGCTTACCGATTGCCAGACAAAAGCACTCGATATTTTGCAGCGCGAAGGCAACGTGTTTCTGACCGGAGCCGCAGGGACTGGGAAAAGCTATCTTCTCAATAAATATCTTGCAGGCAAGGCCTCGGATGATTTTCCGGTGGTTGCGAGTACAGGAGCGGCGGCGGTGCTCGTCGGTGGGCGCACGTTCCACAGTTTCTTCGGGCTCGGCATCTTAGAAGGCGGCCCGCAGGCAGCGGTTGCGAAAGCCTTGAAGAGTCGCCGTTTGCTTACGCGTCTCCAAAGGGCTTCGTGTGTGATCATCGACGAAGTCTCGATGCTTTCCGGCATTGTTCTCAAAGCTGCGGAAGTCGTCTCGCGTCTTGCACGTGGCAGAGACGAGCCGTGGGGAGGACTGCGGATTATCGTCGTAGGGGATTTTGCCCAGCTACCTCCGATCACAACTAGTTCCGAGCTCAAAGACTGGGCCTTTCGTCACTCAGTTTGGGACGAGAGTGATTTTCAGCCCGCACTCCTGTCGACCGTCATGCGAACGAGCGACATCGAATTTCTCAATGTGCTGAATTTCATCAGAAACGGCATCGTGAATCAGCAGGTACGTGACTATCTCGATGCAAGAACTTTGCAGTCATCGGATCACTCGGTGGGTACACGTCTCTACCCGCACCGCGCGCAGGCGGACGAATATAATCGAAGAAAGCTGGACTCTTTGCCTGAGCGATTGCATGAATTCCCGACACAGTACGAAGGCGATGAACGCGCCATTCTTGCTGCAAAAAAATCGTTGCCGATTCCCGATGTGCTCGGCCTCAAAGAAGGCGCGCTCGTGATGATGCGCAAGAACGATATCTCTGGAGGACTGGTGTACGTGAATGGGAGTCTCGGGATCGTTCGGCGCATCACCGATGAGGTGTTGTACATACAGCTTCTCAGTGGCGAATCGATCGAGATCGGCCGCGAGAAATTTAGTGTGTTGAACGGAGACGGTGTCGAAATCTGCGGTGCCTACAATTTCCCCGTCTCGCTCGCATGGGCGACGACGATCCACAAGGCGCAGGGCGCGTCGCTGGATCGGTTGATCGTCGACTTGCACGCGCTGTGGGAGCCGGGACAGGCCTACGTTGCGCTCAGTCGCGTGCGGTCAGGAGACGGACTCAGCATCGAACGTTGGAGTGCTTCTTCCATTCGGGCCGAACCGCTCGTGACATCGTTTTATGACGCGCTTTCCGAGGAGGCGAAGACGTACGTTCCGAGGCCGCTGTTTGTGCCTCCCTCATCCCTGCCTGCCGGCAGGCAGGCCCTATCCCATACCCAAGGGGGGAAGGGGGACGTTGAAGTGAAGAAGCCGAAGAAGCTCAGCGACTCGGGGAAGATTCGGCAGCAACGCGCATCGAGAATGCAAGCGTTGATCGAAGATCGGAGATCCCTCGATGAAATCAGTGTCGTCTGCGAGATCAAAGTCGATCGTGTGCTTCTCTACATCGAAAAATTATTGCTTGAAGGCATTCCGATGAATCTTTCCTATTTAACAGGAGCAATTCCGGATGCAGATCGTATTCGCTCTGCATTCGAGGAACTGGGTATCGATCGCTTGCGTCCGGTCTTCGAGGCTCTGGGCGAGCAGGTGAACTATCTGGATATCCGCACCGTGCGTTGTGTGATGGTGGCGGAGGGGTAAAATTTGACAGGCTAAAAAAGAATTGAAATACTCAACGTATGTCTACCTCAGAAAGAGATCTTTTTGTACCGCTAGAGATTCAGCCACCTACCTACTTTCGTGGCGGCGCAATTGGCCTTCCAATTAAGGATGATATTTTGCCATCCAGCGAAGGATTACCACATGTTGAATCAGCTGTTTCTCTTATAAGAGGTGATCACAAAGGTCCGATTTGTGAGCTTTTTGACAAAGAAAAGGATGAATAAGGTTGGAGATTGAATATGTCTTTATCGAATGTTTTTTCTCATTTTCTCCAGAAAATGTTTAAATCCTCCTGTTCCATGTTGCAGCTCATGCGATCCACGGGTGATCTTGCTGATCGAGACACCGCACTTCTTCGCGACTGCGCGCTGCGTCATGCCCGAGGCCAATGCCTGAATCAACTGCCACCTCTCCGCGATATCTTCCAATTCTTGAGGTGTCAGAATGTCATGCAGGAGCATCTCGCTCTCCCGCTGCGTCTCGATGGCCGCGAAGAGTGCGAACAGATCCTTCAGGGCTTTGGGGCTTGCTGGCATGTGTTTCATTGTACGCGGGGGAGTGTGGAGTGCAATTCTTTACAGGTGGCTGCGATACGATCGAGATCAGGCACGTCGGCGACGATCCGGCTCCCGACGATCACGCCGTCCGCTCCCGCTTTGACGAGGAGCCGTACCTGCTCTGCCGTACTCACACCGAACCCGACGAAGAGCGGAAGATCACTCACTCTGCGCACACGCTTGATCAGATCCGATACGCCTTCCCCCTTCACTCCCTCTTTTCTTCCTGTAACGCCCAAATACCCTACGAGGTAGAGGTAGCCGCTTGCGACTTTCACGATCTGCGCGAGCCGTACGTCCGTCGTGAGTTCACTCACGATGAAGACTTGTGCGATGCCTGCTACCAGCGCAAATTCACTGACATCACCTGCATGTTCCGGCGGAAGATCGGCGATGAGCACCGAGCTCACTCCTGCCTTCCTGCAGTCTTCGTAGAACGTCCGTATTCCGCGCTGCATCACGAGGTTGTAGTAGACGAGAAGTCCGATCGGAATCTGTGAGGTCTTCCTGATCTCATGCAGAATCCAAAAGCAATCATCGATCGTGATGCCTGCTTTCAGAGCACGGACATCGGCAGCTTGGATCGTGGGTCCGTCGGCGGTTGGGTCGGAGAAGGGGAGACCGAGTTCCAGAGCATCCGCACCGTTTTCGATCAATGTCTTTATCACACCGAGCGAAGTTTCTTTATCCGGATCACCGAGCACGGTAAACGGAATGAAGAGAGGTCGTTTTTTGGCTGTACATAGGGCTGCGTAAGGATTATTCATCTGCGAGATGGGTGAGCGGACTGGTACGCACGGACGTGGTCGAGGTCCTTGTCGCCTCGGCCTGAAATATTGATGAGCAGCAGATCATTCGGCTTGAGAGTCGATGCACTTTTTTTCGCTCCGGCGATCGCATGTGCGGATTCGAGGGCGGGAAGAATGCCTTCTGTCTTGGCGAGCAACTCAAACGCTGCGACGGCCTCGTCATCTGTCACTGCCGAGTAGGTGGCCTGTCCACTCTCTTTGAGAGAGCTGTGCTCGGGACCGACACTGGGGTAGTCCAGTCCCGCCGAGATGCTGTGCGCTTCGAGGATCTGACCGTCTTTGTCCTGCAGGCAGTAACTCTTTGCGCCGTGCAGACAACCGATCGTCCCTTTGCAGAGGGCTGCTCCGTGTTTCGCCGTGTGCAGACCTTCGCCCGCGGGCTCGATACCGAGCAGACGAACAGCAGAGTCACCAAGAAATGCTTTGAAGATCCCGATGGCGTTGCTCCCGCCACCGACGCAGGCGCAGACCGTGTGCGGCAGAGCACCGAACGCTCGCAGTGTTTGCTCCCTCGCTTCATCGCCGATGACGCGTTGGAAATCCGCAACCATCGTCGGAAACGGGTGCGGCCCGGCGACGGTGCCGAACATGTAGTACGTCTCCTTCGTGTGAGCGACCCAGTAGCGCATCGCTTCGTTGATGGCGTCTTTCAGCGACTTCGACCCCGATTCCACGGAGATCACCTCGGCGCCGAAGAGGCGCATGCGTTCGACGTTGCTTGCCTGCCTTGCGATATCCTTCGCACCCATGAAGATCTTCGTTGGAATTCCAAACAGTGCCCCGACCATCGCGACCGCTGTGCCGTGTTGCCCTGCCCCCGTCTCGGCGATCAGTTCCTTCCGTCCCATACGCGAAGCAAGAAGCCCCTGCCCCAGCACATTATTCGTTTTGTGCGCGCCACCATGTAGCAGATCCTCGCGTTTGAGAAGCACGGTGCACCCCCACGCCCTGCTCAGGTTCTTCGCATGGGTGAGAGGAGTCGGCCGACCTGCAAAATCTGCGAGCAGTGTCTTCAGTTCCGCATCGAATGCAGGATCTTTCTTCGCTTCCAGATACGCATGTTCGATGTCTTCAAGGACGGGAATGAGCAATTCCGATGCGTAGCAGCCGCCAAAGGTCCCGAAGGTGCCGAGAGATTTCATGATGGAGAGGGGGTGGAGCGCACGGCGCCTACGAAGGCGCGGAGTTTTTCAGGATCTTTCACTCCGGGTGAGCTTTCTATGCCGCTTGCCGCATCGACTCCATACGGACGAACGCGTTCGATTATACACCGTACATTCTGCGGATTCAGTCCCCCTGCGATGAACAGACGCGAACGCACCGACGCTGGCAGGACCGCCGCACGATCGATATCGGTAAGCTGTCCGTTCTGTGCACCGTCGACCAGAACGTATGCGACATGTGTCAGTGCTTTTTCCAGTTCTTCTGCGTCCGGCACGAAACGATAGGCTTTGATCACCGTGAGCGGCAGTAATCCGAGTGTTTCCACCGACTCGTCTCCGTGAAACTGCACATGGGTGCAAACCATTTTTTTGGCTATTTCCTGCACTTTTTCCAAATTTTCGTTCTCAAAAATAAGTACCGGAATTGCATCACCAAGCGTCTTCCTGATCTCCATTGCACGTTCTATGGTGACGCAGCGCGGCGAACGCGGGACGAAGTTGATACCGATGAAGTCAATCCCGAGTTCTTCGATCAGCGCTCCTTCGGGAGCTTTTGTGAAGCCGCAGATTTTGATTGCAGTGCTCATGATATGCTCGGGAAGAGTTCGGCCATCGTCGCTTTCGCGTCAGATGATTTCAGGAATGTTGTGCCGATCAGGAATCCATCAATGGACAGAGAGAGCGTTGCAATGTCAGATCCGGTCCTGATGCCACTCTCGGAGAGAAGCAGATGCTCCGGATACAGAGAGCGGATCTTCGGTGCAAGATTTTTTGTCGTTTCAAGATCGATCTTCAGATTCTTCAGATTTCTATTGTTGATGCCGATGACCAGAGAGTCACTGGAGAGTGCCGGAATCGATAATATCTCTTTCTCCTCGTGGATCTCAAACAGCACGGACATTCCGAGCGCATCTGCCTGCTCTGCAAGTGTCTGTGCTTCTTGCTTTGTGAGCATCGCAGCGATCAGGAGAATGGCGTCCGCTCCCGCATGTCTTGCTCTGCGGATCTGCTTTTCACTCACGATGAATTCTTTCGCGAGGATCGGAAGATCGGTCATCGTGCGAACCACCGAGAGAAGATCGTACCCACCGCCAAATGTAGCATTGTCACAGAGCACCGAGATCGCCTGTGCACGGATATTGTAGATTCTCAGAATTCGAGGCAGATCGGTGAGGTCCATCAGTGTGCCTTCCGATGGCGACATCGGCTTCACTTCCGCGATGAGTGCTGGTTTCATTTTCCGCAGGCTTTCCGTCATGGATTTTTCCGTCGGTGACAGCGTCGTCATCTCAGGAAGATCCTTGGCTTCCTGCTTCTTTCTTTCGAGAATGGACTGGAGGAAGGTCATGAAGTTTTGTTCGTGAGGAGAATATAGTCCGTGATGAGTGTCCGTACATTGCCGGAATCGAGTGTGTCTGCTGCCAGTTTCCATCCTTCTTGTACATTTGGTACCAGTTTCGTGAGGGTGAGAGCGAATGCCGTATTGATCAGCACGAGGTTTCTCTGCGCGCGTGTTCCTTTTCCATCCGCAATAGCGTTGAAGATCGTGATGTTTTCATCCTTCGTTCCACCGGTGATCGAGTCGCTGTTCTCACGTACGAGCCCGAGATCTTCAGGTGAGAATGTCTCACGCTTTCCTTCCGGTGTATGGAACATATCCGTCGAGTCGCAGATGGTCACTTCATCCAGACCGTCTCTACCCGTGACGACTAGAGAAGAGCGTGTGTCAAGAAGTCGCAGAGCATCGGCCAGAAGCTTCGCACGCTTTGTGTCGGGCGTTCCGATCATCTGATGACGGACTTCGGCAGGGTTTACGAGTGGTCCGAGGAGATTGAAGATCGTCGGTTTTCCGTAGAGCTTTCGTGCAGACGAGACATGTTTCATCGCCGGATGGTGCGTGCGCGCGAAGAGAAAGACGATCCCGAGCTCATCGAAGATTCTTTTTTCCTCTTCCACGGTGAGATCGATCTTCGCGCCGATCCCTTCCAGTAGATCAAACGATCCGCAGTTGCCACTGGCCGAACGGTTTCCGTGTTTGGCCACTTTGGCTCCTGCAGCCGCAGCGATGAATGCCGAGAGGGTAGATGTATTGATCGTTTTCTTGCCGCTCCCCCCCGTTCCGCACATGTCGATTGCTTCAGGGGATAGCGTAACCGGAATGCAGACAGCGCGCATGGCTTTTGCGGCTGAGGCAAGTGCTTCCGGCGTGATCTCTTCGTTCTCGTATCGCTGGAAAAAGGACAGGATCTCGCTGTCTGTCATCGTTCCGCAGAGCATCGCAGCGATCTCGGCCGATGGAGTGATGGATGCCTGCGTCATGATATTGCGAGGAAATTTTTCAGGATAATTCTCCCGTCCGGTGTTCCGATGGATTCAGGATGAAATTGCGTACCGAAGAGAGGAAGCGAGACGTGCTCGACGGCCATGACAATGCCGTTCTTCGTGCGTGCTGTAGTGAGGAGAGGATCCCGTACGTTCTCAATACAGAGCGAGTGGTAGCGCATCGCCTCGATCGTCTGAGAAAGCTCACTGAATATTCTGCTTCGTGGGGTTTCGAAGACGATCGTCGAAGCTTCGCCGTGGCAGAGCTCGGGCGCGCGGATAACGGACGCGCCGAAATACTTCCCAAGAATCTGATGTCCCAGACACACACCGAGCAGCGGCACGCGTTCCTTCTCCGCGAACGCAAGCAGCTCCATGCTAATGCCGATATCGCGTGGGACGGCGGGATGTCCCGGCCCCGGTCCGAGGATGATGTGCGTGTAGGAATTTTTCTTCACTTCGTCCATGGTGATCTCGTCGTTACGCCGTACCTCGGGCTCGCCGCCAAGCACTCCGACCTCTTGGTAGAGGTTATAAGTAAACGAGTCGTAGTTGTCGAGGAGAAGAGTTTTCATAGGGGTTCTGCAGAGTCGGAGGCTAAAAAAACTGCGGCGAGGCAACTTCTCGCTTTGTGGAGACATTCGTCGTCCTCTCTCTCGGGGATACTGTCTTTCACGACGCCTGCTCCGACTCGAAGCGAGATCCCGCGTGCATCGAAGAGCATCGTTCTGATCGTGATCGCGAAGTCGATGTTCCCCGCGAGATCGATGTAGCCAAACGCACCGCCGTAGATGCCGCGTGGAGTCTTCTCCAGTCTCCTGATGATCTCGACCGCGCGCAGTTTCGGCGCTCCGGTGAGCGTGCCTGCGGGGAAGACCGAGCGGAGAGCGTCAAGCGCCGTGCACCCTTCGCACAGTTCTCCCGTGATGACGCTCACGATGTGGAACACGTGTGCGTACTCTTCTAGGTGGAAGGCATCGTGTACCTCGACGGAACCGATGGTTGCGACTCTCCCAAGATCATTCCTCCCAAGGTCCACGAGCATCTGGTGTTCGCATCGCTCCTTCTTATCCGCGAGAAGTTCCGCCTTCATGCGTTCGTCAGTCGCTCGGTCCCCCGTGCGCTTGCGCGTGCCTGCAATCGGCTTATAGAGCATCTTCCTGCCTTCGATACGTAGGAGCGTCTCGGGCGACGCGCCGACGATGGTGCGAAGGGGAGTGCGGAAGTAGTACATGTACGGCGATGGGTTGATCCTCCGGAGTTCGCGGTACACGGAGAGCGGCGATACTTTTTTCTGCAGCCGCAATTCCTGACTCAGAACGATCTGGAATGCTTCACCCTTCAGGATTTCCTCCTGTGCCTTCTTCACGGCTTCGCAGTAGTCGTCTTTCGTCGTGCAGCGAAGCACGGCGATCTCTTCTGCCTTCGGCATTGCGTAGGCCGGAATGTTGCCGATCCGATCTTTCGCATCGTCGTGAAACGGTGAGGCAAGGATCACCCGCTCGATCTGCCTGAGATCCTCCTTCGTATCTGCGTGCGCTGTGACCATTACTTCTCGGCGTTCGTGATCGATCTTCACGAGTACCTCGGGGAGGAAGAAGTTGCCATCGGGGAGCAGGGGATCGGCCTCCAGATCGACTTTCTCGAAGGTTCTGAGGGATTCGAAACTCAGAAATCCGATGTATCCCATCGTAAGTCGCGCTGTGTTTTTTTCATTTCCAGAGAGCGTCCGGAAAGGTTCTAGCGGATCGGTAACCGGACCGTCCTTCAGAAGCGTCGAACCGGAGACATTTCCGTTCTGCACCGTGACCTCATCTCTTCTGCCGAGAGCGAGGAATGAGAAATCATTCTGTGGATGACTGCGGTCCAAGGATTCCAGCAGAGCATGGTGCTCGAATCTCTTGCCGAGCGTTTCGAGCAGGTACAGCGGATCGCAGTGCTCGGGCCGGAGAAGGACGGAGGTGAGGGAGTTGGTCATGTACTGATGTAACGGTACAAGAGATTATCGGAAACGCGTGCGCGGGTCAAGGGTTGAGAAAGCATGTCTATGCTTCGAGAAGACATGGTAGGATTAGGGATATGAGCACAGAGTCAAATTTGGCTTTCATCGATGGTCAGAATCTTCATCTTGGAACCACGCAGAATGGATGGAAGATCGACCATAAGAAATTCAGGATATATTTGAAGGACAAATATCATGTCAATGAAGCTTATTATTTTCTGGGATATGTTTCAGAAGAGCAGCAAAATCTCTATAAAAATCTTCAGAAATCAGGCTTTATCGTGCTTTTTAAAGAACACACCTCTGGACTGAAGGGGTCTAAGAAGGGGAATGTTGATACGGATATTGTGTTCGAAATCATGAAGATTCTTCTGGAGAGAAAAGATTTTCAGAATATTCTTCTTGTTTCCGGTGACGGAGATTATAAGAAACTTGTCGATTTTCTGATCAGTAAAAAGATGTTTAAAAAATTGCTTTTTCCAAACAGAAAATTTGCTTCGTCGTTATATTTGAAGCTGGGTTCTGAATTTTTCGATTATCTGGAAAGCCCCAACGTTCAATCTAAAATTTCCTATTCATGAAGAAAAGGGCTCCTTAGGCACGAGACCGTTCGGATCCCAATTCGTATGGATACAAGACCATTCTATATGACTTTGAGCAGTATTGGCAAGGGTTTTTGGCACACACATAGAGCAGCGACGATGTATGTCTGAGCGATTCAGATGCTAATACCTAGAAAAAGAAGGTAGAAGTGGCTAGAATCCCCTTCGCGTTGGGGAGTCGCCAAGTGGTAAGGCAGTAGCCTCTGGAGCTACCATTCGGGGGTTCGAATCCCTCCTCCCCAGCCAAGGTAAAATTCTAAAATCAATATCACTAGCTTCGGCGTGCGCTTTCTGTCTGTTACTATCAAGCTCCATGAGAAGTAAATATATGCTTATCGTTCAAATCTTTTTAGGCATTCTCCTTGTCGCTTCAGTTGTAATAATATTTTTTGGCTCTCCCCTAGGAGAATCTCCTCTAAGATTCTCTTATGCAGCTTCGGTACGCCAAAATCTCGACATTCAAAATCAGAAAAATTCTGAAGTGCTTTTCTGAAGACCTTCCCGCAAGCA
>JAHFJR010000023.1 GCA_023245775.1 Candidatus Peribacteria bacterium | reverse complement strand
CCTGATCTCCGCGAACTTCGGTCTCAACCAACTCGCCGTCTTCTCCGTTGCGCTCTTGATCCCCGAACAGCTCAAGGTCTGGGTGGGCGAACTTTTGTCTGTCACATTCCAGAGCCAAGCACGAGGAGAAGATAGTCGTGCTCGCCGCAGGAAACTTCTGAAATTCGTGGGCATTCTGACACTTCTCTTCGGTATGGGCATCGTGGCGTACATCGCCATCACGCCCTACGTCTTCCGTCTCCTCTTCCCCAACTACCTCGATGCCATCTTCCTCTCTCAGATCGCAGCGGCGATACTGATCACTGTCCCAAGCAGCCTGCTGATGCAATACCTCGAGGCACAGGCGATGGTCTCTGCACTACGCTGGATCAGATGGATAGCAGCAGGTGTCTACTGCTCGTCGCTTCTCCTCCTCGTCCCCCACTTCGGCCTCATCGGTGCACTCCTCTCACGCGGACTGCTCCGTCTCATGTACACGCTCTGCACACTCTATTTCTTGCTCCAGGACAACGTGAAGCAGGCACCACCAACGTGTACAGAAAACCCCATGAAAATCACCAGCCTGCCCTCTGCCCAACCACAACCATGATCTTCCTGCTGCAATGTCTACGCCGCATGTTCGCTGACACAGGCATTGGGCGACTGCCGGGACTGGAACCACTGTACCGTCTCCTCTTTCATAGTGTCCGCCCGCACGGCATCACCCAGATCAGCACCAAAGAATTCCCACTCTTCATCAATGCAGAAGGTGGTGGCCTGCACCGAGTGCTCCTAGAACAGGGAGTCTACGAACCTGAGACTGCAGAGGCGATGCGCGCACTCCTGAAGCCTGGCATGGTGATGGTCGACATCGGGAGCAACATTGGATACTTCAGTGTCCTGTGCGGCAAGATTGTCGGACCACAAGGTCGCATTCTCTGCTTCGAGCCGTCGAAGGAAAATCTGGATCTCCTGCGACGCAACATCCATCTCCATGGACTGTGCGATCGCACAACGATCGTTCCCTCGTGCGTGGGAGCAAAGAGCGAAAACGTTACGCTTCATCTCGACAGCACAAACCAAGGAAACCATTCGCTCTCCGCAACGAACATTGTGCAGGAGCAAGGTGCCGTGACCGTACCCTGCACGACGCTGGATACCTACCTCACTCTCTACCCCCTTCCACGCATCGACCTCATCAAAATGGATGTCCAAGGAGCCGAGCTCCAGGTCCTCCATGGAGCGATGCGAACACTGAAGACGTATCCCACCGTGCGGATGATCATCGAATTCTGGCCGTTTGGACTACGCAACACAGGTGCCGATCCCGAGGAAGTGCTGCAGATACTACGCGAAGCAGGCTTCCACTTCCGCGATACCGAACACATGGGCGAATCTATTGACCACTATTCAAACGAACAACTCATCGAACGCTGCGAAGCGAAACGTCAAGGAAGAGGCTGGATCAATCTCCTCGCGGAGCACCGTTCTTGAGGGGATCGCACACGTACGTTACACCAAACCCACACTCACGAATGAGCGGCAACCATGCCATTGTTTCGAGCAAACGACTGAGGGGTAGCAAGAAAGACAGATAGGGAAAAACGTACGAGCTACCACGGTACGAAAGGACAGAGAGCCCTGCCGCCTGCAACGACTTCTTGCCACGCCATGGGAAACGCCGGATGTGGATGAGCTCCTGATGACCAGCATACCCCTCATTGACCCCTTCTTCGCCACGGAGGAGTGCGCAGAGGACGCGAAGCAATCCATACCAGAATGCGTACGGCGTACGACGGGAGAACGTCCAGTATGCGTCTCCTCCAAGGAGCACCATGGCGGCAGGAGTGAAGCAGGTGGGAATGGCCACGAGCAGACGCTTCCTAGCGACCCGATTCAATTCGCGAGCACCCTGAGCAAAGTCCGGCACATGTTCCAGCACATGACTGGAGACGACATACTCGAACGCGTGATCCTCAAACGGAAGATGCTCGAGGTCAGCAACAGAGAACGTTGTCCTTTCAGCCACGCCCTCGGCAACTGCGTAAGCTTTGGACGAGGCAATATTCGGCTCGGAGAGATCGACACCCGTCACCTGGCAACCCTTCTTCGCAAGGAGAACACTGAGCACACCTTCACCGCAACCAGCATCCAACACGCGGCTACCGGCTGGAATGGCATCGACGAAGAATTGGTACTGCGTGCGGTGCGCATGCCGACGAATCGGCGAGGTCGAATGGAACCGCTTCGTCAGAATTTCATCATGGTACGTGCGGTAGATGGCCTTGTTGCGATCGGGAGTGGCGATGGTCATCGAGGAGAGGAGAAACTGTGGATCGCTCGCTGGAATATGTCGAGTGACTGACCTGCAATCGCTGGCCAACTGCACGTCTCGGCATACGCACGTGCACCGAGGCAAATCTTCGCTCGAAGAGACGGATCATGCAGGAGAGTCAGCACCGCATCCGCGAGATCACGAACGCCACGCTCGTTCACCGCCCCCACCTGGTACGTGCTCCCTTCGAAGGCGGGGATCAGATAACCATTCTCTCGATGAGTGATGAGTTCCTTCAGTCCCCCGCACGCTGTCGCAACCACTGCGGCTCCGCTGGCCATCGCCTCCAGACATGCGAGACTCCTCGCCTCAGCGATCGATGGTTGGATCGTGACATCGGCACTCGCAAAGTACGAGGGGAGCTCTTCGTGGAGAATGGGACCAAGAAAACGCACGTACGAACGCATCCCGAGTGTATCGACGAGTGAGCACAGTTTGTCGTACTCGGCATTAAGAGGCGCAGCGAGGAGGAGCACCGCATCCTCTTGCTTCCGAAGAATCGGTAGAGCACGGATCATGTATTCGATGCCGTTCTTGGGGACCAGCCGCCGCGCACAGAAGAGGACACGCTGGCGAGCAGAAATACCAAGGGGGGTACGAATATCCTTCTTCCTCTCCGGTGTGAACAGATCCGTTTCGACACCATTGCTGATCGCAAGCGGATGAATGCCGTGACGTTGCTCTGCGATATCCGCCATCTCCTGACTGGTGGCGATGAAGCCGTCTGCTGTGCACGCACCCTGGATCCACCAACGGCTGAGGAGTCCATCGAAGAAATTCCTCGGTCTGTAAAAGATGCCGCGGCCGCGGATACTCACGACAGACGGCACACCTTCCTTGTGTGCTGCCCGCGTCCCCACCATCCCGGATTCGAAGAGGAAGTGAGCATTCACAACATCAGGACGGAACTCACGGATGAGTCTTCTGCAATTCCAGATCTTGCCAAACGTCTTACCGTCGATCCCTCCAACGGTCGATGGTAACTGTCTGAACATGAATTTCTTCGAGGGTGATGAACTCTGCGGAACATTCATGACAGCGACCATCACCTCATGCCCGAGATCACTCAGTGCATCACTCAAGTACCGGATCGCCGTCTCGCTCCCACCGACGATCGGAAAGAACGTTTCTGTGACCATGAGGATCCTCATGAGGCGGAGGAGAAGCGAGCAATCTCAGCGAGTATACGCTCCCCCGCATGCCCGTCCCAGAGGGGAGGAACCGTCACATGCACCTCCTGAGGATGCTTCGCAAAATCGATCACCATCTGGCGATCTTCAGCCTTCGACGGATCGATGAGGATATTGGATCCGCTGTCGATCGTGCTCGGACGCTCGGTATTCCTGCGCAAGGTAAAACATCTCTTCCCAAGAAGCACCGCTTCTTCTTGGATCCCACCGGAATCCGTGAGGACGAAGAGGGAGCGTGAGAGGAGAGAGAGAAATTCCAAATATCCGAGCGGACTGACGAGATGAATATTCGCTGGAACAGATCCTGTCGCTCCTTTCGAGAGGACATGGGCAAGCCTAGGATGAACTGGTAGGACAAGTGGTACAGAAGGATCAATCTGACGAAAGAAGAGGAGGAGCTCAGCCAACATCTTCGGATCATCCACATTGCTCGGTCGATGAAGCGTCAGGAGGCCACATCGCTCTGGGAGCCCCACAGGAACTGCCTGCGTCCTGATGAGCGGCAGCATGCGGATGAGCGTATCGATCATGGTATTCCCGACAAGATGTGCCCTACCCGTGCAACCTTCTTGTTGTAGATGATCCATCCCCGATTGTTCACTGACAAAAAGAAGATTCGCAAGACGATCGATCTCGATGCGATTGTGCTCCTCGGGCATCTCCATATCTCCAGAGCGAAGCCCCGCCTCCACATGCCCAATGCTGATCCCCAATGTCTTGGCGGCCCGAGCAGCTCCCACGGCGCCATTCACATCCCCATAGACGAGCACGAGATCCGGCTTCACGGACGCAAGCACGGGCAGCATCGCCTGCTCCGTAAGAAGGATCACCTCTTTCCTATGACTCCCGCCTCTCACACCCAGATTGAAATCCGGCTGCGGGATCTGCAGTTGCGTGAAGAAAATATCTGATAGGAGAGGATCATAGTGCTGTCCCGTATGCACGATGACATGTTCGAAGGCTGATCTCTTCTGAAGAAGCGCATGGTGCAACGCCGCCAATTTGACGAAATTCGGCCTTGCCGAGCACGTGCTCAGGATACGAAGAGGCATGGGGTGGATACAGACAGACTACGGTGAAATGGTGCAGGGTGAAACCACCCCCTCTCGAGAGAGGATCCTCTGCATTCGCTTCTCCCATGTACACTGCTCCACATGTGCACGTGCGCAGCGTGCCATCGCAGCACTCTCCTCGGATTCTTCAAGTGTCAAGCGAATGGATTCAGCAAGGGCCGACGCATCACCCGCACGACAGAACCGCGCCATCGTCTCATCGAGAATATCGCGAATCGGTGGTAGGTCTGCTGTGACAATGGGGCGGAGAGCTGCCATGTATTCGAAGAGCTTCAGCGGCGACGTATCGCGAATGTAGAAAGGATGCGTGGATGCGGGCGCAGGATAGATGAGCACATCAGCAGCCGTGAGCAATGTCGGAATTTTGAGGTGCGAAATATGACCAGTGAAAGTCACACGACCATGAAGAATGTCAGGCAATGTCTCACGATAACGCTTCGCAACATGCTCGGGGCCTCCGGCAATCACGACACGAAATTCAAGCCCACGCTTCGCGAGAATTTCGCAAGCGGCGATCAATTCGGGGATCCCCTTCTGTAGCCCCATCGATTCGAGCTGCCCAGCATACACGATCAGCGGCACCCCCACAGGAATATCGAGAGACGCACGTGTTGTTTCAGCACTCGGTAGCGCCTCGAAATCATGAAGATCCACCGCGTCCCCCTCGACAATCACGGGGATGTCAGAGACACCGAGGTCGATGAGTGCCTGACGCATGGGACTCGTGAGTGCGACGATCAACTTGCAGGAACGCAGGAGCGAGAGGAATCGGCGTCGACCGAGACGTGGGATCCGATGCAACTCAAGAATCAGAGGAATGCGAAGTCTCGAAAGAAACGGCAATAATTCTGGAGTGCGCGTATAGATCACATCAAAATCCTTCTCCCGTGTGCGAAGAATGCGACGAAGCATACGCCCGAAGAGCATCGTCGTGAGCTTCAAACCAACGATCCCCGGCGCCCACCACGCAGCGATGGCATCGATCGCCCCAAGGTGGTGGAGGTGCACCTGCGAGGTGAGTCCATAGTACGCAGCGAAACTCTGATCGATGGGATTCTTCCGGAAGGGTGCAAAAATCTCCACCTCATGACCGAGATCCCGCAGTGCCTGCGTCACCTTCGCAATCTGATGACCATGAGCGCGTTCACTCGGCAACCGAACGTTGGTGCAGTAGGCGATGCGCATGGAGCAGAGTGTAAGGCGGAAAGTGGAAAGTAGAAAGTGTGAGGTTCAGAGAAGAAAAGAATGGAAAACCTGCTATCATGTGCACATGAAGAACGTGTCCATTGCCATCGTCGGCCTCGGCTACTGGGGTCCCAACTGGCTCCGCAATTTCGCTGCGATCGAAGGATGCACACTGGCATACGGCTGCGATCTCTCGAAGGAGCACTGTGCAAAATTCGCACGCCAGTATCCAGCTGTGCGCTTCACACAACGCTACGAAGACCTCCTCACCGATCCATCACTGGATGCGATCGTGATCGCAACGCAGACCTCGAACCACTTCCCTCTGGCAGAGGCAGCACTCAAAGCCAAGAAGCATGTGCTCATCGAAAAACCGATGACGCTCACGAGTGGCGAGGCACAGAAGCTCGTCGCTCTGGCCACACGACAGAAGCGCCAACTCCTCGTCGATCACACCTTCGCCTACACCACATCGGTGTCGCACATCGTTGATGTCGTGCACAAAAAACAACTTGGAGATCTGCTCTACTTCGACTCGGTCCGCATCAACCTCGGTCTCATCCAGAAGGACAGCAACGTCCTCTGGGACCTGGCGATCCACGACCTGACCATCCTCTCTCGCATCGCAAATCTTTCGGACATCACGGAAGTGCTTGCGGTGGGGAGTACGCACTACGGACAACACGTTGAAGACGCCCATCTCCACCTCACCTTCTCTACGGGCCTCGCAGCCCACATCCACGTGAGCTGGCTCTCTCCCGTGAAGATCCGAAAGACACTGATCGCCGGCCGCACAGCGATGATCGTGTACGACGACACCGAACCGAGCGAGAAGATCCGCATCTACGACAAGGGTGTCGAGCGCGATGACACGAAACCCGATCCATTCTTTCCGAAGTACCGAAGTGGCGATGTGCTGATCCCCGCGATACCGAATACCGAAGCTCTCTCCATCGAGGCCAAGCACTTCCTTGCCTGCATCCGAGGAACCGCACAACCGATCGTGTCGGGCGAAGACGGAATGAGCATCGTGAAGATTCTCGAGCTCGCAGATGAGTCGTTGAAGAAGGGAAAGGCGATAAAGATATAGATGGACTATTAAGGAACCTCTGAAAAATGCCTTCTGCTTCGTCATCTGCGCCACTATTTCCTTGTTCGGGAGCGCCATGCCTGCCTGTCGGCAGACAGGCTTGGCGCGGGAAGCATCCCGCTCCCAATCAACATTGTGCTTCGCCGCAAAAGCCAAAGACGATCGTGTGCCTTTTCCTCGACGTGAAATTGTGAAAATTATGGATGGCTATTCAGAGCTTTTCTAACATCAGCCCCGTCACCGCACGAAATAACCTCCAATGATACCGCACGAACCGGAAGTTCTGCGAGAACGGAAGCGAGTCAGGAAAGAAACAGAAGGGTGCAACCGAGAGCACCTTCAGAAAATACCAAGTGATCAGCACGGGCTCGCGAAGGAGGAACCAACGGATGTACCGCCGCCATGAACACCCAGTCTCTCGCATGTGCTGGACCTCGAGAAGAATGTACCGATCATCCTTGGGACGAAGCACGTCCACGGGGTCCAGTGGCACATAGAGTGGGGCGCGGGTGACGACCTCCAGAAATGACGCATCGTACTGATACTTCTCGTGCACAGTTTTCCCCGCACGCAGTGTCGCGCCACTCCTACGATGATGGATCCGTGGCATGATCTCGGGAAACGCCACTCCTCGCGTTCGCGGGACACCGTCCACCACCGACACACGAGGAAATTTCACGATAGTTTTTGGATCCGCCGACTGTAGGATTTCACCGATCTCCGTGACGAGTGCATCGCTGAGATACTCATCAGAATCGATGTAGAGCACCCAATCGAATGCCGCCTCGTCGCGTTCCCTCAGACGCATCTCGGTGAAATTCTTCACGCGCACACTCTTCTCCTCGGTATCATACTGCTTCAACACTCTTGCACCAAAACGCTTCGCGATCGCAACCGACGCATCTTCACTGTTCGCATCATGCACGAGGATCTCGCCGAACGGACCCAGATTCTTCAGGCACTGCTCGAGTGTCGACGCACTGTTGCGAGTGAGAATGAGCACGGAACAGGGAATTTTCATGAAAATTGAAAATGGAAAATTCTTGCGGACTGTCTTCCTTCGAATTGTCAATTGCCTGCCCCTCGAAGTCAAATCCATCACAATGGATTTGGCGAAGTGGGGTCAATTGTCAATTGAACCGCAGTTCCCACGACTCCCTCTTCACCGACTGTCCGCCAAAACTCTCCTTGAATTGAAACAAAGTATCGTTGACCTTCGTTCCCCCATCCTCGGTCGAAATGCCAAAATCAATCACCGTTCGGCCCTCCCGCAGAGCCTCGGAGAAGAGAGCTGCGAGGAGAGTAGGGATGGGACGCATTTCGATTTTCGCATAGTTCTGCCCCGTGTAGAGAATGTACAGAGCATGCGGATGCATGGTGAAGACGACGAACCCTGCGATCAGTTCACTCCCTTCGTACACTCCGAAGAGGCGTACGTCCTTGGGGGCGATCGCATGCAACCGTTGGATTTCCTCCAGTGTATGCGTGGGCTTGGCTCCGTGTCGATCGGCAAGCGTCTTCTCCAGCAATGCCCAGAAGATGGGGAAATCCTCGCTCCACTGCATCTTCAGTCCCACCTTCTGTCCCTGACGGACTTTGTTGCGCGCTGTGCGATCAAAGGAATCCAGAATGGTCTCTTCCCTCAGACCCACGAGAGAATAGGAGGTCGAGAGCTCCATGCGCGTGAGCGTCCACCCCTTCTGAAAGAGCCAGTAGTCGAGGTCATCCGAACGCGACCTACACAGGATGGAGAGTGGAAGTCGCAGGAAAGAAATCCCGCGATACCCGCCTTGCTTAGCCCATGCGACGAGCGCATCGAGCATCTCCCCTGTCTCCCGCATACCGGCCAGGGCGTCCATCACCAGTCCTCCGTAGGTAGCACCAGGGTGCGAGACCAGTCTCTTCTCCCCACTCTCGATCCTCGTCGCCGCCGTCAGCACGCCGAGGAGTTTGTGGTCCTCAAAGAAGAGAAGTGAAGCATCATCGAATCGGCCCACGGGATGGTACGAAAGAAATTTCCGTGTATGGAAGAAGGTGCCATTTCTACTCGAGACGACAAACGCATCGAACTCTTTTTCTCGCTCGGAGGTGTAGGGAACGATGGTGATACTCATGTGTGTACTGCGGGATGAAACAACTCCATCGTGAGCATTTCTTTCCCGTTGTGCAAGTGTTCACTCTGGATCCGAAATCCCACTTTCTCATACGTACGGACCGCACGAGTGTTGGTCTTCAGCACCGTCAGCCTGAGCGTGCGCCACGCGGCAATCTCGAATGCGTACCGCACGAGCAGTGCGACCGCCTCGCTGCCGAAACCCTTTCCGTGGAATTCGGGATGACCAATCGTGATCCGAAGCATCGCTGATTTCTTCTCGGGATCGATCTCCACGAAACCCGCATTCCCGATGAGCACGCCCTCCAGCACAGCCAGGAGCGAAAAAAATCTGCGATCCGGCTTCTGGAGACGCTTGAACCAGTTTCTCTGATCTTCCATGGTCGGAATTCGTAGATCGTCGATCAGCTCACGAAGTTCAGGATTCTCAGAGAGCCATCTCTGAAAAAGCGCCTGATCCTCCTCGACCATCTCGGCCAGAGCGACCTTCTCGCCTGCAAGAATGAACTCTCTCAACATATCACCAGCATAAATCTCAACGAGAAAAGCACAAAGCCAATCAACAACACTATAAAAACTCCTGAGGCACCCACCAAGGGATGGTGTGCGCCGCAGGTGGGGGTCTGCTGGAGGGTGTCGGCGCACGCGTTTTCTTTCGCCCTTTCTTTGTCGCGCACAAAGAAAGGGCTATTCTTCAGATATGTCCATCCCCTTCCTCGATCTCGCCGCGCAGTACCGATCCATCAAACAGGAGATCGATCCTGCGATCCAATCGGTCATCGACTCCTGTGCCTTTGCGAGCGGTCCCGCCGTCGAAAAATTTGAGAGGGAATTCGCCGCGTACTGTGGCGTGTCTCACTGCATCGGTGTCGGCAATGGTACCTCAGCCATCGAACTCATCCTCCGTGCCTACGGCATCGGAGCAGGCGACGAAGTGATCACCGTCGCCAATTCGTTCTTCGCATCCGCCGAAGCGATCTCGCTTGCGAACGCCACTCCTATCCTCGTCGACTGCTGTGAAAACGATGCCTTGATGGATACCACGAAACTGGAGGCAGCAATCACGAAGAAAACAAAGGCCATTCTTCCCGTCCACCTCTACGGCCAATGCGCGGATATGGATGCGATCAATGCTGTCGCAATCAAGCACAATTTGCTCGTCATCGAAGATGCTTGTCAAGCGCACGGAGCCCTGTATAAAGCCAAAAAAGAAGGCCTGCCCACCGGAGCTTCAGCGAAGGCGGGCTCACTCGCCGATGCCGCCGCCTTCAGTTTCTACCCCGGAAAGAATCTTGGTGCGTACGGCGAAGCGGGTGCCGTCACAACAAATGACGAAGCAATTGCAAAGAAGATCCGCATGCTCCGTGACCACGGCATGAGCGAGAAATACAAGCATCAGATCGTCGGTCGCAATGAACGTATGGATGGCATTCAGGGTGCAGTCCTCAGTGTGAAATTGAAACATCTCGATGCATGGAACACGGCACGGCGCACGCACGCGAAACTGTATCGGGAACTGCTCGAGGGGAATCCGAAGATCGGATTGTTCACCGAGCACGAGGACCGCTGCCAGAACTATCACCTCTTCGTCGTCCGCGTACAGAACCGCGATACTCTGCAGACGAAACTCAAAGAGAAAGGCATCCAGAGCGGCATTCACTATCCCATCCCCATCCACCTGCAGGAAGCCTATGCAGGGAAGTGGAAGAAAGGTGATTTTCCCATAGCGGAGAAACTTGCAGGAGAAATTTTGTCACTTCCGATGTACGCGGAGATGACCACGGAGATGGTACGGGAGGTCTCTGAAACACTGAAAGCGTGCGTATGAATCCTTGACGGCACAATTTTTTCTAGCAGACTGTCGCCGGTTCGCCTTTGCGATGGGAAATATTGTCGAAAGACAGTGTGTAAAGGCAGACAAGCAGGTGCTCAAATGAGTTGAGATCTTGTGCTCGTAGCACTCGGAAGACGGATCTCAAAAACCTGCGATCGCCGCCTGTCCAATGTCGGACAGGTGGCTTTTCCTAAACACCGGCCCTGATATAGCTGTCCATCTTCACAATCAGTCTTTCAAGGCTGTGACTGCGTTCGACGATTCGATACATCTCTTCGCCACTGATCGGAGCCCTCACCGCAAACTGCCGAACGAACTCGGCAATCGCACTCGGCGTATCGGACTCGGGGGCTGAGGGAATACCAATCGCCGTCGCATTCGCCTTCGTCGTCACCGGATAGCAACCACAGGTCATGGCTTCGAGCATGGTCTTGTCGATCGTCTCGCTCGCCATATTCAGAATCAGCGTGTGTTGCGCGTAGATCTCCGGAAGTGATTGCATCGGGGTTGTGCCAAGAAACTTCACACGGGACGCGAGATGCAATTCCTTCACCAGATTTTTGAGTTCCAAGACGTACTCAGGTTCCGCTTCGATCCCAAAAATGTCGAGCGTGTACGCAGGATCGAGGAGCACGAGTGCACGGAGGATCAATTCCAATCGCTTCGATCGGCTCAGCCGATGCACGACGAGGAGTCGGTGCGGATCACTCGCACTATTTTCTCGTCTCGGCCACATTTCGAGATCAATTCCATGACCGACGACAACTTTCTTCTCACTTCGAGAGAACTGCGGCAAGCTCTGCGCCGTCGCACAGAAGAACCGCTTGCCAAAAAGCCCGAAGAGCCGCACCCCAAGCTGCATCCTGTAGTGCGTGTACCACAGGTAGACAGGCTTGCGTGCAAGCAGCCACCACCAACCGCCGAGTGCATACCACACAGGCACCATGTGGATGAACACGCGATCGTACTGAAGAGAGAGAATCAATTTCTCAAACCTGAGTACAGACCGAAGTCTCGATGCGCCGTGTTCTTTACCGAGCGAATGCACCGGAAATCCAAGGGAAATATCAACGTTTGAACTTTCCACTTTCCACTTTCCACTTTCCACTCTTTTCTGCCCTTCCAAACACACGACTTCAACCTCATATCCCTGCGCAATGAACGCCCGAATCCAGAGGACCGTGAATGCGTCCTGCTGGTGCAGCTTCTGGGTGATGAAGAGGAGACGCATACTAGCAGGAAAGGGATTTCAGGAAGTCAGCATACGCCGTGATCAATCGTCCGCGCTCGAATCTTTCCGTGATCTGTATCGCCTCTCTCCCGAGAGATGTCTGTTGCTCTGGAGAAGAAAGTAAGGCTCGGATCTTCTCCGCAAGATCAGCTGCTTCTCCTGTCGTGAAGACACCGTTCACACCCTCTCTGATCACATCAGGTGCAATGCCGACCTTCGTAGTAATGCAGGGTACGCCGAGTGCCATCGCCTCGATGAGCGAGCGCGGATTACCTTCGCTCCTCGAATTCATGACGAAGATCCTGCCTGAAGCAATGCTCCGAGCAACATCGAGAGCGGACGGAAGCCAACCCGTGAACGTCACACGATCCGAGATGGCGAGATGGCGAACTTTTTCCTCCATCGCGGTACGCAGCGGACCATCACCGATCACGAGCATCGTGACGTTCGGCAGACTCGCCACGGCATCAATCGTCTCGAGTAATCCCTTGTTGTCTACAAGCCGTGCAGCGAAGACGATATCAAATTTCTTCATCTGATTCTTTGTGATATTCAACGCAGCATGATCGAGATAGACCGAGGGGACAACGGAGATTTTTTTCTCCTCAACACCCCATAGTGTAAGCATCGACTTCACTGTTCCATTGACGACTCGTACGGCATCGAACTGATTCGCATGCGAGCCGATGAAGATATTCGTCATCCACCGACCGATCCACTCGGAGATCGACGAAGCCCTCGGCCACCCGACGATGTGATGGATCTCGAGGACGGCAGGAATCTCCACCACTCGCTTCAGCAATCGCGCTCCGATGCCGTTATAGAACGGCGGATACTCATGCACCGTCATCACATCGTGATGAAATTGCCTCACGAGCTCGGCTCCTTTCTTCTTTATCCAGAAGGGCTGATACCAAAGACCGCGGGAAGAAGAATGAAGAAAGACATTCGCAGGAAAAAAAGTTTCCCCTCTCCCATCGGGAGAGGGGCTAGGGGTGAGGGCAGGGGTGGGGGCAGAAGGACAAACAATATCAATCCGTTCCCAGTGCTTCGCACATTCCCCGAGCATATCGGAGAACGCTCCGTGCTTGCCGGATACAAGGGAACGATCTCCACTGATCATGAGTAAGCGCATGATACGAAGAAAGGAAAAAAATAGAACTGCCTGCCCCTCGTAGCCCCGCAGCAGCGGGGCGAAGTGGGGTCGCCACTGATCATCAGAAGTTTCATAGTGACGAAAGAAGTGTGATCCACTCCTGAGCCACTGTCTCCCAACCTCTGGTCATGCCAGCTCTCCCCTTTGGAAGATGACGCATCGTCTCATGCACCGCAGCGACGATCTCCACCTGGGTACGAAGCGGCCTCAGAACGAGGAGTGGCGAGAGACTCTTGCGGTACCCCGTCTCTTCAGTCAGTAAGACCGGCAATCCTTCACTCAGAGCTTCCAGAGCCACATTCGGGCTGATTTCAGTCACCGATGGCAAGAGGAGAAGATCATGGTCTGCAAAAAAACAACTCTTCTCTTTCCCGTGTACAGGTGGATGAAAAAGGATGTGATCTTGTAACCCCGCAAGCTCTGCCTCCCTCCGTAATTGTTTCTCGAGAGGACCCTCTCCGACCATCGTAAGCACCGCTTCAGGTAGCCACCGCATCGCTGCAATGAGTGCAGAGAGATTCTTGAACCCGACGAAGCGGCCCATGAACAGCAGTCGAAGCGGCACGTGCTGTTTTCGACTCTCCCCTTCCCCCTTCGGGGGAAGGGGTCGGGGCCTGCCTGCCGGACAGGCAGGGATGAGGGCGGTGAGGGGCCCCGCATTTTCGATCACGACACGCTTCGGTAGCATTCTGTAGTGCTCTTCGTGAATCTTCTTCTGAAACTCTGTGGAATAGACGAGGCAATCGAAGCATGAAAAAATGCCTTCCATCAGCGCCGTATTGATGATGCGCCAGATCCCGAATGTCGAGCCATACCACGCACGTAGACTCTTCCTGCAGCCTGCGTCTGTTGCGCGCTCCCAGAAGAAATCCCCACCGAGACGGAGAATTTTCTTCGGCCTCCTCAGTCGCGCGAGAATGAGAGGAATCCCAACACTCACGGATGACAAAGCAATGACGACATCAGCGTCAGACGCAGAAGCGCGAA
The DNA here is from genome assembly GCA_023245775.1 of Candidatus Peribacteria bacterium. GTDB lineage: Bacteria > Patescibacteriota > Gracilibacteria > Peribacterales > Peribacteraceae > SICN01. The sequence continues at coordinate 8,252 of JAHFJR010000023.1, read as the reverse complement.
GTGCTTTCGCATACCGCATCCAACGCGAAAAAACCGAACCAACCTTCGATACTCCAATCACCTCCCACTTTCCACTTTCCCCGTCCGACCGCATCCGGGCGGGCACTTTCCACTTTCCACTTTCCACACCATACGTCACCACCCACACCTCATGCCCTCTCTTCGAGAGCTCATTCGCCAGCCCCTCCGCATACGTCGCGGTACCGCCGATGGCGGGAGGATAGAGGCCGGTTGCAAGAACAATGCGCATGAAAAGAGTCTACGAGTGATTGAAGCGAATAGTGAACAGATTCGCATAAAATAATAATATATGTTATAATATATATATGGTCAAGATTGATACATTGGTGAGAGAAGCAGGGCAAATTCAGATTACGGGACAAGAAATCCAGCGAATACTGAAAAAAATAGAAGAAGTCATGATTGCCCTTCAGCATAAGTTGAAGGATACAATGGAAAGTAATCACGCCATCACAAAACTTTCAGACTACGTACGTTCCAACGGCACTGAAACGTTTCCAGAAGATGTAAAAATTTCCCTCGAAGATCTTTCGTCGGGGAAAAGACTGCTCGGCCCCGTACATTGGGCTCAGGCTTCTGTTGAAGCGATGTGGAAGAAACCAATGTCCACAAATGAATTTAAATGGAGAAATATCGCAGACCTGATCGCAGGGATGGAAATCAGTAATGGGCTTGGAGTAGCGAATCCTGATGACCCGGAAGAAAATTCCGACCCTGAAATAACGCTCGCCGTATTCGTTCATGCAATTTCTACTGTTGCCGTTACTCACGCTCTACAAAAAAAATCGTATGACATTCCAGCGAATCTTTTAGGAACATTCACAGAGCAAGCTGTCAAAAAATTAGCTACCAAACTTAAAGATCGCGTTCAAAATATCATCGATGCAGTTGAATAAGACATCAAGGTATTCGATTCCTGTACCACTCGACCGTCTTCGTAAGTCCCTCCTCAAAACTGATCACCGGCTTCCAGCCAAGCATTCGAGTTCCAGAGGAATCGAGTGCATAGCGCCAATCATGACCTAGACGATCTTGGACGAAACTGAGCAGTGACTCCGGTTTCTTGAGGATCTTCAAAATCGCCTTCGCTACGTCGAGGTTCTCCTTCTCGCTATCGGCAGACACGTTGAACGTGCTACACGAATCAAAAGCTGCACCATGTGCAAGGATCGCTTCGAGTGCGCTGCAGTGATCCGTCACATAGAGCCAATCGCGCTTGTTCTTGCCGCTCGCGTAGATCGGAATCGGCTGATCGTTCAGGGCACAACGAATCACCGTCGGGATGAATTTCTCACTCGCCTGATGTGGACCGAAGTTGTTGGTGCACCGCGAGATTGCAGCCTTGATACCGTACGTTCGAGCTGATGCCTGCACGAGGAGATCGCCCGCAGCTTTACTCGCGGCATACGGAGAACTGGGTCGGAGAGGGTCATCCGTCTTCTTCGGCGCATCGCGATCACGCAGATCTCCGTAGACTTCATCCGTCGACACATGCAGCAGACGCACCGACGGATACGTGCGGCAGATGTTCAGCAAATTCTGCACACCCGTCACATTCGTATGCAGAAACGGCGAGGGATCGGAGATGCTACGATCCACGTGTGTCTCAGCAGCGAAGTTCACGATCGTATCGATCGCGTGATCCTTGAGGATCTTCGCTACGAGCACCGGATCTGCGATGTCACCGACGATGAACGTGATGTGGTTCGCAATCGGATCCAGATACGTACGATCCGCGGCATACGTCAGTTTGTCGAGCACGACAATAGAATCACTCGGATGAGCGCGAGCATGTTCGAGAGCAAAGTGAGACCCGATGAAGCCGGCAGCGCCTGTAATGAGAATGGAGGTAGCCACTGATGCCTAGAATAACTGTTAAATGGCTACATGGCTAAATGGTTTGCATGCAACAATCACAGTTTTCGCTTGCGCAACCATGTAACCATTTAACCATTGAACAATTTCATGCGATTGTACAGTAGCAAAAACCCGCGCTAATCTGAGAATATGAAAGGCGTCCTCATCTGCGGCGGATCTGGTTCGAGGCTCAAACCCCTCACCGACATCACGAATAAGAGCCTGCTCCCAGTCTACGATAAGCCGCTGATCCTCTATCCGCTCTCCGTGATGCTCGATGCCGGCATGCGAGACATCGCCGTTGTCACAGGCACGGAACACATCGATCAGATCCAAAGTTTTCTGGGGAACGGCACACGTTTCGGTTGTAGCTTCCACTACTGCATCCAGAAGGAGCCGAAAGGAATCGCACAGGCTCTCGGTCTCGCAGAGACCTTTGTAGGAGATTCGAGTGTGTGTGCCATACTCGGAGATAATATTTTCTTCGACAATCTCTCGCCCGTCATCAAAGCTTTCAAAGACGGTGCACATCTCTTTTTGAAAGAGGTTGATGATCCGGAGCGCTTTGGAGTCGCGGTGATGACAGGAAATCGGGTCACCGAGATAGAAGAGAAGCCCGCGGACCCGAAAACGAATCTCGCCGTCACCGGCTGCTATCTCTATGACGCACGGTGTTTTGACTTCATCAAGTCGATGAAACCTTCCCCGCGCGGCGAACTGGAGATCACGGATGTCAGCCGCTGGTACGCGAAACAGGGACAGGGACAAGCAACGATGCTGCAGAAAGAATGGATCGATGCAGGGACGTTCGAGAGTCTCTTCAAAGCTGCGGAGCTTGTTCGGAGTAAGAAGTGAACGAAGACGATCAGGAAGACTTCCCCGTCCGTAGGTCCCAGCCCGCCTGTACGGCAGGACCGACAGTCCCATTGGGGAGAACCGGACGGTACTCAACGTCCACTTTGCCAAAACCGAGTACGATTTGATCCTGAACACCGTCACCTCGTGTATTCCCAACCGTCTGATACGAGACGATCCGCACATCCGTGAGCATCCACTTCAGAAAATCCTGCTGACTACCAGCAGCGCGCACCGTGAGCACTGCACGCGGAATCTTCGTCCCGCCGGCACTGTAGAGGAAGAGCTTGGGGGAAGCCGAACTCATGGGCATCGTCACACGAAAACCATCCATCGTCGGCTTACTGGCACTCGCACCACGCACCTGTGACCATGCGAAGGAATCCACATCGATCTCTCCATGATGCTTCTGGTCAGCGCTATCACCGTCGACGGTATCCACCTGGAGAAACATCTGGTACGCCACACCGGATACATTCTCCTTCGCGAGCGTGAAGGGAATGCGAGGTACAAGAGCGAGGTGACTGCTGCGATGATCGAGGACAGTCGTGTACGCGAGGGACAGAATCGCCATCAGCGCCAGGGTGAGTGCAATGTGGTACTTCTTGATCGTTCTGGGGTGGGACATCGTGCAATGCGGAAAGGTCGCCACTGATCGTATCGTACAAGCACGCACACTTCGAGAACGCAAAACCTACTTTGAGATCATGTCAACGCGCACTCATGGTACGATGATTACGATGCATCGCACTGTCACGCTCGTCGATCCTTCGGGGAAAGCTCTTCGGGAGGCTGATATCGTCGAAGCCCATACCGGAGAAGGTCAGCTGCATCGCGCTTTCTCGGTGTACATCTTCGATGCGGAACGAAAGCATCTGCTGATCCAGAGACGCAGCAAGACGAAGATGCTCTGGCCCTTGTTCTGGGCGAATACCTGTTGCAGTCATCCCTTCGAGAACGAAGCTCCGTGCGCAGCTGGGGAACGACGACTGCAAGAGGAATTGGGGTTTAGAGCGCAGCTCCACGAAGGTCCTCAGTTCACCTACCAAGCGTATGACCCCGGTGGGCGCGGAGTAGAGCACGAGCACGTCACGCTCCTCATCGGCGTTGTCTCGAAACAGATCCCCCTCCATCCTGACCCACAGGAGGTGGAGGAATGGACGTGGGTCACCATCAAACAACTACAGACCGACATGAGGGATCATCCCGATCTCTATGCACCGTGGTTCCATCTGGGACTCCAACAACTTCTCCATTGACCATGTCAGATGCTCCTCTCCACCTCGCGATCATCCCCGACGGCAACCGCCGCTGGGCACGAGAACACAAGCTGGAAGCCGTCTGGAAAGGCCACGAAGTAGCCATTGAAAACTTTCGATCCCTCACAGATTGGTGCCGAAAGAATCCGCGCATGGGGGTGCTCACGGTCTGGTGCTTCTCCACGGAGAACTGGAAACGTGATCCGAAAGAGGTGTTGATGCTCATGACGATGCTGGAGAACTTTTTGCGAAAAGAAAAAAGTAGTCTCAAGCAAAACAACACGCGCTTCGTGCATTCGGGACGACGTGACCGCATCCCTGCGTCACTCAAGAGAATGATCGAAGAGGTTGAAGAAGAAACCAAAAACGAAACCGGCTTCACCCTCCACCTTGCCGTGGACTACGGCGGGAAAGACGAAGTGATGCGTGCAATCAAAAATTTGCAAAAGCAGCACCCCTCCGCGGGTGCGGCGGGAATAGGAACGATCACCGAAGAATCACTTCGTAAGAATCTCGACCACCCCGAACTCCCTGACATCGACATCATCCTGAGGTCCTCCGGCGAACAACGCACGAGTAACTTCTTCCTCTGGCAGAGCACCTACAGCGAGTGGATCTTCTCTCCGAAGTACTTCCCAGACATCGGCACTGGCGATCTCGCGGAAGCCATTGAAGAATTTGATCGGAGGAAGAGGAGATTCGGAGAATAATTGAAAATTCCATTTTCCATTTGTCCAATCTCATGGCCTCCGCCACCGGCAAGATCATCCTCTCTGGCGAGTACGCCGTCGTCTTCGGCAAACGCGGTATCGCGATACCATCAGAGAAGAGAATCAATACGATGTTTACTGCAAGCCAAAAGAATGATGAATCAACGATTCATTGGAATGAAAAAAGTGAGGATGACTCATGGGTAATCTACGCAAAAAAAATTGCTGAATGCATCAGAGAACACTCGGGGCTCTCCGGTGCGTTTCAGATCAACCACGATCTCCCACTCGGCAAAGGCATGGGTGCATCGACAGCCCTCATCATCGCCATGTGCCGAGCCGCTCTCGGACCCGACTGCGCGAAGATCGCCCTCAGTATCGAGAACGAACTGAATGTCGGTAATAGCGGCATCGACTTCGCGGTCATCTGGGAGGAGAAACCGATTCTCTTCCAGAGGAAGAGCATTCCCGAGATGATTGATATCGATCTGCAGAAACTTGCAGGGTACGAGTTGATCGACACAGGCATGCCAAGTGAGCCGACACCGGAGCTCGTTGCGTGGGTGAAGGAGAAATATATGTCAGATGCACATGACCCACCATCCGCAGCTGGGACGCAGCGTCGGAGCTCCGAGGTCGATGCCATCAACATCATCGGCCAATGTACCGAACGTTTACTTGTAGGCGAAGATCTCCGCGTCGTGATGCGCGACCATCACCGAGCCCAAGTCGCTCTGGGTGTCGTGCCGCAGGAGGTGCAATGTCTCATCGCAGAGATCGAAGGACGTGGCGGAAGTGCAAAAGTCATCGGAGCGGGTGCGCGAACGGGCGGAGGCGGGATGGTCTTGGTATTGCCGTCTGCAGTGAAGCTGGCCTAGCATCGTCGCATGCGGATCAAAGCCCGATCAACACCGAACATCGCCCTCATCAAGTACTGGGGAAATCGCAACAATGAACTACGTCTACCCAGAGCCGATTCGCTCTCGATCACGCTGGATGCCCCGACCATCGAAGTGGAGATCGAAAGTGCAGAGGATTTCTCGGTGCAATCGTTCGATGCATCGGGAATCGAAAAACCGCAGAGCGAGAAATCGATCGCACGCCTTCGGGCGCACTACGAACTGACGAAAACATATCTGACATCTCTCCGGGTCGCAGACACACTCCCCGCATATCTACATCTCGTCATTCGTTCGCGGATCCCGCAGGCCATCGGCATTGCCAGTTCTGCAGCCGTCTTCAGTTGTCTCGCGGAGGCGTACGCGGGGTTCCTCTCTCTGCCACTCACGAGAGAGCAAATCAGTGTGCTCGCAAGGCTCGGCTCGGGCTCGGCAGCCCGTAGTGTCCTCGGAGGATTCGTCGCACTGGAAAATATCGCAGGAGACGATATTGGTTCAGCAAGGGCACGGCAGATCGCACCAGAACATCACTGGATTCTGCACGACATCATCCTCGTCCCGAGTCAAAAAGAGAAGAAAGTGGGATCCACCGAAGGCCATGCAATGGCCGCTACAAGCCCGTTTTTTGAAGAACGCCTCCGACAGATCCCGAGACGCATGAACGAGTGCATCGATGCCATTACGAGAAAGGATTTTGAAAAACTGCAACGAGTGTCAGAGGAAGACACGCTCGATATGCATCGGTGCATGCGAACACAAAATCCACCTCTGGATTATTTGAGTGACGAAACTCATCGCATCATCAGAGGGATCGAAGCTTTCAGGGGAAAAGAGAAATTGGAAGTGCTGTACACAATGGATGCCGGCCCAACCGTGCATTTGTTCTGCACCGATGCAGCGCGGAAGACCGTCGAAGAATACGCGGAGACACAGAAGAACTGCATGATATTCAAGGCGAAAGGAGGGGGAGGGTCTCGCCTCATCCCTGCCTGCCGGTAGGCAGGCCCTGACCCCTTCTCCTACCTCACTCGTCCAGCACCTTTTGCGAAAGGGTGCTGGACACTCTCTCCTGCTGATGCGGGAGAAAGAAATCGGAAAACTTTTCTTTTTTGGGAGAAGGGGGAGCCTTATTTTGAACAAGTATTCCAAAGGTTCCTCTCTCCCGACTAGGGAGAGAGGTGTCCCGCCGTGCGGGACGGAGTGAGGCAGGCAATCATGCTACACTCCCCTCCCCATGGACCTCCGCAATCTCCCCGAACAGCTGCATCCACTCCAACGAGTCAATCAACGAAGGAATCTGATCAAACGTGAGCTTGACATCGATCTCTCGGCTCTGGAAGTACAGGAACGATCCATCGGAGACGCCGAGAAGAAGAACTGCGAGCAGATGTTCGGTGCGGTGCCGATCCCTGTCGGATACGCAGGTCCACTCACCGTGACATTCTCCAATCGTGCAAAGGCAGAGATCCACCTGCCGCTTGCGACGACCGAAGGCGCACTCGTTGCAAGCGTGAACCGCGGATGCAAGGCGGCATCAACTGCAGGAGTCACCATTGTGAAGTCCGTGCACCACGGCATCACACGTTCGATCGCTTTTGGTCTCATCTCTCATCACTCAAAACTCAAAGCTTCTCTCGAAGACATCGTTACCAGTATCAGACAACATGAAGGTCTTTGGCGACATGCTGCTGAGTCGACGAGCGGACATCTGAAGGTGAAGGGGTTCGATCTCGATCTGATGAAACAGTATGTCTTCTTGACGGTCGCATTTGATACCGACGAAGCGATGGGGATGAACATGGCGACGATCGCCTCGCAAGCGATCGCCGATTTTCTTACGGAAAAAACTAAAGGAATCCGATGCATCACAATCGCTGCGAACGTCGATAGCGACAAGAAGGCGAGCAAGAGGACGCACGAGCGCGGACGCGGGCAGGAGGTCGTGTGCTCTGTGCATCTTTCAGCCCTGACAATTGCAGACATTCTAAGGACGACTCCGGAAGCCATGCTCGCCGTCGCCGATGCAAAACTGAAGGCCGGTTCAGCCCTAGCCGGAGCCATCGGTAAGAATCTGCATGCGGCGAATATCATTGCGGCTCTGTATCTTTCGACAGGCCAAGACGCGGCACACGTCGTGGAAGGCTCGCTTGCGGATACGACGGTGACTGCTCGCGGTGACGGCCTCGACATTGAAGTGCGTCTTCCTGCCATCATCGTCGGCGTACGCGGAGGAGGAACGGGGCTTCCGGCACAGACAAGTTGCCTACAACTCTTGCTGAAACCGAATGTGAATCTCCCGAAGAAAATACAGCTCAGCGAAAGTATCGCTGCAGCGGTTCTCGCGGGAGAAATTTCATTGCTTGCCGCACAATCGAGTCAGGATTTGGCAAAAGCACATGAGAAACTGGCGAGATAGTTGACAGAAAAATATAAAATTGTAATGTAGAAATGCTCTTGGTTTTTTCCTGAGTACCAAGAACTAGAAAGGAGTTGCCGGCAGCTCCGCCACCCCCTCAAGGAATCTATTTCTCGGCATAGTAGAAAATTTTCTGGGCTAGAATGAAGGCTTTTTGTTTACTGGAAGCCAAGATATGCTCAGATTTTCCCTAATTCATCATGAAAAATATGTTCTCATTGCAATTCGCGTCGTC
>JAHFJR010000042.1 GCA_023245775.1 Candidatus Peribacteria bacterium | reverse complement strand
GACTGCGACGATGTTCTGATTCTTGAAGAAATTGGCTTTCACCCCGAACACCTGCGGATTTCCCTCCTCGTGACCGTAGGACACGACCTTGGAAATGAAGAGAACCGGCGCGATGTTGCTGATGGTCTTCAGCTGCTCCAGTTCACGGAGATCTTCGAACGTGAAACTGTCGTGACCGGTCACCACCGAATTCGGCCCTCCCTCCTGATGACCAGGAAAAACCACCATGCTCCTAGGTCCTAGCGAACTGATTTGTCCTAAGATCACGCCCTGCATGCTCTGTCCGACGGAGCTCATGAGCACGACCGAACCGACGCCGATGAGGATACCGAGTGCCGTCAAGAATGATCGATCCATATTGACGGTGACGCCCTTCAGAGCCGAACGGAGGAGGTCAGCAGAACGCACGTTCGGTCGTGGGGAAGAAGTACTAGGACTACTTCAATCGATCTTTTCCACCCGCAATCTGCCTCGTAAAATCACTGCTATCCGAAACAATGCAGCCGTCCTTGATCTGGAGAATGCGCTTCGCATGCTCGGCGGTCGTCCGTTCGTGCGTGACGAGAATGATCGTGTGGCCCTGATCGTTGAGACTCTGCAACGCCTGCATCACCGCGACACCGGAAGCAGAGTCGAGGTTACCGGTCGGCTCGTCGGCAAAGATGACATCGGGATTCGTCACGAGTGCACGCGCGATGGCGACCCGCTGTTTCTGGCCGCCGGAGAGCTGACTGCTCAAAAAATCCTTGCGATCCGAAAGACCGACGAGTTCGATGGCCTTCTTCGCATATTCCTCACGCTTGGAGACGGGAATTGTCGGATGGTACAGGAGTGGGAGCAGCACGTTTTCGAGCACGGTCGTGCGCGGCAGGAGATTGAACATCTGGAAGACGAAACTCACGCGCGTCGCGCGGATCCTGGCAAGATCATCATCGGTCAGTTGAAGCGTGGGTTGGCCTTGGAACAGATACTGACCCTGCGTATGCGTATCAAGAAAGCCGAGAATATGCATCAGTGTTGATTTTCCTGAACCAGATGGACCCATGATGGAGACGAATTCGCCGCGATCAATCTTGAGGTTGATATCGAACAGCACGGGTGTAACCACACCATCATTCTCATAGGACTTGAAGAGGTTTCTCGCGTCGATCAGAGCTGAAGCGGGCATACATTCGTGGAGGAAGGATGACGTCTCTACTGTTTGATCAACACAACCACCACCTCGCCCTGTTCCACTCCACTCACTTCCACGTTCCCTCCCTCCCCTTCCATGCTAGGAGTCACCGTGCGCTCGGTGAAGGATGTTCCGTTTGCATCGAGGATGCGAACGTACTTCGAGCCATCTGCTTTATCAAGAACGGAACGGATGGGAACACTCATGACAGAAGGTGTGAAACCCGTGACGATCTCTGCATCACCGGTCATGCCGATCTTCAGACCTGCCTGCGGAGAAATAAAATCCAATCGTACACGGTACTTGGACACGCCATCCTTGTCAGTCGCAGCAGCATCGATCTCGCTCACGCGCAATGGAACATGCATGCCCTGGAACGCATCGAGCGTGATGGACCCTGTCTGAGAAGATTGAACCTTCGGAATGTCCACCTCGGAAAGGAACATCTCGATACGGTACGGTGCTTGACCAAGCATCGTGATGGCAGGTTCGCTCGCAGGCCGCATCTCACCAATTTTCACATGCACCTTCGTGATCGTTCCCTCGAAGGGAGCGATGAGGATCGTATCATTGTACTGCGCGACTGCACGCGCCAGATCGGCCTGCGCCTGGCGCACCCGAGCCTTGGCAGCATCGATATCCGTCTGGCGAGCAGGAGCGCGAGTGAGAGCAAGCTGTGCCTGATTGATCACAAGGGCAGTCTGATACGTATTGATCTCCGCCTTCGCACTCTCGCGATTTCCCTGCGCGGTGATGATGGCCGTCTGCTGCACGCCGATCTTCGTATCGTACGTTGCTGATGCATCTCGCAGTGACTTCGAGCCACTATCGAGTGTGGAGAGCGCCATCTGGACGTAGGACTTCTGGGTAGCGATCGTCGCCTTATTCGTTTCGCGAGAGGTGCTGGTGAAGTACGACGAGATCGGAAGGAGTGAAACGATGTCATACGCACGGTTCACGATGTCGGCTGTGGTCACGAGAGCAACACGTGCACTGTCACCATTCTTCAATGTCGTCTGGTAGTCCGTTGGTGAAGGCGCAAGTGCGAGAGCATTGATGATCGTGAGCGCTGAAGCCGTATTGAGCTGAAAAGAATCGTACCCACTGGGAAGTGCCTTGACGATGCCATCCTGCACATCATTCGCATCGAACACACCCCGCGTCGCCAGCAGTGCTGTCTTGGCAGTGGCAAGCTGCTCAGCAATCGTGCTCCCCATCGTCGCCACCTGCCCCGACAAACTCACCGCTGCTTCGTTCTTCAGAATCGCGAGTTGCGACAGAGCAGTCTTCACGCTGTCCTCAGCGTTCTTCAATGATTGAGTAGCAGCATCGAGAGATGCCTGTTTGTTCCTCACCTGCGCCTCAGCAATCTGGATGTCCTCAGGCCTCGATCCCTGTACGAGTTGCTCGAGCTGCGCCTGTGCGGATTGCACACCAGCAGATGCACCCGCGATGCCTGCGGCAAGACTGCCTGAACGCAGTGCTGCGAGTCTCGTTCCGGCCTTCACGTGATCCCCTTCCTTCACATACACGTGTGACACGATATCCACCGTCGGGAACTGCAACTGTACATCTGTCTCAGAGATCACCGTACCAACGGCCTCGACGACCTGACGCAGATCCCCACGCTCGGCAATCGCCGTCACGTAGACCAGCTGCTTCGGCCTCGTGACTGCATACACGGAGCCTGCGAGCAGGAGCGATACGCCGAGAGCGATACTCGCCTTCAGGTGAGCACGGAGGTACGAGAGCACGAGACGAATCTTGCCTAGAATGAGAGTGAGGAGGTGCATAAGAGAAGAAATTTCAAAGTATTTTATTATAACACTTGAATCAATTAAGTCAATATACGAACCATGCTCTTCTCCACACACTTCATGAGAGCTTTCTCAAGTCCCTGAGCGCCTCCGTCACTGCCTCTTCTACAGGCCGCATGGAGACACCCTCCGCCAGTACTTTGGCATTCGAGAGCACGCAATTACTACGACCGGCCTTCACGACATCCCCCAGATGATCGAGTGTCAAACGCTCGAAGACGTGGTTGGGGTCAACGAACTCCTTGTACTGTAGCATGATGCGATACGGAGAAATCGTTCCTGAATTCACGACATTGTAGATGCCGGTTCTTCGATTCGTGACGAGCGTCTGGAGTGCTAGGAGAAAATCTGGCACATACGTGAGCGAGTTCTGCTGGTCGAGAACTTTTGGATATTTCTTCAACTTATTGATCAAACTTCTGGGCTGGTCCGTCCCATCGAACGGCATCCTCAGACGCAACTGCAGCACCGGAAAATCCTTCAGAATCTGATCGATCCACAACTTACTTCTGGCATAGAAACTTCCCGTAAAATTTGGTGCATCCTCCTCCGTAAATCCCTTGCCACCGTTGTCACCTTCGTACGTGCAGCCAGAACCAATGTGGACCCAGTAGATCTTCCTCTTGCTGCACGCTTCCAGCAGATTCAAAGGTCCCTGCACATTGCTCCGCATGGTTTCAAGCTTGTGATCCTCACACCAATCGACATTGGGCCTGCCGGTCTTCCCAGCGGCATTGATGACAACGTCTGGCTTCACACGATCCAAAACCTCAGCGACCCCTGCTGCATCAGCAATATCGGTCTCAGGAAGCATCGCATTCGGATAGATCGTCTTGATGTGAGACGCGATGTATCCCCGACCACCAAACAGCAGAACATTCTCCATGCACCGATCCTACCCTAGGATCGGCTTTTTCGAAAAATCCTCTGCCGCGCGAACATCGGGGAGGAAGGGCAAGAGAGGAAGAGGGAGCACACTCGAGAGGATTGCAATCCACATGACGATGCCCAAGTTCGCATAGTCTGCCGGAGCCGAAGAGATCGCAGCGTGCACATGGAAGAATGTCGTCAGCCACGCACCACCAAGATCACTCACCGCAAGACCGATATTCATGATGCTGGCAAGAAATGCGAACATGGTGGCCTCGATGCCTTTCGGACAGAGTCGTGCCGCAAGGACGAGGAGCGGCAAGAAGCCGATCTCTTGGAGTGCGCCACCAACCGCGGTGTCGGCAAGTGCAAAGAACTGTGGACTCACGCCAAAAAATGTGTACCAGCCATACACGAGAGCGAGACTCGGGAGCGATAATACGACACTCAACATCACCACCCAGAAGAGAAGCTTCTTGATGGAGAGTCGCAGGAGAAACTTTCGAAAACAGAGAATGCCGACGATCGCCGTGACGTTACTTACGAGTGACAATCTGCCGAAGAACTCGGGCGTGAAGTGGAGCTCGTCGATGAGGAAATAGCTGAAGGCTCCGCCGCTCGTGGGCGTCGCTCTCCAGAGAAAGAGAAAGAGGACGGACCAGAGGAGTGCCGGTGTGAACGCCATTCGCACGCTGCGAATGGTTGATCGAAGCGAGAAGGATGACACGGTGTCACTCGGCTTCTCCGTGATCAGGAGAGCAAAGAGTGATGTGAAGAGGGGCAAGCTTCCGGTGACAAAAAAGACATTCCTCGCGCCAATCGTTTCAACGAGCACGCCCGAGAGATACGCAACCAGCAGTGCCCCTGTCATCAGTGCCGCTCTGCAGAGCACCTGCAACTTCCCCGCTTCACGCTGGGATCTGCTGCGCTCGGCGACGATGCCATCGACGATCACATCAGCGAGAGCGAATCCGAGAGCAGAGAGCAGACTCGCCATCACAGCACTCATGAAGGTGTGCACGATCGTTGCCATCAGCAGGTAGCCACCTGAGCCCGCTAGTCCTGCAAGGAATAAGTACGGCTTGCGCCGCAGTCGCCAGAGCGGAAGTCGATCAGAGAGGAAGCCATACAGCGGCTTGATGCTCCATGGAAGAATGGAGATCGACGCGAGGATCTGCACCTGCGCAATGCCAAGATGCAGATCATCTTTATAGAAGAACGTCGTCGCGACTCCAGCGAGACTCGTTGCTCCAGCGATGAAGTACACGAACGGAATGACGAGCAGCGAGAGGTCGAAGCGGCGCATGGGAAAGATTGTACACTGCTCGTATGTCATCCCTCCCCTACCACATCGAACGCACGAAGAATCGCACCTCCCGTGCGACGATCGACGGTGACGGAGTGCTCATCCGACTTGCACGCAATCTCTCTCTGAAAGAAGAACAGAGGCACATCGATGTGCTACTCAAACGCATGTCGAAGGTGCATGCACGTCTTGCGACAACTCCATTGATCGATCCTTTCCGAACATTGCTGGAAGGAGAAACATCCTTGTCCATTCAACTGGAAAACGGCAAACAGATTCTCTTCGACGTGACCGAGTCACATCGAACGAAAGCGCAAGAAACAGATTCGGGATTTCTGATCGAACGGTCAAAAACAATCACGAAGCAATCGTTTCATCGATTTCTCTGGAAACTCCTGTCGTTTTCGGAGCAGGAATATATGGAGAAAAAAATGCATGAAATAAATATGCGGACGTTGCGACTCTCGATACGAAACACAAAACTTCGACTGACGCAGTCCCGTTGGGGAAGTTGCTCGCATTCAGGAAAGATCAGCCTCTCAACCGCCCTCCTCTTCGTCCCAACAACACTCGCTGAGTATGTGATCACACACGAGCTCTGCCACATTCTCCATCCAAATCACTCCAAGGCATTCTGGAGAACAGTCGAAGAGGTGATGCCAGACTACAAGGAGAGACTGAAGGAATTGAAGAAGTATCGATTGCCGAGGATCTAAAATTTGACTCGAAAACAAAGCGTAGTACGCTAAATATGTTATACGCATGATTATGGAAGAGCCGACACAAGACGAACAAAGGCCTGACCTAGTTGCTCTTCGTACATTACTTGCTACACGCAATGCTGTAAGCAAAATTGAAAATGCAGCTAGGATGCAAGTACCTCGAGTTTTTGTAAGTAAAACAGAAGTAATGAAGTAATAAGGGGAAATAGTAGATAATTTTCACGACTATCTTCTTCACGCTCGCGCCCCCTCCCCTAACCCCTCCCCCCTTCGGGTG
>JAHFJR010000022.1 GCA_023245775.1 Candidatus Peribacteria bacterium | reverse complement strand
TTTTACGCAGGGCAACTGCGTGTTTGTAGATCGTTACACTTTTCATGTGATGGTTGGGAATGTGGCTACAGAGAGCCAGAATTCCTACCTTTTGTCACATCTTATGTGAGAATTTTGCGGGTTTGGAACGTTGGATACGTGTGACAGATCCCTCACCTACCCTACGTACCTCACCTACCCGTATACTCATCCCTCCATGCACCTCGACCCGCTCGCCCTCCATCGCCAATTCCCACTCCTAGCAAAACACATTGCAGGAAAACCCCTTGCCTACCTTGATAACGCAGCAACGACCCAGAAACCGGAGCGTGTACTGGAAACAATGAAAAAATTCTATGAACATCAGAATGGAAATATCAATCGCGGGATGCATCCGATGGCCGAAGAAGCGACGGTGCTCTATGAATCGGCACGGAAAACCGTTGCACACTTCATGGGCGCCAGGCACGCGCACGAGATCATCTTCACGCGGAACGCAACGGAGTCGATCAACCTCGTTGCGAGGTCGTTCGGTGAGACTCTCGAGAAGGATGATACGGTCGCACTCTCGCTCCTCGAGCATCACAGTAATATCGTTCCGTGGTTGCAGCTCAGTGAGAGGAAGGGAATTGCAATCGAATGGATTGGATTGGATGCACATGGACGCATCGATCTCGACTCACTCAAAAAAATTCTGAAGAAAGGAAAAATGAAACTCGTTGCGGTCGCCGGACTGAGCAACGTCCTCGGGGTTGCGACTCCCCTCCAGGCAATCATCGAAATGACACACGCGGCAGGCGCAAAAATTCTGATCGATGCGGCGCAGCTGATCGCGCATCAGTCGATCGATGTACAGAAACTCGATTGTGATTTTCTGGCATTCTCCGGCCATAAAATCTATGGTCCGACAGGGATCGGCGTACTCTATGGAAAACAGGAATTGCTCGAGCGCATGCCTCCGTTCCTCGGAGGCGGCGACATGCTCGAGTCGGTCGATCTTCTGGGATTCAAACCTGCGGAACTTCCGAGAAAATTCGAAGCAGGCACCCCCGCCATCGCAGATGCAGTCGGACTCGCCTCCGCGATCGAGTGGATGGGAGAAGTCGGGATCGAGGCGATGCATGCACATACGAAAGAACTGATCGGATACGCGCGCAAAGCATTGCGCTCCATTCCACACGTACAGATCCTCGGACCCGCAAGTGGCGATGATCTTCTCGGGTGTGTCAGTTTCACGGTCACGGGTATTCATCCTCACGACCTCACGGAGATCCTCGGTCGCGAAGGCATCTGTCTCCGCGCAGGCCACCACTGCGCCATGCCTCTGCATAAGCACCTCGGCATTCCCGCCTCCACTCGCCTCTCCGTCGCGGCTTACAATACGGAAGAAGAAGTTGATCGGTGTGTGAATGCTATTTTAAGAGCAAGAAAATTGTTGTATGACTAGTCCGTTTATTTGTTCAATGGCTCAATGGTTAAATGGCTGCGCAAGCGAAACCTGAACAACATGCATGCGAACCATTTAACAATATAGCCATGTAGCCATTCATATCCTTGCACCTGAAGCATTCCTTACCTCTGTCTCTCCAATTGCATGGACTTGTACGCCGAAAACATCCTCGACCACTACCGCTCGCCCCGAGGCACGGAGCCCGTAGAGAAGCCAAGCGTTGAACATCAAGAGGTGAACGCAAGCTGCGGAGATGAACTCACGATTCAACTGAAGATCGAAGATGAAAAAATCACAGGTCTCTCATGGAAAGGAACAGGCTGCGCGATCTCGCAGGCCGCCATGTCGATGTTGAGCGAAGAAATTCTCAATTCCCTGTCCCGCGAAGCTACCGCAGGAGCGCAGTGGAATCAATTCTCAATTCTCAATTCTTTCACACCAAAGAATATCTACGACCTCCTCGGCGTTCCAATCGGTCCGCGCAGATTCAAATGCGCTCTTCTCTGTCTTCATGCACTCAAGAATGCTCTGCGCTTGTACGAGAAAAAGGAACCGCAGTCGTGGATCGAGACGGTGGGGGTGGAGAGGTGATATTTTTCTGATCATCTATTGACCCCTTTATGGCACAGGGTGTACATTCATGCACCTATGGACCACTCATGCCCATCGACCCGTATTGCGATCTTCCGCAACAAAGAGATACGCAAAGTACTACAAAAGAATGAATGGTGGTTTGTCGTAGAAGATGTGGTTCTTGCACTCATAGACTCAGCTGACACGAAACAATACATCCGAAGAATGCGAGAACGTGATCCTGAACTGGAAAAAGGG
Organism: Candidatus Peribacteria bacterium; assembly: GCA_023245775.1. Taxonomy (GTDB): domain Bacteria; phylum Patescibacteriota; class Gracilibacteria; order Peribacterales; family Peribacteraceae; genus SICN01. The sequence goes on along the minus strand of JAHFJR010000022.1, from coordinate 24,317 downwards.
TGGGTACAATTTGTACGTACCCTTGACGTTACGACGGAAGGCGGTCTTCAAAAGATGAATTGTGCCAATACCGAAGGCATCTTCCGCATCATCCAATCCATCCCTTCACCCAAGGCAGAACCATTCAAGAGATGGCTTGCAAAAGTAGGATATGAGCGCGTACAGGAAATCGAAGATCCGGAACTAGCCACCAAGCGCACGCGTGCTCTGTACAAAGCCAAAGGCTATCCTGACGACTGGATCGAGAAACGCATGCGCGGGATTGCCGTTCGAGAACAACTCACAGGCGAATGGCAACAACGCGGTGTGAAGGAAGGAAAAGAGTATGCGATTCTGACAGCGGAAATATCGAAGGCAACCTTCGGGATCACACCCGCCGAGTACAAAAAGAAGAAGGGTCTGAAGCGCGAAAATCTCCGCGACCATATGAATGACTTGGAGCTCATCTTCACCATGCTCGGCGAAGCTGCAACCACCGAGATCACACAGAAAAAAGACGCACAAGGATTCCCTGAAAACCGAGAAACGGCAAGGAAAGGCGGAAAGATTGCAGGAGATGCCCGGAAAAAATTGGAGATCGAAAGCGGCAAGCCTGTTGTATCGAAGAAGAATTACCTCGACCTGCAGGAAAAGGAGCAACGAGAGGAATTGCTATAGAACTGGATTGAGACGGTTGGGGTGGAGAGGTGAATCCTCAGACTCTGTTCTTCTTGCAACACTGATCCATAGGACTGATAGCACTCTTTTTTCTTTATCTGCGATTTAAGCCAAAACGCTGTTTTATCATATGAGGCATCATAACCTCAGTATAGTGATCAGTTCTCTCGACGATATTCATCAGCTCCCTATAATAGAATTCAACATCCCTTGGCTTCTCATGAGCAAGGCCGGCTGCAAAAGTCCAGATATCAACATTCTTTTCTTCAACAACCGTAGACGTTAAAAGTGCCTGAGCTAATTCAGCCCTCAATTCTGTCGAAATATTTACGGCCTCTAACTCTCCTCTTGTAATACCAGTTTCTTTCTCTAATCTTTGAAAGACATCCTCTCCCGTCCCAGCTTCTGCCTCTAATCTTTCATTCATATCTGCCATAAAGATCGTGGGAAAAAACTCAATACATGTTTATTATACTCTTTTTAAAAATAAAATCAAGTGGAGCCGTCTGCGGGAATTGAATAAGTAGTACCATATCAGTATACTACTGTTACATGAGGACTCTATCGAAATCAATCTTGATGAAGCTCTATTCCAAGGAAAAAATGTCCATGATGGAGATTGCGAAGCGTCATGTTTGTTCCATTCATAAAATTCAGTACTGGATGAAGCGATACAGTATTTCCGCTCGGTCCATGAGCGATGCCGCATATACGAAACATCATCCAAAAGGAGATCCGTTCACCTTTAGGAAACCGGAAAATAACGAGGAGCGGTTTCTCTATGGTCTAGGTATCGGTCTGTATTGGGGCGAAGGAAATAAGGCATGCAAAACAGCCGTGCGACTCGGGAATACCGACCCGAAGCTCCTCAAGATCTTCATGAAATTTCTGATGACATTCTTCTCCATTCCTCGGAAAGATTTCCACTTCGGTCTGCAGATCTTTACGGATATCGATCCCGAGGAAGCGCTGCAATATTGGATGAAAACGCTTCACATCTCCCGAGATCAATTCTACAAGCCAACGGTCACGATCTCAGGATCTATAGGAACCTATCGGAAAAAGAGTCGCCATGGAGTCTTGACCGTGTATTATAACAATGTAAAAGTACGGAACCTCCTTGTCAGTCTGATGCCGCTGTAGCTCAGGGGTAGAGCAACACAATGGTAATGTGTAGGTCGCGGGTTCAATTCCCGCCGGCGGCTCCAGTATCAAATCAAAGGCTCTTCAAATACCTGCTCCAAATCCATCTCATCTTCTTTGGGAGGCGAACTCGCAGCCTCGTCCCACTTCTTGAGCATCTCTTCGACGTCAGCTTTCGGCATACAGTACTTCGCACGGGAGTGTGCGATGATCGCCGGTGTGTTGTCGTACTCCACTCTGGGAGCGTCGAGCGTGCGACCCGAGAAAGCTTCGCGTAGTTCTCCGTTCACCGACATCTTGCAGTAGAACTCGCGGACCCCGAGGTTGATGATGTCACGCTCCTTGAAGATCGGGTTGTACTCTTCGGCGAGTACATCAGCATCCTCAGCGCCAACCCTGAAGCTGATCATGGAACCGATGTTTCCGAAGACCGTCTTGCGGACGGTATCACTGAGCTGCCCCATATACTGGTGTGCGATGGTGAGGTTCAGGCGATACTTGCGAGCCTCAGAGAGGATCTCTGTGAAGGTGTCCGTCGCAAAGTTCTGGAACTCGTCGACGTAGAGGTAGAAATCCGTCCGTTGATCCTCCGGTGTATCGGCTCGACTCATGGCTGCCTGATAGAGCTTCGTGATGAACATCGCACCGATGAGGGACGAGTTCTCTTCGCCGAGGAGTCCCTTGCTGACTTTCATGAGGAGGATCTTCTTCTTGTCCATGATCTCTCTGATATCGAACTTCGTGATGGGCTGTCCGATCATGTTTCTGATCATGTTCGTCGCGACGAACTGACCGACTTTATTCAGGAGCGGCGTGATGGCATCGGCATCGAACTTCTCGCTCCATGCCGCAAATTCCGAGACCCAGAAACTCTTCACGACGGAATCCTGAATCCTCGAGACAATCTTCTGGCGGTAATTCTTGTCCGTCAGCATCTTCAGAATCGAAAGTACTGTCGTATTCGGACTGTCGAGGAGAGCGAGAGTGGTGTACCGGAGCACGTGCTCGAGGCGATCCGACCAGTTGCTACCGAATAATTTCTTGAAGATCTGGAGGAAGCCAATCGTCACCTGCATCTTCTGTTCCTCTGGAACTTTCTCGAGTGGGTTGAAGGCAATCGGGAACGCAATGTCACTCGGATCAAGGAGCACCACGTCGTTGATTCTGTGAGCCGGAATGTACCGCATGATGTTATCGATGAGGTCCCCGTGCGGATCGATGACTGCAATGCCTTCGCCATTCTTCAGATCCTCGTTGATCAGGAGTTCCAGTAGTTTGCTCTTGCCCGAACCGGATTTTCCAACGGTGTAGAGATGACGACGACGATCGGACCGACGAATACCAAAGGGAACGAAATTATTGTGATAGTTGGTGACACCGAACGCACTCACGTCATGCTCGCCGACCTTAGGCAAATCCTGTGGCGGCTCGGACTTTCTGGAGAGCACGTGCACGATGTGCGGCACTTCATCGGCGTTCGGCAAATGGTAGAGGGTCGCCACTTCTTTGGCACTCATAATGTACGACGTGCCGTGTACGCGGGCACGGTACTGCACGAGAAACTTGTCGATCGACTTTGCTTCAGAGGCATGAAATTCGTTGATATCCTTATCGTTAAATTGCGAGAAGCTCGAGGTGATCGCAAGGAGCTTCCGTTTCGCGCTCGCGAGGTCCGTCGACACGTACGCGCAGCGGATCGTCACGCGGAAGGACTTGATCGCCGCCTTCTCTGCAGCTTTCTCATGGCGAATCGGCTGAATGCTCTTCCTACCTCCCGCACGAACGCGATCACGGATCGAGAAGAAGTGTTTGAAGTCCGCGATGCGGATCATCCAGTTGCGAACGAAGTGGTAGAAGGCCGTATCGTCCTGCGGCTCAGCAATGAGTTGCACGAACGCCTGATCTCCTGAAGAAATTTTCGAGATTACGGAGAAAATGCGGCTGAGACTATCCTCCTCGAACTGATCGTACGTCTTGATCGGATAGATGTCGGAATGGTGAAGCGTGATCGAAGCCCCAGCGATCGCATGCGTACTGGGATCAACGCCGAGTGTGTAATCCTGTGCCTCACGAATTTCGGCCTCGGGGAATGTGGCGTAAATCAACCCTTCAACCGTCTCGAGCAGAGCCTCTTCGACCACGACGAAGAAGTACGTGTACTGCCCGACACCATAAAACTCCAGTCCCACGCGCTTTCCTGTGAAAGTATTGCGCATGTTCACGAGCAGCTCCTGGAACTTGGATTCCAGTTTCTTATTGCCTTCGGTCCCCTGCGGGACGACAACGTGGAAGTAACGGAGGTTTGGCATGCGTATAAGGCCTTATTATAGCGGATTTTGAGCGAAAATACGAGTCGAATTGACGACTGTTAAAACTGTTGCAAGTGGCAAAAAACAAGGGGTATCATACGTCCCCTATGGCCGATACCGATGGCATCACCACACAGGTTCTTCTTACGCACATGCAGGGCATGGAGCAACGTCTGACTGAGAAAATTGAAGGGGTAGAAAGTCGACTGAATGGAAAGATCGATGGAGTAGAAGCCAGGCTTGAAAAGAGAATTGATGGTGTGGAGAGAAAAGTAGATATGGCTTTAATACAAATCGGTAATATCGACGAGCGTCTTGATGATCTGGAAGTGGTACAAGTACCGAAGTTAAAGAAAGCGGTAGGCATGCGTTAATACACCGCCTTGAGATAGCACTCTTCACAATAGACGATCTCAGGACGGTCTGGACTATACGTCGTCTCGATCGACTTCTGGCACTTCGCACACACGCGCGTCCAAAGTTTTCGGGGATTTCTAAGCGCCATACGCTCCTTATGACGTTGATCGAAGCATTTTTTTGGAATCGGAATTCCCATCGAACGGTAGAACTTGAGTTCCTGAGGAATGACTTTGTAGGGTTTCCCAGTGACTTCACAGAGAAGAATCTGATTCAACACATCGTCAGAGACCGTACCGATGGAATCCGGAAGAGAGACGCTCGGACCAAGATACTGCTCCTGCGGCGATTCCATCTCCTTCCATCTCCATCCGCGCACGATCACCTCCTCTCGGGAGAGTGGAAAATATTGCGATGCGATCGTCTCGTTATATGCAAAAGGACTCAGAGTATATGGGAAAAACTGTCCCCATTCGCCGGTCTGCTGCATAAAAGCAACCAACTGCGCACGAAGATCTTCATACGTTTCTTTGGAATATTGTTTGTTGAGAATGCAGTACTCCTTCTTCTTGAGTCCGACACAACCGAAGCAGTTCTTACACGAGAAACAGTTGTCGCAATATGTGATATCGCTCGAAGGACTCATGCAACTGTGGGAGCAGAGCACCCGGTGACCGTATGAGGTCAGGGTGTTGAAAGACAATTCAGATGGATTGGCTGAGAAGTTACAATCCTGACAGTCCTTATTGTCTTCCAGTGTCGCACAGTGACGACAATCTTCACAATTTTTCAGATCGTATCCGTCGGCAATATTCTTGCATCCATAGAGATAGTCACCGGTGACATGTTCAGAATTGAATCCGTGGTACACCTTCACGATTTCTTTGCCCACCAAGGCTTCCAATCGGCTTTTCGCCCACTGCACGCCTGCAGCAGTATCCATGCGAAAACTTGCTATTTTTGCATCATAGTCTTCCCTTGAGTAAGGCTGATTGAAAATGTGATAGGACTTCTGCTTGAGACCGACACAGCCGAAGCAATGCTGACAACCCGCGCAATGGACGAGGAAAGATGAGAATGAACAATTGTCACAATCGCGCGAAAACAGGAGGGTATGACACTGCACACAATCGATGCATTCGCAACACCACTCGCACTGGTAGATGTAGAGACAATCGCAACAATCCTTGGATCGCCAGACGATGTGACCGTACATGCAGTCTTCATTGTGCACGCAACCATGGACGAGGTAACAGTTATTGCTGTTCGCGCACATGTTGCAGTAGTCCGTATTCTCGGACGCTGCGTTCATGATGGACATGCGCGGCACGGTGCGATGCAGTTTCCCCAATTGGTCGAAGAAAGACGAATCGAAGGATGGTTCGATACCATCATTCAACGGATCCCACTTGTCGCTCCACCATTCGTGCATCTCGTAGACGGGAAACGACGCATCCGTGTCGTACATCGAAATGATTTTCTTGCCCGACAGATCGCAGGTGCGATGGTAGAGGTGAAAGAAATTGCGAAACATCAGACGCCGTTGCCGTCTGCATGGAGGGCAATCGATCGGAATGGGCATACCGATGCGTGCAAAAAAATCTTCATCGATCGCATCGATGTCAAACGAAACCGAACAATGAGTGCATATTTTCTGCATGATCAGTAGATGGTAGAGAGGTAGCACTTCTCGCAGTACACAATTTCCGGCCTCTCAGGCGCATACGTCGTCTGCATTTCCTTGGAACATTTCGCACACGCACGCGTCCAGAGTCTGCGGGGATTTCTTCTCCCAATACGATCTCTGTGACGCTGATCGAAACAACGTTGCGGGAGAGGAATACCCATGGAACGGTAGAACTTCAGTTCCTGCGGGATGATCTTGAATGGTTTTCCTGTCACCTCACACACCAGAATCTGTGAGCAGATATCATCAGGAACCTCCGCGATGTCATGCGGAATCTTCGGCTTTGGTCCGAGGTACGTCTCACTCTGATCCAACTCATCTCGCCATGTGAATCCTCGCGAGAGTGCTTCCTCCCGAGTCAGAGGGAAGTAATCCAAAGCATTCGTTTCGTTGTAACCGTACGGACAGAGTGAGAGTGGAAAATATTCACCCCATTCGCCTGCCTGCCCCGCCGTAGCTCCATCAGAGCGAAGTGGGGCCTTTCTCATGTGCTCAATAATCTGCGGCACACGTTTCTCATACTCCTCTTTCGTGTACTGCTTATTGAGGATGCAGTACTTGCCATTCTTGAGCCCCGCGCAACCGAAGACATTCTCACAGTGATGACACTCCATCGAGCAGTACACGTCGCTGCCGTACCACACCATGAAGGTGAAGGCCGAACGCGGTGCACCGACCGTGGATCCGACGAAGTAGTTGTGATCAACACCATCGGGCGAGGTGAACGTGGCATCCTGACTCCTGATCCCTTTCGGAGTGAACGCGACATTCTTGCAGTCCTCACAGTTCGTGACATCGAAACAATTCTTGCTGTTCTTGCTTCCGTACACAGCGTCTCCCGTGCAATCTTCGGATGCGTACGTGTGTGAACCGCGATGTGGCAGTGTCGACTTGAGCGCATCGAACGCTAATTGTAGCGCCAATAATTTTTCATGTGTGAGCGGCATCAATTCCCTTCGACGTTCTTCGAAGGCTTCCTTCGACATCTGCTCATTGAGGATGCAGTACTCCTTCCGATGCAGACCGAAACAACCAATGCAATTGGTGCATGATTCGCAGTCTTCGATCATCAGACACGACGTGCAGTCGCGGCAATTCATGAACCACACGCACTCGTAACAGCGCTGCGAGGAGATGCCCTCGTAGCAACGTTCACACGAGTAGAGACAGAGTCCGTCGAGCGTGTCCTTGGAAAACGAGAGGTAGTTGCCAAACAGACAGTCTTCGTCGTGCCCGCCGCCGAAGACGAGGTAGCAGTTCTTGAGAAACAGCGCGTGATTCGTGTAGTAACTGTTCTCGACCCCCGTGGTGAAGAGCGAAATACGCGGCACCGCGAGACGCAGTTCCTGAAGCTGTTCGTAGAATGGACGTGAAAAATCGACGTCGCGGCCGTAAGAAGAGGCATCCCATGCATCACTCCACCACTCATCCTGATCGTAGACCGGAAATTCTTTCTCGGGAGAGTAGATCGAGATCATCTGTTTCCCCGAGAACGAGCTCTTGCGATGGTAGAGGTGACGGTCATTGCGAAAAATCAGGCGCCGTTGAAATCGGCACTCACTGCAAAGCGTCGGCGGAGGAATAAGACATTTCTTCTGAGCAAAAATGGGTGAAATATCATCGTAGAAAGCAAGATCGTCCTTGGTGATCTCAAACGCAGCCGAGCAATGGGAGCAGGCGCGATTCATGTCAAGTTGCATGAAAGATAGAAGAAAGAATAAAATGCTCCCCCATGGCACAGGATAAGGACATTACTCCGGCAATATTGCTCCAGCATATGCAAGGCATGGAGCAAAGATTACGTACTGATTTCTCTGTTGCCATTAAGGAATCAGAGCAAAGACTCCGTAACGACTTCTCAGAAAAAATTGAGTCTTCAGAACAGCGTATCATTCGCCAAATCGACGGCATCGACGAACGCCTAGACGACATCGAAGTCGTACAAATCCCGATGTTGAAGAAAGTGGTAGGCATACGTTAATACATGGTTTTCAAATAACACTCTTCGCAGTACACAATCTCAGGTTTCTCGGGCGCGTACGTCGTCTCGATCTTCTTGGAACATTTTGCACACGCGCGCGTCCAAAGTTTTCGGGGATTTCGCAGCGCCATGCGCTCCTTGTGGCGCTGTTCCGGACATCGCCTAGGGATCGGGAGCCCCATCTCACGGTAGAACTTCAGCTCCTGCGGGATGATCTTGTACGGTTTGCCTGTAGCAGCGCAGGCGAGGATCTGTTTCGTGATGTCGTCGGTGACGCCCAAGATACTTTCCGGGACGTCGACGACCGGACCCAAGTAATTTTTCTCCTCGGCACCTTCTTCTCGCCACTGCCACCCGCGCTTCAAGACTTCGTCCTTTGTGAGGGGAAAATATTCCTGAGCAATCGTCTCGTTGTAAGCAAATGGCGAGACCGTCGCTGGTGGAAATTCACCCCATTCTTGCCCCGCGAAGCTGCCATCAGGCAAGCGAAGTGGGGTCTTTCTCATGTGCTCAATAATCTGCGGCACGAGTTTTTCATATTCTTCTTTCGAGTACTGCTTGTTGAGGATGCAATACTCTCTTTTCTGCAGCCCGATGCAGCCAAAGAGATGCTTGCAACCGTTCACGCAGTACCGGCAGTACAGAAGATCACTGACGTTGTTCCAGCATGACTCTGAGAAACGGACGTTGTAGAACGTGTTGCCGCAGAGGTGATTCTCGTACCCCAGCTCCCCCGGAATGCCCCACGCGTAGCAGTCGTAACATTCTTTGGCTCTGTGTAGCCACGTGCAGAATTTACAGTCCTCGCAATAGGTGATGTCATACGAATAGTGCACATGCTTGGAGAAGGAGATGTGATCGCCACTCACGTCTTCATTGCTGATGCCGGCCATATGCCGGTGAGGCAAGCTGAGCTTCAGTGTCTCAAATCGTGCTTTTGCATCTGCAAACGCATGAGGATCAGAGAGGGCCTGTGAGACAGCGCGCTGAAAATCTTCCGGGGAGCAAGGCTCGTTGAAGAGAGAATACTGCTGACTCACAAGTGACACGCATCCGAAGCAGTGTGAGCAGTTACGGCAGTCGTACAGCAGCAACGAATCGCTGCAGTTCTGACCGTACTGTGAGTGAAAGAGACGGTTGCAACTGTAGCAGTCGACACATTCGTAGCAGGACTCGCAATCGAAGATGAAAAAACAATCGAGGGAATTACGGCTACGATGTAAATAGGTACAGTAGTAGCAATCCTCGTTGTCATTAGCGGCGAAGATCAGGTAGCAGTTCCTGTTTCTGGTCGTGAGATTCGTAAATTCGCAATTCTCGTTACCCGCCTGCAGATTGATGGAGAGCATGGGTACTTCAAGCATCAACTCCTTGAATTGCTCGAAGAACGGCTGCGAGAAATCGATCTCTCGACCGTACCTCAATGCATCCCACTTGTCCGAGTACCAGTCAGCGTGATTATAGACTTTGTGGAGCTTATCGGCAGAATAGAGTGAGATGATCTGTTTGCCCGTAAGATCGCATTTTCTGTGATAGAGCTTACGCTCGTTTCGCCATATCAATCTTCGTTGCATCCGGCACTCCGGGCAAAGAGTCGGAGGAGGAATGAGATATTTCTTTCCACCGAACTCGGGCGAGACTTTTTCATAGAATGCGAGATCGTCTTTTGTGATCTCGAACTCTGCCGAGCAGTGGGTACAAGCCTGTTTCATGTCAAGTTGCACGAAAAGTAGAAGAGAGAATAGTATGCCCCTCTATGGCGCAGGATAAGGACATTACTCCGGCAATATTGCTCCAGCATATGCAAGGCATGGAACAAAGGTTGCGTGAGGATTTTATGGCACAAATTCTAGAATCGGAAGGAAGGTTGACACAGAAGATTGAATTCTCAGAACGCAATATCATTCGCCAAATCGATGGAATCGACGAGCGTGTAGATGACATTGAAACCGTACAAATCCCGATGCTGAAGAAGGCAGTAGGCATACGTTAGTACACGGTTTTGAGGTAACACTCTTCACAATAGACAATCTCAGGTCGCTCTGGCGCGTACGTCGTCTGCATCTTCTTTGAACACTTGCCGCACGCACGCTCGTAGAGTTTGTAGGGATTCCGTTTCGCAATGCGCCGGCGATGACGCTCGTCAGGACACGGGTTCGGCACCGGAAGATGCATATCTCGGTAGAAGTGCAATTCTTGTGGGATAATCTTGTAGGGCTTTCCGGTGGCCTTGCACAGCAGAATCTGCTTGCAGAGGTCATCGGAAACTTCTGCGACAGTTTCAGGCAAAACGACATCCGCACCCAGATACTGCTTCTCAGTTTCCTTGTGCTCATACCATCGCCAGCCGCGAGCGAGTACTTCTTTTTTCGTCATCGGAAAAAGATCGGGTGCGAAGGTTTCATTATAGGAAAACGCGCAGAGCGACATGGGGAAGTACTCGCCGTACTCGTCTGATTTCCTCATGTGTTCGATCAATTTTTCTCGTAACACTTCATACTCTTCTTTTGAGTACTGCTTATTGAAGATGCAAAACTTCTTATTCTGCAAACCCACACATCCGAAGCAATCGCTGCAGTGAAAGCACTCGAAACAGTACTCACAGTTCTGAATCGTAATGCATGTCGAACAGCACTTGCAGTTGTAGACGCGGTCTCCCGTTGCAGAACACTGATACACGAGCTCGCTGTTCTGGCCCCAGGAATTGAAATCCATGCACGTCTTACAGGTGAGTGAGAGACGCTCACAGTAGCGACAATCCTCAATGTCCTTACAATCGAAGCATTCATGTGCATTCTTGCAATCGTAGAGACGATCGCCCGTACAAGCCTCCGTCCTCTCGCCGATGAGACAACGATACGGGTGCTTCAGATGTTCCTTGTGACAGAAGTCTGCCAGTGCCAAGAGCCCACTCCTCGAGTCCAGTTTCAACTCCCGCTTCTTCGTTTCATACTCCTGCTTTGAGTACTGCACATTTAGAATCATGTACTGCTTCCTACGTTGATTGATGCATCCAATGCAATCGCGACAGGAATGACAATTCATGAGGAAGAACGAATCCGAGCAGTTATGGGAATCTTGGCTCGCTACGAGCGAATGACATCCGATGCAATCGATGCACTCGTAACATCGCTCACACTCGTAGCACACCGAACAGTCAACGACATCCTTCGAATTCTTCAGAAGATTCGAGTAGTAGCAGTCCTCGCAGAAATCACTCTCGCAGATCAGGTAACAGTTCTTCAGATTTCCCGTGCAGTTGTTGTAATCGCTGTTCTCCATGGTTCCTGGCGTATTGAAGAGCGCAAGGTGTGGAACTGTTTCCAGCAATTCTTTGAATTGCAGAAAGAACGGACGACTGAAATCCATCTCACGTCCATACGTGCGTGCGTCCCACTGGTCACTAATCCACGCATCAATCGAATACACTGGAAACGGCTGCTCGGTGTTGTACTGCGAAATGATCTGCTTCCCCGTGAGGTCGCACTTTCTGTAGTACAGGCTTCTGGTATTGCGCTCGCAGAGCCGACGCTGGAGTCGACAATCCGGACACATCTTCGGATGAGGCACATCGAAGAGATCGAGGAATCGCCGATCCTCCTTTGTGATCTCGAACTTTGCCGAGCAGTGGGTGCAGAGCTTGCCCTGAGTTGGTCGAAGGGTGTGATTCATGACAATGTATGGTAGAATAGACGCATGTTTACCGAGTACGTCAGAGCCGTCATGACAAAAGCGAAAGTCGAAAAAATCGATGACCCTCTACCATACGTGGGAACGATTTTGGGATTCCAAGGTGTGTGGGCACAGGGGGCAACAAAGAAAGAGTGCCTCGCGGAGCTGCAAGAAGTACTCGAGGAGTGGCTGCTCCTCAAAGTCCGCAAACAGCAATTCATCCCGACTGCGCGAAGATATGACCTCAATGCTCTCCTCACAGCATGAGGAAGTTGACCGCGATTTCTCGGAAGAAGCTCATTGATCGTTTTCGTGATCTTGGATTCGAAGGACCTTTTTCTGGAGGAAGGCACCAATTTATGTCGAGGGGTGAGATCGATGTTCGTATTCCGAATCCGCATCAAGCCGATATCAGTGTTGCATTGCTGAGCAGGATATTGAGACAAGCCGATGTATCGAGAGAGGAGTGGCATGATTAGTAGACGGTAGAGAGATAGCATTCCTCGCAATAAATTTTCTCAGGCCTGTCAGGGCTATAGGTTGTCTGGATCTGTTTCGAGCATTTCGCACACTCACGCGACCAGAGACTACGCGGGTTGCGCATGGCAACCCGCTCCAGATGGCGCTGATTCGGACATTTCCTCGGAATCGGCAGATGCATGGACCGATAGAGTTTCAGTTCCTGCGGAATGATCTTGTACGGAGTTCCTGTCACTGAGCAGAGCAGAATCTTCTTCGTGATGTCATCCGAGACATCATCGATACTTGGTGGAACATCAGGATCGGGGCCAAAATAGTTGTCCTGAGCCTTCTGCTCTTCAAACCATGTCCATCCTTTCGCGGTGACAACATCTGCCGTGAGCGGGAAAAATTCCTGCGCAACGGTTTCGTTATATCCGAAAGGTGAAATGTTTGCAGGAAGGAATTGGCCCCACTCCCCCGTTGTTCGCATATGTTCGATGATCTTCGGGACGAGCGCTTCGTACTGCTCCTTCGTGTACTGCTTGTTGAGAATGCAGTATTCACTGCTGCGGATACTGCTGCAACCGAAGAGATACCTGGAGCTGTGACAGGCATTGCAGTAGAGCGCATCCGAAACTCTATTGCAGAAGAGGGAGAAACTAACCCGATGATTCTGATACGCACCCAGATAATCGCAACAGAGTTCGTTCTCCTCAGTGAAGTTATTGTCGTAACAATCCTTCAGATCCACCACCTGTCCGCAGAATCGGGAGTCATGAGATCGATCAGCGTAGTACGAATCATGAACATTCTTCGACTGATAGATGTAGTTGCCACTGACATCCTCGGCCTGATTGCTCTGCATGTACCGATGAGGCACCTGCAGACGGAGTACCTGCAATTTTTCACGCAGAATTTCATGGACATGTGGCACACACAGATCGAGCTCTGCTTTCTTTTTCTTGTAGTCTTGTTCAGTATGTTCTTCGTTGAAGATGCAAAATTTTTTATTGCGTAGTCCAACACATGCGATGCAATCGCTGCAAGCCTGCAGATCATAACAATACGTGAGACCGCTTGAGCTGTGGCAATCCTGACAGTAATTGCACTCGTAGAGCTTGCGCGAATCTATGCATGCGTAGCAGCGTTCGCACTCGCGCACGACGAGTGTGTCGACACAGTCTTTGGAGTAGTACGGCGAACCGTAGCAACAATCCTCACTGTAGACCGATCCGAAGAGCAGATAACTATTTTTGACGTTGCCGATGTAATTGCAGAAATTACTATTCTCTGAATTCCAGACGGAAAGATTCAATTGTGGCACCTCTCTGAGAAGCTCCGCATACTGCTCGAAGAACGGCCGCTTGAAGTCGAAGGCTCTTCCGTACTGCTTCGCATCCCACGTGTCGCTCCACCACTCCGCATACTCGTACACGGTGTATTGTTTGTCCGGCGAGAAATTCGAAATGATGGTCTTGCCCGTGAGATCACATTTTCTGTGATAGAGATGCCGCTCGTTACGCCAACAGAATCTGCGTTGTGCCCTGCAGTCCGGACACAAGGTCGGAGGAGGAATCTGATACTTCTCCCCGCCAAACTCCGGCGAAACTTTTTCATAGAATGCGAGATCATCCTTCGTGATCTCGAATCCGGCCGAGCATTGGGGGCAGGCCTGCCATGTACCGGAGCCTTGCGACTGGTGCGTGGTTTTTTGCATGAGAAAAGCAGGGGGAACTTGGACGCAGAGCGCCCATTTCGATGACGGTCATAGTCTCTCACAACTAGAAAAATCTGTCTAACACTTAAAAAGTATAACCTATTTTTTTGTTACCATTAAGCCAAAAAATACATATAAAATACTGTAGAAAAAATTAGACAACACTGGTATAATACTGAGGAATGATCAGCGAACTCTTAAAGATCGGCCTCTCCGATGAAGAGGCACGTGTGTACCTCGCCTGTCTTGAGATCGGCGGTGGGCCGGTGTCCGTGATCGCGCGGAAGGCGGGGGCGAATCGCGTGAGTTGCTACTACACGATCGACAATCTCCTGCAGAAAAAACTGCTATCGCAGTACAACAAGAACGGTGTGAAGTGTTTCGCACCCGAACCTCCCGAACAGCTCGTCAAAATCACAGAGGAGCGAATGACGATGGCGAGGAGTCTGATGCCGGAACTGAAATCGTTGATCTCCACCTCCGCCTTCAAACCCAAGATCCGATTCTACGAAGGACGTGACGGAGTGGAGAAAGTTTTCACAGAATCGCTCACGGCAAAACGGGAGATCCTCGGCTACACGAACCTGAAACTCGTGACCGAATTCTTCCCCGACTTCTTCCGCACCTACACGCACACGAAGTTGAAGAAAGGCATCAAGACGCGCTACCTCTCGCCAACAACCGTCGAGACCGTCCATGTTCTCGATCAATTCCTTCCCGAGAAATACGACGCGAACCTGATCGAAATTTTGCTCGTGAACAAAAACCAATTCCTCTTCGAAAACGACGTCCTCATCTTCGGCAACTCTGTGGGCATCGTCTCTCTGAATACCGACGAACTGCTCGGACTCATCGTCGAGAGCCCGACCTTCGCACGCACGATGAAAGCAGTGTTCGATCTTGCGTGGCTCGGGGCTACCGCGTTCGTGGCGAAGTAACTACCTCTCTGCCTCATCCCGTTTTTATGGGAAAGCAAAGGTTCCTCTCTCCCTTTTTGGGAGAGAGGTGGCGCCTCAGCGACGGAGTGAGGTGGGAGAGAGACCGATCAAGGACACAGGAATGCAATGATCCCCTTGTATTTCCTGTAAATAAAGAGTACAATAAAGATACTAAATTTCATACTCTTTACAGTACTCTTATGGATACCATCACTATGCAATCCATCAAATCCCGCGGGGCAAAAGCCATCCCCGACAATGTGCCTGTCTACTTGATCGTGAATTCCAAGGTGAAATCTGTTCTCGTTCCACCGGAAGAGTATGACGCCCTCATGAGAATGCAGGAAGAGCTCGAGGATATTCGCGCCATTGAAGAGCGCCGCGGAGAGCCCACAATCGGATGGGAAGAGATGTTTCTAAAGAAAAAAGGAAAGCGCTAAATGCTCGTATTCTGCTCACAATGACATACGCTATTCGCTTTTCCCGTTCGGCCAAGAAGGATATCCGCCGCATTCCGAACACCATTCTTCATCGTATCCAGAATGCCATGGATGAACTGCGCACGAATCCTCTACAGGATGGATACGAACCAATCCGTGGATACGAACATTGCTATCGAATTCGCATCGGAAACTATCGAGTGATCTACGAATTGGCATCCACCATCCGCATCATCACGATCATCCGTATCGGACACAGGCAAAACGTGTATCGGGAGCTGTAAAACTTCATCGATAGACATCTTTCCTGTGACCCACCCTGAGCACATTCACTGTCACAATATCCCGATGCACGGCATAGAGAATGCGATACGGCCATACCCGTAGAGACCAAGCCCCTTGGTACTCCCCCTCTAATCTCTTTCCTGCAAAGGGGTTCTCGGAAAGAACATCGAGTGCGGCAAGAACGCGTTGCTGATCTTTCTTTGCCAGAGCCTTGATCTCCTTCTTGGCCTTCTTTTTTATTTCAAGAAGATACATATCAGAGTCGTAGTTCCTTCTTCAGGGCAGCAAGGCTGATCGTCCCTCTGGGCTTCTTCCCGGACTTCATTTCCTTGATTCCTGCTCGGATGTCCTTATCCAAGGAACGATCAGAGTCGAACATGATCTGCATCGTCTCCTGCCAGCCTTCATATTCCTCAAAGGACATCACGACCACTTTCGGAATACCTTCATGGGTGATCGCCACGGCGACACCGGGGTGTTCAGCCTGATCGATCACTTCGAAAAAATGCTTTCTGGCCTCTGTTGCAGTCATAAATTTGTTCATATGTACATTGTAGCGTACGCATCATGATTCATGCAAGGGTAGTGCAAAGCACGCAGGCAGAAAGCCTTGTTTTCCTTCCTACAACGCGCACCGAACCTGCCTGCCGGCAGACAGGCGTGCGCTCCTTTTGATCTTCATGATGACATCACCCAATGGAGCGGGTGTTCCTTGGCGGCCATAGCCTTGGCGACGGCTGCGACCCGCGGCTGTTTCCTAATACACAGACTTCTGATAACAAGATTCACAGTACACAATCTCGGGCCTCTCGGGGCTGTAGGTCGTCCTGATCGGCTTCGAGCACTTCGCACACTTTCTCTCCCAGAACCGGCGTGGATTCCTCTGCGCAAAACGATCGAGGTGCCGCTGATCGGGACAGCGACGGGGAACAGGCAGACGCTGTTCGCGGTAGAACCGAAGTTCCTGCGGCGTGATCTTGAACGGACGATTCGTCACCTCGCAGAGTACGGCCCAGTTCAGGATATCATCGGGAATTTCAGTGATAGAATCCGGAAGCTTCGAGGCGGCAATGACTTTCAGCACGGACGGAGGCTCGGGCTCGCTGTCGTCCCATGTCCATCCGCGCTTCTTCACCTCGGCCTTCGTCAGTGGGTAATACATCTGCGCCGAAGACTTGTTATAGCCGAACGGAGAGAATGATGTCGGGAAGAACTCGCCCCACTCTTGCCCCGCGAAGCTGCCATCAGGCAAGCGAAGTGGGGTCTTTCTCATGTGTTCAATGATCTTCGGTATAAGTTCTTCGTATTTCGCCTTCGTATACTGCTTATTCAAGATGCAATATTTTTTATGATGCATATTAATGCAACCGAAACAATTGTTTGAACTTTGCACATACCAGCAGTACATCAAATCGGAACAGTTGACGTGTGCATTATGGGAGAACAAAACATGGTAACAACCGTTCCCCGCTACAGCGCATTCATAGGATTCGCTGAGATTCAAGCCATACATGTAGATATCTCCAATGTTTTTGGCACCCGTGACGATCTGGTAGAGGTACCGGCCACCCTCGACGCTCTCGCAATCGAAACTGCTGTGCGTATCCTTGCAATTCGTCAGATAATCTCCCGAACAATTCTCCCTGTTGTGACCATGATACTCTTTGAATGCATGCTCTTTCTCGATGGCCAATCTGCGGATCTTGCACCCGAGATACTGCGCATGAGATCCAAGATCGTACTTCCCTATCTCCTCTGCGTATTTTTCTTTCGTAAGTTGTTTATTTTCAAAGCAGTACTCCTTGTCGCGAAGTCCCACACACAGGAAGCAATTCTTGCAACCAACGCAGTCTCTCAGGAACGACGATGAACTGCAGTTAATACAATCCTGACATCCCTTCAAACCGTAACAACTATTCACGTCGACACAGTCGTAGCAGTACTGACACGAGAGGTTGTAGAAGCCATCCACGCAGCCCGTATTCTTCTTGAAACCATAGCCGTAGTAGCAGTCCTCGCAGAAATCGGCGTGCATAATGAGGTAACAGTTCTTCGCAAAACCGGCGTAGTGGATGTAATCCGAATTCACATTCGTACCGGCATTCAGCAGATTCTGTGCGGGAACGTCATTCCAGAGATCTTTCATCTGCTCAAATAATGGGCGACTGAAATCGAACTCACGTCCGTACGAACATGGATCCCAACGATCACCGTGCGAACACTCACGGCAGTAGACCGTTTTCTTTGACGATGTCGGTTGTTCGGTGATCGTGCTCTTCCCACAGAGACCGCAGACAGACGGATAGAAGTGACGCTCATTCATGATGCTAATCCGCCTCTGCTGGCGACAATCCGGACACAGTGTCGGTGGCGGGATCGCCTCTTTCTTTCCGCCGAAGACCGGCGAGACCTGATCGTAGAATGCAAGATCCTCTTCTGTAATAGGAAACGATGCCGAGCATGCAGTACAGGTAGTTTTCATGCTGCCACTCTATCCACAAATGTATTGACGTCAATACACTCAAAAATAGAAATTCCTACTTTACATCTACTGTAAGCCATATTAGAATAGTTCTTGAACTGTAGTAATTTTATTACAACACAATGAAACCTTCTGATCTTATCGAACTCGGCCTCACCGAAGACGAGGCGAAAGTCTATATCGCACTCCTCGAACTGGGCGGATCGTACGTCAGTGCGATCGCAAAGAAAGCAGGAGTGCACCGCGTCCTCTGCTACAAAATTCTGGAAGGTCTTACTGTCAAAGGACTGATTGCGCAGTTCACGAAAAAAAACGTTCGCCACTTCTCTGCGGAAGATCCGCGTATTCTTGTGCGCAGGCAACAGCAAAAGCTGGAACGTGCGGAGAAAATTCTCCCTGAGCTGCTTTCGATGACCCATGCACTCGCCTACAAACCGAAAATCCAATACTACGAAGGGACGGAAGGAATCCGCAACGTTCTCGAGGACACGCTGAATGCAGGTTGCGAGATCATCGGCTACACGGATTTCGGCGCACTGCCAAAAGTGCTACCCGAGAACGAGCTCATCCACTACGCGAACCAAAAACTCGAGAGGAAGATCCGCACACGCTTCCTCTCCCCTCACTCCAACGAAGGGCTCCGACACCTCGGCCACTGTTACCCGCAAGGTTTCCACACCTACCTCGTGGAAGTGCTATTCGTGAATCCGGGCGATGCACCATTCGAGTACCAGATCGCGTTCTACAACGACCGTGCAGCGATCCTGTCGCTGAATCCGAACGAACTCCTTGGGATGATCATCGAGAGTTCCGTCTACACGAAGACTGAACGCGCGGTCTTCGAGCTTGCGTGGAAGGGAGCGAGGAGTAGTAGAGAACCGATAAGAGGATTGAAAGGGGGATAATGTTACACGCGCGAAGCCCATCTTTGCTGAGGCTTCAGTAGGCAGGCATCGCGCTCCCGTTCAAGAAAAAATATCATTGGGAGCGGGTTGCTACCCGCGGTTAATACACAGACTTCAGATAACACCCTTCGCAGCACACAATCTCCGGCCTTTCGGGGACATAGCTCGTCACGATCGGATCGTGACACTTCGCACAGTCCCGCTCCCAGAGCTTGCGGGGATTGCGACGTGCCACACGCCCGCTCCACCTACACTCGTAACAGAGACGGGGAATCGGTATTCCGAGACCTCGGTAGAACGTCAGCTCCTGCTTGAGGATTTTGTAATTCCTCCTGCACCCACTGCATGCAAGTACGGCATCGACGATGGAATCCTGAGTATCGCCGATTGCTTCCGGAAGTTCACAGGTCTGCTTTGCGTACTCTCTTGGATCACGGTCCCTCCATCGCAGCCCCCGTGAAATCACCTCCTTTTTCGTGAGAGGAAAATACTCCTGCGCCGCCGTTTCGTTGTAGCAGTAAGGACTCATGGTCATCGGCATGAACTCGCCCCACTGACGGTCACGGATCATGCCCTCGATAATCTTCGCCGCAAGATCTTCGTACTCCTCTTTCGTATACTGCACATTGAAGATGCAGTACTTCTTCCGCTTGAGCGAGATGCATCCGAACACGTGCTCACAGTGATGACAATTGTCACTGTACAGCACATTCTTGTCATGCCAGCACCACGTCGTAAAATGCGTCATGTACGAATTGTCCGGCGTGCATCCTTCGTAACACCAGAGTCCCCGTCCGTTCTGGCTGACATCGTAACAATTCTTGGGAGCGTCACCGTGCACAATGAATTTGCAGTACTCAGCGCCGTCTTGCTGGAAGCCCATCACGGTATCTTTGCAGTTAAAAAGATCATCGCCGACGCAGTTCTCGCAGTTCACGAGATGCACACACTTGCGTGGGAATTGCAGAATCCAGGATTCGTACTCTCTCCGAAACGCTCCGTACCCTAGAGGTGTATCAAGGCGTAGTGAGGCAAGTTTCTCTCTGTACTTCTCTTTCGAGAGCTGCTCGTTGAACACACAGTACTGCTTCTGGCGGAGCCCGAAGCAACCAAGGCAATCTTTGCATCCCTTCAGATCGCCACCGAACCGGCAGTCATTGCAATTCTCACAGTGATCGAGAGCGACGCACCGGTACAGGTGCTGGCTACTGAGCGAGTCGTAGACGAGCTCCGAGAAATGGATGCCTGAACAATCGAAGAGGTGACGGCTCCTCAAACAATTGCAATCACTGTAGTAACAATCCTGCAGTTCCCACGCACCCATGATCAGGTAGCAGTTCTTACCTGAGGCAAAATCGTGACAGTATTCACAGTTCTCGCTCCCAACCCCGTTGTCGTTCATCATCGTGATTTGCGGCACTTTTTGCATCAGTTCCGCAAGCTGATCGAGAAAGGATCGATTGAGATCGACGGGTTGACCATGCGAAAGCGGATCGAACGCATCGCTCCACCAACACGGGAGGCAGTACACAGGGTAGGGTGTGTCGGCCGTGTGCATAGAGACCATCGATTTCTTGCAACTGCTGCAACTTCTCTGCTTGAGAAAGCGCTCCCTGCGCCAAATCATGCGCCGCTGGAAACGACACTCCGGACAGAGTGTTGGTGAAGGGATGAGGTATGTCTTCCCTGCAAATACAGGTGAAATTTTCTCGTAGAACGAGAGATCGTCAGCTTCGACGGAGAAGTGTTGGCCGCAGACGGTACAAGCATGTTGCATCGTCAGAACATTCTCCAGCATCCAATCTATTTTTCAAGTAATATGAGAATATACATATTGAATTCTTAAAAAATAAGAATATCATAGGCTGAGAATGGCAAACCTCGACCCGCTCCATCCGCTACAGAGTTCCATTCTCGAACTCTTCGGTTGCAGGCAGGCTCTGACAGTCGCTGACATTCGGAATGAGCTCGAGAAAGACGGAGTCACTGTGTCCCTCCCAAATCTCTACCGCACGGTCTCCCAGATGATCGATGCACAAATGCTCGTGAAGGGCAGCGGCAAGATCTCACTGAACATGGTGTGGGTCGCGCACCTCACAAGTTATGTCTCTACAGTGACGAAAACCTACGTGGAGCAGAGAGTGGATGAGTTTCAGTTCCCGCTTCTTGAGCAGGAGCGCCGGGAATTCTGGGCGGACTCACTCATGGGGCTGGATCCCATCTGGGCACATGTCCTTCTGAGAATGACGAAAAGTCTCCAAGAACATCCGGCGTACATGTACAACTCTCATCCGTGGTATTCCCTGGGTATGCGCGAAACGGAAACGCGCTTCTATCAGAGTATGGTCGCAAGCGGCCATCCGATGATCATTCTCTACGGCAACGACACATTTTTGGATCGCTACGGGGAACGCTTGATACGAGTGCGGAATGTTCATGGAAGTATCACACCAGATATCCCGTTTCCGAAAGAAGGATGCGCACTCTGGGTCTGCGATGATCACATCCTCGAATGCATCTTTCCTCCTGCAATCACCAGGCACTTCGCATTCTTCTTCAACACCGTTGAGTCCATCGAGACATTCGACGCAGAACTCTTCTCCGATATTTTTCGGATGAAGGCGAAGTGCAAGATCACCGTGCGGAGGAACGTGAGGGAAGCGCAGAAACTGCGATCCATCTTCGAGCAACACACGCCGCATTAGTAGATGGCAGCCCGATAACACTCTTCGCAGTACACAATCTCCGGCCGCTCGGGTGCATAGGTCGTTTTGATGGACTTTTGGCATTTGGCACACGTTCGGGTAAAGAGAGCACGCGGATTACGCTTGTTTCTGCGTACGTCGTGGCGGCAATCGAAACAGTCGATGGGGAGCGGGAGATTCTTGCGACGGTAGAATGTCAGTTCTTTCGTGATGATGCGGTAATTTTTTTTGCATGTGCGACAGGCGAGAACGTCATCGATCACGGTATCTGAAACGGCGTCAATGGCATCAGGAGTGATGAATTTCTGTAGCTGATAGTCTTTCGGATCTTTCTCGCGCCACTGCCAACCGCGGGCAAGTACTTCGGCTTTTGTAAGAGGATAGTAGGCATTCGCCTGCGTCTCGTTGTAGGCAAACGGCGAATGCTGCACAGGGAAAAATTCACCCCATTCCCCCGTTTTGTGCATGTGCTCAAGAATCTTTGCGACCGTTTTTTCATACTCCTCCTTCGTGTACTGCTTGTTGAAGATGCAGTACTGCTTGTGCCGAAGCCCACAGCATCCGAAGAGATCTTTGCAGTGCATGCAAAATGTCGAATAGAGGTAATTGTTCAGGGTATCCAAGCAGTTGGCGGAGAAGAGCATGTTATGAGCGCTATACCCCACCCCACTGCATTCGTAGAGTAATTCGCCGTCGCCGATGTCCTGACAATCCATCGCATCTTTCACGGGGAGAAACGATCTCCAAACGTACGCGCAATCCCACAGGCGCGTCGAATCGAAGCACGTACGAACATTCTTGCACTCGGTCAGATAATCACCGAAGACATCTTCATTCTGCACGCCGTGCAGGGCCTTCTGCGGAAATGTAAGTGTGAACTCGGCAAATTGTTTCTTCGCTTCGTCGATCACGGATCGTGAGGACAGTGAACGCATCGCCTGCTCGAATGTTTCTTTGGAGACGGGCCGATTGTGCAGGTGGTACTCCTTGTTCTGCAGATTGCTACACATCAGACAGTGGCTGCAGCCGATGCAATTCTTCAAAAACGCGGAGTCGCGGCAGTTGCTGCAGTCCTGGAGAAAGTGACCGTTGTAGCACTTCAGACAGTCGACGCATTCGTAGCAGAGCTCCATGAGGCGCGTGCGGTAGCAATCGACCGTATCCTTGGAACTGTTCAAGCTGTAACAGTAGGAACAGTCTTGGCACTCGTCCGCATCGAAGATGAGATAACAGTCTTTGTTCTTCCCCGCGTAATTCGTGTAATCGCAGTTGATATCGTACTGGTATCCCGTGAACAGATTGAAGTGCGGCACCACGAGCGTGAGTTCGTAGTACTGCTCAAAGAACGGTCTCTTGAAATCGAACTCGCGCCCGTAGTCCATCGCATCCCACTTGTCGGAGTACCAAACCTCTTGATCGTAAACTTTGTAAGGAGTCAACGGATGAATGTCTGCAATGATAGACTTCCCCGTGAGATCACACGTTCGTCGATACAGATGAAATTCATTGATCTGCGTGATACGCCGCTGCTGCCTGCAATCAGGACAGAGTGTCGGATGTGGAATGTCGAACCGTTTCCCTGCGAACGTCGGTGCAATCTTCTTCAGAAACGCACGGTCTTCGTCGGTGACGACGAACACCGTCTGACACTGCCGGCAATTTTTCGATCTCTCTTGCATGAACGAATGGATGAATAGTAGCGAAGGTATCAACCAGCACGCCATGTTTTATGGAGCACATTCCATTGTTCCTCGATGGTCTGCAATATTTCTTTCTCAAGAATAGGGTCTTTTGGTCCATCGAAACCATAATCCTTGATGCAGGTATCTGAATCAAAGCAAACGTAGCTCCCTGTAATTTTCCCAGCACCAATGAAATCCATTTTTTCTTTTACAAACTGCGCTGCAATATTGGCATGGAAGATGATCTGATCAAACACAATGACTGCCATTGTTGCATCGGAGTCCTTGTAAACGACAAACTTGACGCCTCCATATACGGACTCTGAGCCCTGAATAATATCGAGCACCTGTGCATCCAAAACTCCATCAGTAGAAACTCTCTGCTGGGAGGGGCGATCTCCGGGATGAATGTACATACGAAGAAGAAGTGGACCTTCCTGTTGCTCTCGCAGGACCCTACCAATCAATAACCCACATGCTGCAGCAACCTTGCCCTGCTCTTCCTTGAGATACCCCTGTATTTCCATGTCAGTGCCTCCACATTCTTCATCAATTTTCTGGAAGTGAAGCATGCGATGAATTTCACTTCGAAATTCATCAATAGAATCGGTGAATCTTTGCTGCCTGTCAGGTGGCAGCTTCGCTATCTCAGAATAAACCTCGTCGAGGGTTGTCGATGCTGGAAGCTGTGGAGTATCCATGTCCCCATTTTGACATCATATCTTTATATTGTCTAATATTATATAACACTGAAATCGCTTTTGAATAATGGCTTATTCCCGAGTTCTAAAACGAATCCGAACACCTGAGGTAGCTCCTCTACCCTCGTGTTCCTATGAAACATCATCGAAAACTCTCCTCTGAAGAACGCTCTGTTCTTGCCGCTTTGCGGCAA
>JAHFJR010000041.1 GCA_023245775.1 Candidatus Peribacteria bacterium | reverse complement strand
TTGAGGTCGTCCGCATCATCAACGAACCGACGGCTGCAACGCTCGCGTACGGACTGGAGAAGAAGACGGAGGAGAAGGTGATCGTCTACGACCTTGGTGGAGGGACGTTCGATGTGACGGTGCTGGAACTCAGCGGAGATGGGCACTTCGAAGTGCAGTCAACGAACGGCGACACGCATCTGGGAGGGGACGACTTCGATCAGAAGATCGTCGAGTGGCTGCTTGCAGAATTCAAGAAGGATCAGGGTGTGGACCTTGCACAGGACAAGATCGCTCTGCAGCGTATCCGCGAAGCAGCAGAGAAAGCGAAGATTGAGCTGTCATCCCAGATCGAAACTGAGGTCAACCTGCCCTTCATCACCGCAGACAACACAGGCCCCAAGCACCTCACCATCAAGATGTCACGAGCGAAGCTCGAGGCACTGGTTGCAGACCTCATCGAGCGCACGGTGAAGCCATGTGAAGCAGCTCTCAAGGATGCAGGGATCAAGATCAGTCAGATCAGCGAAGTGGTACTCGTAGGTGGCATGACGCGTATGCCAGCCGTGCAGATGCAGGTGCGGAAGCTGTTTGGCAAGGAGCCACACAAGGGGGTGAATCCAGATGAAGTTGTCGCCATCGGTGCCGCCATTCAGGCGGGCCAGATTGGCGGAGACATCAACCGCGACATCACGATCGTCGATGTCATTCCGCTCTCCGTTGGCATCGAAACACTGGGTGGTGTTGCCACCAAAGTCATCGAACGAAATATGAAAATCCCCACAAGCAAATCGCAAGTGTTCTCGACAGCCGCTGACAATCAGACGTCCGTTGAGATCAATATCGTGCAGGGCGAGCGTGAGATGGCTACCGATAACAAGTCGCTTGGGCGATTCATCCTCGATGGGATCCTCTCCGCTCCTCGCGGTATGCCGCAGATCGAAGTCACCTTCGACATCGATACGAATGGCATTCTGCAAGTGAAAGCCAAGGACAAGGGCACGGGCAAGGAACAGCACATTACGATCCAGGGTTCGACCGGCCTCAGCAAAGACGAGGTCGAGCGCATGAGGAAGGATGCAGAACTGAACGCCGATGCGGATAAGAAGAAGAGGGATCTCGTCGATGCACGCAATACGGCCGACACACTGATCTTCTCACTCGAGAAACAGATGCGCGAGTACGATAGCAAGATCAAGGATGATACGAAGAAGAAGGTGAACGACAAGATGAACGAACTTCGCGAACTCCTCAAGAAGGATGGTGCGACGATCGAAGAGATCAAGAAATCCACCGAGTCTCTCGGTCTCGAAGCGCAGGAGATCGGCAAACTCGTCTACGAAGAGGCCAAGAAGAAGGCAGATGAGGAGGCAGCGGCGAAATCACCTGAGAAGAAAGACAGCAAGGATGACGTCGTCGATGCGGAGGTGGTGGATGAGAAAGAGAAGAAGTAAGCCTCCGCGGGAAGCATCCCGCTCCCAATCCAGCACATGATGCGCAGTGAACCGATGATTTCAATCGGCGACTCACGTTGCTGGAATTTATTCCGCTCTATGGATTGAACGGAGTTTTTCAGAGGTTCTCCCACTCAATCTCAATATGAAACGATTGTCAGCCGTTTCATCATCTGGGTCATCGGTGTGCGGTCCGAGCACGTAGCCGTCTGAAAGTTTCTCTCTAACTATTCCGGAAATATCAATCCTGAATTGCCTTCCAGTGACTTCAGCCCGAAGAAAATCTTCCTCATCCACTTGCAGTGGAGTCTGCGCGAGCAGGCTAGGGCGGTTCCCCTCTGGATTCTTTGCCTTTCCATAGACAACGAAGGTAAATGCTTTCTCATTGGAATAGAGCATCGCTTGGTGTATGAGCTGACCCACGCTCGTTCTCATCTCTCGAAGAGATTGCTCAAGATTTGAGTTGCTCGGGATCCTAATCAGTGCGGGCGGGACAATGACCTCATGAAGCTTCACGTCCAATTTATGAGCCCCACTGTACACACGTAATGTTGGTTGGATGATCTTTCCCATATATTCATAATAACATTAAAATATAATAAGTCAAGTACCCGTCTCGTCAATAATAAGGGATGTCGATTACAACTTCAAGCCTACAAATTTTGCAAGCTCTGCTAGTCGATTGGAATACCCCCACTCATTGTCATACCAGCCAAATACTTTCACCAAATTTCCTCCAATCACGTCCGTAAGCGCGGCATCGATGATGCAACTACGCGAGTCGCCGACAAAGTCCTTCAGGACAAGCGGACGTGTTTCGACTCCGAGAATTCCTGCCATGCTTGCGAGGGAAGCCTTTGTGAACGCAGTATTCACCTCCTCGATCGTTGCTGCCTTCTTCGTGATCACCGTGAGGTCTGTCATGCTTCCTGTTGGTGTCGGTACACGAAGTGCCACTCCGTTCAGTTTTCCCTTCAGCGACGGCACCACTTCACCAATGGCCTTGGCAGCACCTGTCGTACTCGGAACGATGTTGATCGCAGCAGCTCGTGCTCGGCGGAGATCTTTGTGTGGGAGATCCAGCAAATTCTGATCGTTCGTGTAACTGTGAATGGTCGTCATGAGACCACACTCGATGCCAAACGTGTCATCGAGCACCTTGGCCATCGGTGCCAAGCAATTCGTTGTACACGACGCATTGCTGATCACGTCCATGGTCTTCGGGTCGTAGCTCTCGTGGTTGACGCCGATGCAGAACGTGCCATCGGCCTTATCCTTACAGGGAGCGGAGAGAATGACCTTCTTTGCTCCTGCCTTCAGATGCAGCGCCGCATCGTCCCGTTTTGTGAAGAACCCCGTACACTCGAGGACGACATCGACTTTGAGTTCTCTGTGGGGCAGGGTCGCAGGGTCTTTGCTCGCCGTCGTTCTGATCTTGCCGTGCTTCGTCGAGAGAATTCCATCTTTGTAGCAAGCCGTTCCGCAGTCGTAGTGGCCATAGGTCGAATCGAATTCGAAGAGATGCGCCAGCGTTTCACCATCTGTCAGATCATTGATGAGAACGACATTCATCTCAGGATGCTTCTCCAGAATAATTCTGAGCACCTGACGTCCGATACGGCCGAAACCGTTGATGGCGATGTTCATGGAGGAGGAGAGAAATTTAGCGAGTCGATGACTCTGCCTCCATTCTTCCAGTACATCCAGAAATTCTCAATGCCACCGTAAAAAGAATTGCCATGAGGGGCTCCGGTAATTTTTCGATCGAAACAATACGCTTGAGTCTCTCCGCTAGCTGTAAGCGATCTAAACCGTTCTCTGCAGCATTGAGAAAATCAAGAACAGGAGCGCCTAGGGGAGATTGAAGAAAGGCTTGTACACCTTCCTCAAGACGAGATGATGCCATGTCCACAATGTACAGTCGGAACTTTCCATGTCAAGATATCATCTTGTTATACGCTGTTTGCATACGCAGAGTATCTTCCTCCAGAAGCGGCGATTCGCACACAACCGTTCCTTCAATCCTTCGATCTTTCAGTACGGTAATAAAGTCCTTCCACTTCGCATCGCTTTCCTGAAGCGGCAGATGGTGTTTCTCGCCTTTGATGGTGTACGCAATGCCGGAGAAGTGCATGTGGACGGTTTTCAACGACTTTTTTCCTACATATTTCTCATAGAGATCGAACATCTCGTTCCACTCTCTCTTTGAATTGATGAGACCATTCGTCCTCGCATGCATGTGTGCGGGGTCAACGGTTGGATAGATGTCGAATTCTTTGCTGATCTTCAGGACCTCTTCGAGCGTCCCAAACTGTGTGGGTTTGCCCATGGTTTCAAGACCAAGATTCACGTGCGGAAAGAGCTTCTTCTTCTGCAGAATGTCATCGACGGCACGTCGCACATTGTCGAATGCCTTCTTTGGATCCATGCCCTGATAGAACGCAGGATGGACGCAGACGGAATGAATGCCTGCGATCTCTGACATGTGCAGCGCATCCAAAATGCGTTTCTTGCTTGCGGCGAGGGTCGCCGAATCTTGCGAATTCAGGTTGATGTAGTACGGTGCGTGGCACGTCAGATACATCTTCAGTTCCTCGGCGACTGCACGAATCTCGAGCATCCTCTCAGGATTCAAGGGGACGCGTTGCACCCATTCGATCTCCATCGCAGTGATGCCAAGCGCGTGAGCATGCCTAAGACCTGCGACAGTACCTCCAGGTTTTGGAGTCGAATGGGGAACGCCGGCGACGGCGAAGTGCAGCATGAGGGAGTAGAGAAGCTTTAAGCTTTCAGCTATGAGCTGTAAGCTTTGTACATCTTATCGATTACAGCTTACAGCTTATAACTTTTAAAAATGTCTATCCCCAGAGAAATCATCGACCGCACACTTGCGACTCCCCAAGGCGAAGCTGCCTACGAGATCACCACAATATTTCTCGATGCAGGTCACGAGTGCTGGTGGGTCGGAGGTGCGCCGCGTGACATGCTTCTCGAAAGAATACCGATCGATATTGATCTTGCGACGTCCGCCACTCCGGATCAAGTGATTTCGCTCTTCCCGAAATCAGATCCTGCAGCAGCGACACTGGGCAGTGTATTGATTTCGCACAAGGGACACATCTTCGAAGTGACGACATTTCGAGTGGAGAGTAGTACCAGTGATGGGAGAAGGCCCGAGGCGATCACCATGGGAACCCGCGAGCAGGATGCGATCAGACGTGATGCGACGGTCAATGCGATCTATTGGAATGCTGTCAGTAGAGAATTATTTGATCCCTGCGAGGGCGAGGAGGATCTGAAGGAACGATTGGTACAGTTCATTGGCAAGCCTGAGGCGAGGATCCAACAGGACGCACTCCGCATTCTTCGCTTGGTCAGACTTCGTGCAGGGATTGATGGTCAATATCATCCGGATACCTACCATGCGCTGAGGAAATATGCGCATCTGACGGCAGCGCTCTCCGGCACCAGAATTTTGGAGGAGCTTGAGAAAATATTGTTTGTAGCGAAGCCCTCAAAGGCACTTCGGGATCTAGAAGAGATGGGTATTCTGAAGGAAATCTTGCCGGAAATCTCCGTGTGCAAGGGTGTCGCGCAACCGCGTGACTACCACAGGGAAGGTGATGTCTTCGAGCATCTCCTCCAGTCGATCGACGCTGCTGGTGAGGATCACGGGATTGACGTTCGTCTTGCAACTCTTTTCCACGATATTGGCAAAGCGAAAACATTTGCCGTGAAGGAGCGAATCCGCTTCGATCATCATGCTGAGGTCTCTGAAACACTGACGGAGAACATTGCCCAGCGACTCCAAATGCCGACGGCGAGAATGGAGAAGGTGTGCTGGATCATCGCGCATCACATGATGATGGGAACATTGGAATCTCTGACGGAAGAACGCAAAGCACACTGGTACTTCCATCCGTGGTTTCAGGAATTACTGCAGCTCATGTTCCTGGATATTGCAGGAACAACACCCTCTGACTTTGCTCTCTACGAGAGCATCATCAAAGACTACGATGAATTCCTGAATACTCATCCTCGGAAGGAGAAGCCTTTCCTCACAGGAGACGAAGTCATGCAGCTTCTCGGCATTGGAGCAGGAGTGAGAGTTGGCAAGATCCTGCAGGATCTTCACGATGCGCAGATGAGGAAACAGATCACGACGAAAAACGAGGCAAAGGCTTTCCTAAAGACGAAGAGAGGAAACTGCTAGTTCGTGGGAAAGTCGTAGAATTTCACACGGGACCTCAACTCGGCATCGTGAGAGAGGAGGTGCGATGGGTTGTCCTTCTTGATCACGACCTCAGCGTCCTGCACACCTGTCTGTTCAAATTCGAGGACACCTTCAAAGTCAGGATAATCGGAATCCTTATCCGGTCCAACGATCGTAGCCCTCCCCTCAGCGATCACAGCACCATTGAAGTCAACGAGTTGAATCGGAAGCGAGCCATCCCAGAACCAAGACTTACTCGCTTTTCCCCTGACGATAAGCGGGCTTGTAACCATCGCATCTGCCTCAGGAGCAGAGAGCTCGGTAGGACGATCATAGAACCTCACGCGGACTCTGAACTGAGCATCCTGTGCAGGATCACCAGACGTATTACCTTTCTTCACGAGAAGAGCTGCATCCTCGACACCCGTTTGCTCGAAGGGAAGTTGAGCTTCGTAGGTCGGCATCGAAGCATTCGCGGTTGCTGTCGTTGCACTGGCTTTGGTCTCGGCAATAACCGCACCATTCAGGTCAATGAGCTGGACAGCGAGAGAGCCATCGATAAACCAATCCTTGGGCGCCTTGCCTCGAACGGTGATTGGACTTGTAGCAAGAACATTCGGAGCAGGGGATTCGATCCCAGTCCAATCAGAGGAATCCATCGCGACTTCCTGAGCAGGTGGGATATCTGCGGCAGGCTGTGAACGCTTGGTGCCGCAGCCTACAAGGAGGAGAGGAACAAGGAGAACAAGAGAGAGTGTGGAGGAGGTGCGCATAGCGTGCATTTTCCTTTGGAGCCACATTGGAAGTCAATGCAGGAAAGAAGATTGGAATTGATAACGTGGGGAAATAGGTTTGTATAAACATATGTCTGCGCCTGTCAATGAGCAACAGAGGCAATGCATGGATTGTCAATCGTACCGTTATGGTTCAGTACCTTTGCAACACTCTGTTGCAATATGCGGTACATGCCCTACACCACCAATCCGAACATTCCACAGGTCCGCATGGATGCGGTAAAGCTCGTCCGAAAAGGCTGGA